>JAYTTF010000284.1:0-12193 GCA_043745195.1 Bryobacterales bacterium | reverse complement strand
ATAGTTGGTGGAAGTGGGCAGTCTCGGCAATAGCCGGATTCTCGCTCGCCGCCGTGTTGTACTCTTCCAGGCAGCCGGAAGTGAGCACCTACAAATTCAGGCCGTTTGCTAACTCTACGTTGACGGTACGTTCTACTTTTACGCAGCCGGTGTAGGTGGGCCACAGAGATGCCCGCTAGAAGTCCATACCGCTTGCCCGTATTCGGTCACCTCCCGCTCCAGGATCTTTTTCGTGGCTGCTCCATTCATTGTTTCGTGCGCTTCATCCAGCTCCGCCAGTAACTCGATATCCGCTCCCTTGTAAGTCCTCGCAAACCGATTTCTTCGGTAGACTGTTTCTCTTACCTCTCCGCATGGTCCGTGTCGGCTAATCAAACCGTTTTACTTGTGATCGGCTCAGCCCAGTCATCTTTTCGATATACTCCCGCAGCACCCCTTTTCCTTTCCGGCTCTGCTTCCGGTAACCATGTTCATTCAATGTCGCCTCTATCCACTCATACTTTTCCTTGCGGCTGTGACCCTTAAACCGTACTTCTATCGTTGCTTCCAGCAGGGCCTGGATTTTCTCCAGGCTTAGCTTCTCTCCACTTTTCATGCTGATGATCAATCCCCAGCTTCCGACACCTTTGCCCCTTCAGGCTCTTCTTGCATGAGACAAGACCCCCCCCTTTCATTCGACGGGAAAACAGTATAGAATGCCCGCATGCGTTGTTTACTGGTCCTTGTTTGCCCATTCGCACTGTTTGCGCAAAAACAGTTGAAAGAAGAATCTCTCCCGTTCGAGCGATTCACGGAAATTCATGCGCCCATCCTGCAGCCAAATAAGCCGAACCAAGCAGGTGCGCTTACAGAAACCGTGTCTAAATCGCTTCCACCTTCAAAGGGCGGAGCGCGGCTTGTCCGCCGCAATTTCGTGGATGCTCGGATCTTCGGCAAAATGGAACAGGATCGCATTCCTCACGCTACACCCGCTTCCGATCTTGAGTTTCTGCGACGCGTTTCGCTCGATCTTACCGGCCGCATTCCATCCCCACAAGAGATCCGCGATTTCACTTCCAGCGCCGATGCCGGCAAGCGCGACAAGCTGATCGAAAAGCTGCTGGCCTCCGAGGCATTTGTCGATAAGTGGTCCTATTTCTTCATGGATCTGTTTCGCGCCAATGGCAAAATGGGCCGTGGCCAGGATCTGTTCCATTATTGGATGAAGGAAAACTTAACCGTTGACCGGCCTTACGATGACGTGGTGCGCGACATCATAGCCTCTGCGGCAAAATCCAATCACATTGTTGCGGCGTCCAATGTCATCGCTCGCGAGCATGTGCAAGGTAAGCCACAGCCCGATGACGGTAACGATATGGGCATGGTTCATCAAATGGATACGCACGATGAAATAGCAGTGCTCTATAACAAGGTGTTCCTGGGCATCAACACCAGTTGTGTTTCCTGTCATGACGGCAAGAATCATTTGGAAAAAGTGAATGTCTATTTGTCCACACGGAAGCGCACAGAATTCTACGGCAACTCGGCTTTTCTTGCCAACTCCCGCTACCTTATGTATTGGGAAGACGGCAAACCGCAATCGGGCGAATTTCTGATTGACGATGGCAACCCTGGTTACGATACCAAGGGTAAAAGCATGATCCGCGTTCCCCGTTTTGGCGGCAATGGCGAACCTTCCTTTATGTTGACAGGCGAAAAGCCTCGGCCTGGTATTGAACCACGGGTTGAATTCGGCCGCATGCTGACGGCTCATCCGCAGTTCGCTCGCGCCACCGCCAATCTGTTTTGGGCCAAGTTAATGGGCCAGGGTATTGTGGAGCCTTTCGACGAATTCGACCTTGCCCGGCAAGATCCGCGCAACTTGCCCAAGGGCTGGGATCTGCAACCAACTCACCCTGAACTGCTGGATGATTTGGCTGCTGGATTCCGCGCTCACAATCATAGTTTGAAATACCTTTTCCGCACCATCGCGCAATCAGCCGCGTATCAGCTTTCAGCGCGATTCGATGGGGAATGGAAAGAGAGTTACTCGAAATATTTTGCGCGTAAGTTTGTTCGCCAATTAGGCGCGGAAGAAATTCACGATTCCATTGCCACGGCCACCAGCCGACCAGGAGCCTTCAAACGCGGTAAGGAAAGTATGCCAATGGCCATGCAAGTTTCCGGTCCCGCTGGATCAGGCGATACAAAAACTATGCTTGCTGCCTTTGGTCAATCGAACCGCAGCAATCCGCCGAAGGACCCCACTGGTTCCCCCTTGCAGCCATTGTTAATGATGCAATCGGGCGTGGTGAATGATCGCGTGATAGCCGCAAAAGATAGCCGCGTGCAGCGCCTTTTGGACACTTACCTCAACGACGATGCAAAGGTGGTGGAGGAGCTATTCCTGGGCACCATTTCCCGTTGGCCCACCAACGCGGAACAGATGGTTGCCAAAGACGCCATGAAGGTCGATCGCAAGCGCGGTGCTGAGAATTTGCAATGGGCACTGCTGAATCAAGTGGAATTCCTATTCAATTACTAGGGGAAATGCAATGAAGACAATTGGTGAACTTTTCCCTTCGCGAAGGGATCTGCTGGAATGGGGTGGACGCGGAATCCTGGGTGCTTCGGCATTTGGGAATTGGCCTTTGAAAGCGGCTGCTTCAGGCACCAAGGTGAACCCGCGCGGTACGGCACGCAACGTGATTTTCTACGAAATTTCCGGTGCCATCAGCCATATTGAATCGTTCGACTTCAAAGAGTCGAAGGGGCTGCCCAAGGATCTGGACATAGTTAAGCAATCCAATGGCGTGCATCTTTCGCAGCGCCTGTTTCCGCGCACTTCAAAGCAGTTGGATAAACTTGCAATTCTCCGTTCGCTGCACAGTCATGAGGAAGTTCACTTCCGCGGACAGTATTACCAGCAGACGGGAAGGCAAATGAATCTTGCATTCGCGAAGGAAATTCCCGCCATCGGATCGGTTATCGCAAGTGAACTGGATTCGCGCCGCCGCCCCACGGATACATTCCCCACTTACCTATCCTTCTACCTGGAAAAAGGCGCCGCAGGAGCTCTATCCACCGGCTTTCTTGAACCTCGTTTTTCAGTGGTGGACATTAATCCTGAATCCGCAGCCAAGGGCAAAGCTCTGGATCAAAAAGCCATGGAGTTGATTGAAGAACGCTGGCTTCTGTTGAAAGCCTTGCGCGACGCCCACGGCAACAAAGCTGCTGCACTCAGTAAGTCCATGGCGGGTTACGAAGATTATTACGATACGGCCCATCGGCTGCTGAGCGATGCCCGTTGGCCCGCCGCTTTCAACATTACCGATGAAGATCGAAAACGCTATGGAAACAACCCAGTGGGCATTTCCGCTATTTTGGCCCGCAACGTTTTAGCGGCAGATGGCGGTGCGCACTACATTCATCTTTGCCATCCCGGTTGGGATCATCACGTACAGATTTGGGATAAAAAAGCCGCGTCGAATCACTACAAACTTTGCGATGAATTCGACCCGGCATTTTCCAGTTTGCTGGAAGACCTGGCTAAAACGCCTTCGAAGATTGACCCCGCCCGCACCTTGCTGGATGAAACTCTGGTGGTCTGCATGGGCGAATTCGGCCGCACAATTGGTGCGTTGAATAACATGGATGGCCGCGATCATCACAATAAGTGTTACCCTGCATTGTTTGCCGGCGCTGGCGTGAAAGGCGGCCGGGTTCTAGGCGCTTCCGATAAAGACGGCTCGCTGTGCGTGGATACGGGCTGGCACCGCAAAGAACAACCGCGTATGGAAAATATTCTAGCCACCATGATGTCCGCCCTGGGCATTGATTGGACCAAAGAGATCCGCAACACTCCGTCGGGACGGACGTTTGCATATGTGGATCCGCTGGGCCCTAACGGATACATTCCCACCGATGAAATTTCGTCAATTTACGGTTAGTGTCTTATTTGCCTGCTGCGTAATTGCCGCTGAACCGGGAATGGTTTTCATTCCTGGCGGCGAGTTTTTGCGTGGCCGCTCCCACGCCTTGCCCGACGATGGACTGCAGTGGGTGCCCGTTCTTGTGAAGGACGATCAACCAGTGAGGCAAATCAAAATCGCTCCGTTCTACCTGGACACTCACGAAGTTACTAACGCTGATTACGCCCTGTTCATCAAAGCCACCAAACACCGGTCACCCTATAACTGGCCCGATGGTAAGCTACCCAAAAATAAGGAAAACTTTCCAGTAAGTGGAGTTAGTTGGGAAGATGCCTCAGCGTATGCCAAATGGGCAGGCAAACGTTTACCCACCGAAGCGGAATGGGAGCGAGCGTGCCGCGGCCTAACCGAAAAGGCCAAATATCCTTGGGGTGAAAAAGCACCTACAGATAAGGATGCGAAATTCGGCGTATTCAGTGGTCCGCAGGAAGTTGGTAAGTGTGCCGCAAACAGTTTCGGCATCTACGACATTGTGGGCAACGTGTGGGAGTGGACCTCCGATTGGTATGATCGTGAGTATTACGAAAAAGCTCCGGCCGATAATCCCAAAGGACCGTTCACAGGGTCTGCAGCGGGTCAATATAAAGTGATCCGGGGTGGATCGTGGGCTGATGTGGCGAAGTATTTAACCTGTGCCTATCGTAGTTGGGCCCGGCCAGCGGAACGCAGTCCTAATATTGGATTCCGCTGTGCGAAAGATTTCGGCCGAAAATAGGAACCATATTCTTTTCTACAAACCATACGGCGTACTGACTCAATTCACTGGACAACCCGGTGACCGCACGCTGAAAGATTACATCGACGTCCCCTATGTTTATCCTGTCGGACGATTGGATAAGGATAGTGAGGGGCTCGTGCTTTTAACGGACGACGGTGTTGTTCAATATCGCCTCAGTCATCCGAAATTCGATAAAGACAAAACCTATTGGGTGCAGGTGGAAGGTGCAGTCACCGAACAGGCGTTGAACCAGCTACGCAATGGAATTGCTATTCAGGATTACGTCACCAAGACGGCGAAAGCGAAGTTGATTGCCGAACCAGACTTGCCGCCGCGCGATCCGCCAATCCGGTTTCGGAAAGACATTCCTACAAGTTGGATTGAAATAACCATCACCGAAGGCAAGAATCGGCAGGTGCGCCGGATGACCGCGTCAGTTGGGTTCCCAACACTCCGGCTCATCCGCGTAGCCATCGGCCAATTGCGCTTGGACGGCCTTGTTCCCGGTCAGTGGCGGATGCTGACGCCGAGTGAAATGTCGCGCTTGTGACCATTGCTTTGGAAACCAAGAACAACTCAAAGGCAGTCCTTCGCTTGGCCTAAGTATGCCTAAAGGCATATGCCATACCCCTTCAAAAGGGTGTACCCCATACCCCCAGATAACCTATAAGTAATTAAAAACAGATGAAACGAGTTGCCCATTACTTAAGGTTGCTGTACTATTGGCTTAACATATTCGTGTCTTATGAATTCACTATAGATACCTATAAGTCAAACTAAGCAATAGCCCGCCGAGCGCAGCACACTGTATTTATCAACCAGCTTTAATTCAAAGCGTGAATGACGCGAAGACAACTCGAAAACAACTATGCTTACAAATATGTACACTCTGTTGCCTGTAACGTTCTTGGCCTTGGGTATTTTTTCAACCACCAATGTTGCACTGGCCCAAAGCATCACTCACCAAATCAATCTTCCCTCTGGCCAGAGCTGGTGCAGCGATAGTATGATTACCGGTTTATTCAGCCAGATCAATCTTTTTCGCTCTCAAAACGGCGTTGCGGCGTTGAATATGGACAACCTCGGCATGAAAGACGCTGAGATTCGTGCCCCACAATTTATCGATTACATGGCCACCCATACTCCGGGGCGTGGCTTTAATCCGCATGAAGGTTACGACACAACTGCCGCAAGCCTGGGCTACAACATCATCGCCGAAAATCTGGCCTTCGCCATCAGCGATCCAGCGTCCGTAATTGCGGGTTGGCAAGATGCCCTTCATAGAGCCGCACTTTTAGCAAGCGATGCCAACGTGGCTGGAGTTTCCTGTGTGATTTCCGGGGGCATTCCGTTTTGGACTTACGAGCCTGGCTATTGCCCTGGTGGATCCTGCGGGTCATCCCCTCCACCACCTACTTCTTCCGGCCTCGATAGCGAAGAGTGGGCCTTTCTAACTTTGATCAATAACTACCGTGCGCAAAATGGTGCGGGGCCTTTGCAGGTTTCAGTTACTCTACAAGCTGCATCGCGATGGATGAGTAATGATATGTCTGCCAAGAATTACTTCGCCCACACCGACAGTTTAGGTCGAAGTTCTGGTGCACGCATTGCAGCTTTTGGATACCCCTACTTTCCATGGGGCGAGAACATCGCAGCTGGGTATAGCAGTGCGGCAAACTCATTCAGCCAGTGGCAAAATGCTTGTGATCCAGACGGGTCTGGCACTTGTACTTATGCACATCGTTTGAACATGCTCAATGCATCGTTCAGGGTAATCGGGATTGCGCGAGCTTACGGTCCAGGTGCCACATATGGCTGGTATTGGACTACGGACTTTGGTGGTGTTGTTGACGCCGTGATCACACCGGGTGGCGGGACAGCTCCTACAATATCCTCGTTTACAAGCAACCCTTCCTCCATCACCGCGGGGCAATCGACAACTCTATCGTGGAATGTGTCTGGTGCCACCAGCCTAAGTATTAGCGGCATTGGCAGTGTCACGGGTCTTTCCTCGAAAGTAGTTACACCTTCGGCCACCACAACGTATACATTGACAGCGACAAACGCAACGGGCAGTTCCAGTGCGGTAACAACTGTTACAGTAAACCCTGTCGGCTTGGATACGCAGCCTCCAACAGCTCCAGTGATAACTTCGGCTGCTGCAGCAAGTGCAACGCAAGTTAATCTGGCATGGTCTGCCAGCACAGATAATGTGGGAGTTACTGGTTATCTTATTTACAGAAACGGTGGAGCGCTGGTTACTCTTGGTAATCAATTGTCCTATTCCGACAATAGTGTTTCTGCGGGTACTACTTACACTTACTTCATAAAAGCCTTTGACGCGAGAGGTAATTTTTCCGGCCAAAGCAACAACGCAATTGTGACCACCCCCTCCCCCGTGGTTACAACCAGTTGCCCTGCTCCGGCAACGAATGCGTTCACTGGCTGTTACTACAACAACACCAGCCTCGCGGGTAACCCGGTGCTTACCAGGACTGACAATAACATTGCCTTCTCCTGGGGCAACGCTTCCCCTGGGGCGGGAGTGCCTGCGGGCAACTTCTCGGCCCGCTGGCAAGGAAACTTCTTCTTTCCCGCAGGGAACATTACGTTCACGGTCATAACTTCGGACGGCATGCGGGTCTACATTGACGGAACGCTGCTGCTGGACCGCTGGATTGACCAATCTGGTGCCACCTATTTGTTCCGTAGGGAATTGACTCAGGGGAACCATCTGGTTACAGTGGATTACTATCAAAAAACCGGAACCGCAATCGCAATGCTGTTGTGGAACGCGCCGGTAATTGCCTCTGTTCCCAACATTGCTTCGTTCACGGCAACTCCGAATTCCCTATCATTGGGGCAAGCCACTTCGCTGGCCTGGAATGTAACTGGGGCAACCAGTATCAGCATCAGCGGTGTAGGCGACGTTACTGGTCTTAGCTCAAAACCTGTGACCCCAAGCGCCACTACAACCTATGTGCTAACTGCATCCAATGGCTCTGGAAGTTCTACGGCGTCGGTTACTGTGAATGTTGCCAGTGGCGGGGGCGGTGGAGGTGGTGGCGATAGTCAAGCACCGTCCACGCCTACTATCACATCTTCCAGTGCCGTAAGTATGTCCCAGGTGAATCTTGGCTGGACGGCCAGTTCTGACAACGTCGGTGTCACAGGCTACCAGATCATCAGGAATGGGGCAGTGCTGGCTTCAGTCTCCGGCAGTACGCTGAGCTTTTCTGATACAGCCGTGACCTTCAATACCTCTTACACTTACAATGTTCGAGCATTTGACGCAGCGGGGAATTTCTCGGGCCTGAGCAATGGCGCTGTTGTAACCACACCGGCACCAGACAGGGATCGCCGGTAATCCGCTGAATCGAATTGCGGCGCAACTTTAATAATCATTTATACAACCGTTGCGCCGCATTAGACAGCATCCAACCAGTAGCAAAGCAGTGGAGCCGGAAGGCGTATTACCTTCAAATTTTTACCATGGCTGAATGCCGGTTCGCCGAAATCGTGGCACGATTTCGTGACAACGTATCCTCTTGGAAGTTGCTTCTCATTGCAACAATCCCCCAATACTCTTAACTCTTTTGGGCTTGCCGGTTGTTCCCGATACTTCACAGTAAACGGAATCATAGTGCGCCCAACTTGTTCCACCAAGTCGATTTGATAACTCTTTCCTTGGCGCCAGTAGGAGAACTGGGAATCGGAACCGAAGCGCCCGAATAAGTGGCGGAAGACAGCAGTTTCTGCGGCCACCTCAAGAGCATCTGGGTCATCCAGCAAGGCTTTGCCTTTCCACATCATGGCTGGGGCAATCGCGGCGTCGGCCAAATAAATTTTATGCCTTGCCCGCAACACATTTTTCCCATAACCGTGTGGTGTCAGGCGACGGATTAAATGGATTGCCTCTAGCAATTCCAGAAAATGCTCCACGGTTGGACGCTTCACTTTCAGATGGGCGCAGAGTGCCTGCATGTCCAGGAGTTCCCCGTTCATGCACAGATATAGAAAGGTATGTTCCAGGTCAAGGATACTCCGCACGCCGAAAAGCGCAGTTGTGTCCCGCCGCAAATTGCTGGCAACTTCTTCCCGGAGGATCTGCTGGCAATCGGCAATGCTTTCCAATTGGGCGGTCGCCGGAAATCCCCCACGCACCAGATATTCGTGGAAATGTCCGACATACGACTTTGCGAAGAGGCGGATGCGGACGAACTCTTGCGGGGTCCATTCAAACAGTTCTGAGAGGTTGACCAACTTGGGGAGAGGTGGCAAAGCCACTCGATTCAACTGCAGGTATTCGTAGAAGGAGAGCGGTGCAACGTGGATTTCATGCCAGCGGCTCAGCTTTGCTGCGGGGGGCTGAGAAGGTAGCGGCTGAGAAGAACAGGCAACGAAAATACGTCTTTTGGGAATGGTATCCACCTGGGTTTCCACCCAGGTTTCAAATCGTGGCAATAGTTGGGGCTCATCAATGAACAAATACTCAACGCCATCTGCCCGAGGTTCCAGTTGCCGCCAAGCTTCCAGTGCGGCTTCAATGCCTGCCATTCGAAACATAGGGTAATCGAAGTTCACATAAAGGATATTTGCCGGGGAAACTCCTGCCATCAGCAACTGGTGGATCGATTGCTGCAAAAGCGTGGATTTACCCACATTGCGGCATCCCGAGAGCAATACAGCACGATGAGAAGTAGGGTGTTTCAGCCAATGCTGCAATTCGCGCATGGGGCTGCGGCGGAACGATGGAACCTCAGGAACGAAGCTGTTTTGCCACCAGGCGTTGAGTTGCCTGAGGACAAATGTAAGTTCGTTCATGGGAACAGTCATCTGCCCATATTAGCCAATAGTCCACTTTTACTTCCACTAAAGTAATTAATTAGTAGATATAAAGAGCTTTCTCCTATTTCCTAAGGAATGCAATTAGGTTCGCCATGTCTGCCGGATTCAAAACCGGCCAAGGTTTTCCAGCGGCTTGCAACTCGGATAACATCCGGGGGCCGTGCCTCCAAAGCGCCGAGACCATGGTTATGGAAGAGGCACCAAGCTTGCCCTTCGACAAATCCGGCGCTCCTGAAGCGGGATTGCTGTGGCATCCTGCGCATTGCGCTTTGAACAGTTTCGCACCACGATTCGGCTGACCTTTCGATTGAAAGAACTGCTTTGCCCAGGCATAGGCTAAGATTTCTCGGAGTTCCGCAGAACTAAGTGGTTTCGCCTTCTTCCGCATCTCTGGTGCATGATTCCACATTCCGGCCGCAACCTCGGTCAACGTTAGACCACCCAGTCGATTTTCCAGACTCATCGCGCCCTTATGGCAGGCGGTGCAGCCTTTGTCTTCCATGAGTTGCTTCCCCTGGCTTCCATCGGGGAGAGCAAATTGGTAAGTCAACTTGCGGGTTTCCGGTAGGTTCTGCAGGTATACCAGGAGATCGGTCATTTCTTGAGAGGAAATCGTAGGCCAGCGATAGTCTCTGCGTTGGGTAGCAGCTTCCATTTCCGGGGCGTGGTTCCACATGCTATTTACCAGTTCAACTGGATCGGCCAGTGAGCGCCACTCGCGAGCAGGTTTTTCAGGACCATTTACGGCGTGGCACATTATGCAATTCTTTTCAAAGAATATCTTGCTACCCCTGGCGGCGTCGCCTCGCCGCTCAAAGTAGCGTGTCGAATAATAGAATGCAAACAGGTCCGCAGCATCAGCTTCGGACATGGAGGGCAGGGCAATACCGGCGTCCTTCATAGCCAACCACATTTTTGGAGCATGATTCCACATTCTGCTGGCCATTCCTGCGGGTGAATATTCGCGAGCCAGCCGCCTTGACAAATTGGGAGCGGCGTTCGGGTTTGCGGAAGTAGAATGGCAGGTTGTGCACCGATAACGCGAAAAAATGCTTTCCCCACGACGCGCATCTGCTTCATAGGCGGAAACGAAAAAAGGTACCAGAAAAAGGAATAACCACAATCGAATCATACACGCCTCCCTATGCGCCGAACACCCCAAATTGCGGCATCTAACCCACTTATACGCAGGTGAGGTTTTTCGGCACCTTAATGAATCAACTAGTTACCCATAGCATCTCTTGAATGTGGCGACTTAGCTGCCAGTATGTCAGCATTTCCGCTGCCAAGTTTTACCCAGAACCAAGCAGGAATCTGTTAACATCGGACTGGTCCGATTGCTGGGAATCTAGCCGCACCCTGCCTGGCATCCTTGCGAAAATTGACTAGCAGTTTGAAATAGGAGCTTTTTATGCGCGTGCATTTGATCAATCCCAGCGACATTTCCTTCGGGATCGGAGTTATCACTCCTCGCTGGCTTTACGTTCTTGCAGCTGCAACACCGAAAGAATACGGCGATCCTTTGATCACCGACGAAACACTGGAACTGTTGGACCCATCCACCATCAAACCCGGTGACATTGTCGGAATTGGAATCCACACCGCGAACGTATTGCGCGGTCTGGCCGTGGGCAAAATTGCTCGAGAGGCCGGCGCCTGGGTTATTTTCGGTGGCGTACACGCAACACTTTATCCAGAAGAAGCCTTGGAATTGGGCGGCGCTCATGCGGTGGTGAAGGGTGATGGGGATGTGGTTTGGCGGCAGGCTCTAGCGGATTGTGTAAACGGAAAGCTTGAAAAAATTTATGATGGCGGCCGTGTTGCGGCTGACAGGTTCTCTCCAGCACGTTGGGATCTAATGCCACCGAAAGCTTACATGTGGGCTTCAGTGCAAACCCTTCGAGGGTGTCCCAAGCATTGCTCATTTTGTTCTGTTTGGCGAACTGACGGACAAGAACCGCGGCAACGCGCATCCGATGCTGTGATGGGCGAAATTGTGGAACTCCGCCGGCTTGGTTATCGCTTCCTTGCCTTGGCGGACGACAATTTTTATCCGGTGACCATTACCGACATTCATCTGGCAAAAAAGCAAAACAATCACGCTAGAGTAGCTGAACTGACGGCAATCCGTGATGAACGTTTCGAGTTGATGCGGCGCATGGCACTGTTGCCGGACGACATGATTTTCTTCACGCAGATCACCATGGAAGCTGCTGAAGATTTGGAATTCCTGGCAGCAATGAAGAAAGCCCGCATCAAAGGCGCATTGGTTGGTGTGGAAGCTGTGACAGAGGAAGGCTTGAAGACCGTCTATAAGGACTTCAATCTGGCTGGCGAAGCACTGGCTGAGCGTTTGCAGGTTTTCCGGGCAAACGGCGTCCATGTTCTTGGGTCGTTCATTTTCGGTTTGTCTTCTGATCGGGAAAGCACTTTCCAGGCCACATCAGCACTCGCAAAAAAGGCCGACTTAACCTTCGCCCAATTCGTGATGATGACACCCTTCCCAGGTACTGTTGACTTCAACAAATGGGAAAAGAGCGAAGATGCGGATAAGAAGGTTGCCGGCATTCCGGTTACCCGGTATTGGCTGATTCCTAGCGATCAACGCCCGAAACTCTACACTCCACACCCGACCATGTCTCATGAAGAAATCCGG
>JAYTTF010000283.1:0-12241 GCA_043745195.1 Bryobacterales bacterium | reverse complement strand
GATGGGTGTTAGCGCAACCGACTCGAACCGCCGTGTACGGACCCGTACGCACGGTGGTGTGGCAGGGGTCGGCGGGTGACCGCCGCCCCTATGCCGATCAATGTCTGAACCTTCCGAGGCCAGCGCTGTGCCCGAGATTTCGTCGCCTACCATTACGTCGAAAATCGAGTTGGCGGCTAAAATGTGCGCATTTTTGGGAGTCGTCTTCTATGCCACGGGACTGGTAATCTACAACCTGCGTCTGCAGCAGTATGGGCATCGGAGTTTTGACTTGGCCGACGCGGGCTATGTGCTTACTGGGGTTCTGTTTATTGGATTGGCCATCGTCGGATATGACTTTTGGATGTTGATTAGCGGCTGCTGGAAACAGGAAACATATTATGTTGGGAAACCTAAACCGAACATGGCACTACGTTGCCTTTGGACGGCCGTTGTCATTTTTTTATGCGGGTTGCTCACTCGGATTCTGACGATCTACTTGCAGATTGATGAATCAGAAAATGGGAAAATTCTCGTGCTTCATGTATACTTGATCGGACTTGGGGCCGCCCTCGATCATTTTTATATACACTCAGCTGCCCTGATGACCCGTCAGGAGTTTAAGTTTGCTCGTGTATTGGACGGGGGTTTCTCTTACTTTTTCATCTCTAGGAGTTACCCTTTGGGCCTTTGCTATTTCATTTATGCATTCACGATTTACCCGTGGATTTCGCCAAGTGTTGGTGGTGGCCGCCTCTTACAGGCAGAGATCTTCATCAAACCATCCGAACAGGAGTTTTACCGGGCGTCGGGTCTACCAGTCACCCCGAGCGGGTCCCTCGGAATTTGGTCGATTGTTGCGGAGTCGAATGATGGAATCCTAATCACCTCTTCTGCTGGAGACAGGGGCCTGGACTTCTCGAAACTAAATTGGAATACACCTCCTGCACCTCCGGTTGCCGTCACTACTTTGCGGTTGAACAAATCTGCCGTAGGCATGGTGAAAACTACGAAAACATGGGGCGGCAGTCGGTGGCAAAGCGCTAAGTGAACCAATACCTCACGCAAAAATTACGAGACCATCTCAATTCCAAGTTGTCGCCGGATCAGCTTGCAGAGCGAGTCTGGGATTCGGTATGGCGCGGGACAGGTGCAGATCGCTTCGTTGACAGGTTGTGATAGATATCGTGCCCACCGCTTGATCGCTCCAACGAGCAACCGGACCGTTCCAGTTCCCGTACGAATTCTCGGCGCTTCACGCCCGGAGTTCGATTTCCTTTCTCTGAACTGCTCCCTCTACGGGTAAGAATTCCTGTTCCTGGATCATCAATCGGTACGCATCTCGAATGTTGTCTTCCAACTCGGCAAGAGTTGCGCCTTGGCTAATGACACCTGGAACCTGAGGCAACCGACCCACGAACCATGGGCCATCTTGCCAATACTCGAGTTGAAAACGAATTGACATCAAATTCGATGGTGGAGGCGGCGGGAATCGAACCCGCGTCCGAAATGGCTTGACCTGCCAAGACTACGTGTGTAGCCAAATCTTCTTTCTCAACTACCGCTCAAAAATCTGGCAAAATGGCGGTAATCCAGCCTGATTGATCTCGATCGATTGCCCCAGACGGAGACTCTCAACCTATCCCGCATTGATGACGCTGGAGGGATCCGAGGCGGGCCCCGAATCTGCAGCGGCTACTTAATTAATTAAGCAGCGTATGCAAACTGCGTGTTGGCAGTTGTGTTTTTCCGATCGTTTTACGGGAGCTCGGAACCCGACACGCCTCAACAAACCAATTCCATCCCGTCGAAACCTGTTCGCCCCCCCTTACTTTACCAGCATACCATTCATGCCCAAATTACCGGCACAACCTACTAGCTTGGACGCAAAAGAACTGCATCAGGTTCCCGAAACTGCATTTGCGGGGACTCGGCGACGCTCAAAGGGAACAATCTTTCCCGTAGCCTTAAAATTGGAATCTCAACCATTTCCGCTGAAGCCACGCCCACCGCAATTGTGGTTGCGAAGTAAATAGCATGCAAAACGTATTGATTCGCAATCCCAAATCGAGCCGCAATCCCCGAAAACAACATCGCCAAGGGCACATGCCACAAGTACAAGGTGTATGAATAGGTCCCCATTTTGGCAATCGCTTTGGCCACCGGTCCAGGCGTCTGCAACTTCTTGCCTTTTTCCTTATATATCGACAGTAAAAGCATGGTCCCAAAGGAGATATAGACCAGCGTGAACCCTACGGTATACACAATCGGGTCGTCAGGCGGCAAAAACAGTGCGGGTCCCAACGCCAATACGCTAAACAAGGAAATTGGAAACCGCCATGGATCGCTCATTGCCTTTTCGAGGACAGCCGGACGGAAGTTATGCAGGTAAGACAACAACACTCCAAAAAAGAGGGAATCCAGCCTTAAGTGCGACGGTTCGTAGTGCACTCGATGGCTATGAACAGGATGCTGAATCGCATTCGCAATCCTCATAACTAAGCACATCCCTGCAACCGCTAGGAAAACATATGGAATCGTCCGAAACGGATTTTCCGATCCCCTATTTCTACTCATCAGAAAGGCGAGCAGCAACGGAAGGAAAATGTAGAAATGCTCTTCCACCGCCAGCGACCAAGTATGCCCCCAAATGGACCCAATGTAGTTCTGGGTAAGAATCATCTCGCCAAGCAATTCCTGACCAATCACAGGAACTTTCCAAAAGAAACAGTACACCAGCGTTACCGCAATCAATAAATAAAAAGATGGATACAGCTTTAGTGCACGACGAGCGAAGAACCGGCCTAATCGAATGCTCCCATTCGTCCGGTATTCGGTGAACAGCAGGTTGGAAATCAGAAATCCGCTTAGAACGAAGAACAGATCAACACCCCAACCACCCACAGTGGACCATATTGGATAGGCAGGCACGTGGACTCCCATCACCAGCAAAATTGCCACGCCTCGCAGCACGTCCAGTTCAAAAACTCTTTTCGGAGCCATCTCTGGGAATCGGCAGTTTTTGCACCACGCTTTAGCGTGCTCCGCGTTTGTGGTATACCTACTAAAACCATGAACAAGATGCAAGATTGCCGCCGTGGATTCCTGAAACGTACAATGGCCCATCTTTGGACCGGTGCAGCGCTGCTAGACCAAGCTGTTCTCCGCGCCACCGCTGCCAGAGCCCAGGCTCGCACTGCCGTCCTCCCCAAACTTTTCGACATTCAAAAAGTGGCTCCCGGAATTTACGCCGCCATCGCTTCGCCGCTTCCGATGCTGAACTGCAATGCGGCAATTTTTGAAAATGAAAAGGATCTCCTCATCGTCGATTCCCACGCCCGCCCCAGCGCGGTGGTGTCTTTAGTGCAACAGATCCGCAAGGAAATCAGCACCAAACCAGTTCGCTACATCGTCAATTCCCATTTCCATTGGGATCACTCCGAAGGCAATCCTGCATATCGGCGCGTCTATCCACAAGCGGAAATAATCACTTCTGAAACAACCCGCAAGCTGCTCTCGGAATTCGGCGCAGCACGCGCAGCAGCGCAGGTGGAGCAAGCCCGGAAAATGGTGCCGGAATATAAACAAAGCCTCGCCAACGCGAAGTCCGCCGAAGAAAAAGCTTATTGGCAATTTATGGTGAAAGACTCGGTGGAATTCGCCAGCGAAATGAAGGACTACAAACCCGAACTGCCATCCATAACCCTTGAGACTGATCTCATCATTCACGACAAAGCTCACGACCTCCACTTGGCTTTCCGTGGCAAGGGGCACACCGCCGGCGATGTGGTTGTCTATTGTCCGCAGAAGAAGGTTATGGCCACCGGCGATTTACTCCACAGCTTCGCTCCGTTCATAGCCGACGGATATCCTCGTCTTTGGCCGCAAACTTTACGCGCATTTGGCATGTTCGATTTTTCCGCTGTGATTGGTGGACATGGCGGCGTGCAGAACTCGAAAGTTCGCTGCTATCAAATGGCTGCTTACATCGAAGACCTCAGCGAGGAAGTCCTGAAGTTGAAGCGCCAGGGCAGGGCAGTGGCCGACGTCAAAAAGACTATTGATCCATCCAAATTGAAGAGCCTTTCCAGCGACGGCTACGGGGAGTTTCTAATGGATTCCATTGGCAAATATCGTTTTTTGAAACCAGGAACCCCACGCGCCCAGTTGTTGTCTGAGGCGGTTGCCGGCAACATTGAGCACATCTACGAGACAATTGATAAAGAATAAATGCTCAATGCCGTTGCCAGTGCCGTTGCCGAACCAGAAGTAGCAGAACCCATTCAAGGGGAAGCGGTAAAGAAAGACCCTGAAACTGCATATAACGTTGTTCTATTGGATGACGATGATCATTCCTACGAATACGTCATCGAAATGTTAGTACACCTATTCTTCATCACCAAATCCCGTGCTTTCCGCCATGCTGAAGAAGTAGATAAGACCGGCCGCACCATCGTCATTACCTGTGACAAGCCGCAAGCAATTTTCGGCAAAGATCAGATTCAGGCCTATGGTGCAGATCCCCGCATGCCCAGCTCCAAAGGCAGCATGTCTGCAGTCGTTGAGCCAGCCTGATTGTTTATTTACGTTTGAGGAAAATCTACTGCAGAAGCGGTTGCCGCCATTGCACGTTCATTTTGGCGTCGAGTTCTTTCTTCCAATAATAATTCCCGCCGGCGTCTTTGTTTAATGCCGTCATCCACTTTTCGCCAAAACTTGTGGAAGTAGCCAATCGCACTGGCCACTCCAAAGAACACCACCACCCACATGGAGAACATCGCGAACGATTTGATTTCCGGCCAATGGATACTCAGCAGAATTAAGCTAATGGCAATTACTTGAGTCACTGTTTTGGTTTTTGCCAAATCACTAGCCTGAATTGTATATCCTTCCACGGCTGCAATAGAGCGAAGCCCGCTTACGGCAAATTCTCTGCCGATGATCAAGATCGCCATCCACCCAGGAATCAACCGCACCTGCACCAGGGAAATCAATGCTGCCGAAATCAGCATTTTGTCAGCAATGGGATCAAGCAGCGTACCCACAGTCGTCACCTGTTTCCAACGACGCGCCAGGTAGCCGTCCAGAATATCGGTGGTTGCTGCGGCAAGAAAAATTGCCAGTGCTAAGAATTCCTGACTAATTGCAACGCCGGCAATCGATAGACGCAGGTTCTCCTGAACCAATGCCGCAACCATGATCGGCACGAAGAAAATGCGCAGCAGCGTGAGTAGATTCGGAAGATTCATTCCGCTCTATCAATATACTCCTTCAACCGCTTGCGCAGGGATTCCGGCGCCTCGGTTTCCAGTTCCACAAATTCATCTGCATATTGCTTTGAAATTACTCTGGCACAAGAATGCACAAGTCCCAGCGTTGCCCCGTCGGAACTAGGCACCCGGAACCGGCAAATTTCCAAGGGATCCAGCATCAACGCGCCGTCAATGGCTTTCAGCAGTTGATCCATTCCCGTTCCTTTTGCCGCCGATATCCCTGTTGCACCCGATGGTAGAACGGCCGTTTTATCCATCAGGTCAACCTTATTCGCCACCATTAGCCGAGGAATATCGCGCGCCCCAATTTCTTCAAGTACCGTTTCCACATGCCGGGCATGTTCCTGCCAATGCGGGCTGGAAAAATCCACTACATGCAACAACAAAGAAGCCTGCGCCACTTCCTCTAGAGTCGCCCGAAAAGCCTTAACCAAAGTTGTTGGTAACTGCCGGATGAACCCCACCGTATCACTTAACAAAACGCGCCGTCTTGAAGGCAATTCCGTCGCTCGAACAGTTGGGTCCAGCGTCGCAAACATCCGCGCATCCGCGTCCACTTGCGAATTAGTAAGCCGGTTAAATAAAGTTGATTTCCCGGCGTTGGTATATCCAACCAGTGCGATCGTCGCCAGTGGAACCGATTGCCGCTGTCGACGTTGAATCAATCGCGTTCCCTTCACCGCATCGATTTCCCGCCCGATCTTACTAATCCGGATATGGATCCTCCGCCGATCGGTTTCCAGCTTCGTTTCCCCGGGCCCCTTAGTTCCAATGCCGCCACCCAGCCTGGAAAGCGCAATCCCTTGCCCGGTCAATCGCGGTAGAAGATAGTTCAATTGCGCCAATTCCACCTGCAGCTGACCTTCCCGGGTACGGGCTCGTTTGGCAAAAATGTCCAAGATCAACTGCGTGCGATCAATCACACGAGCATCCAACATCTTGTCCAGATTCCGCTGCTGTGAAGGACTCAGTTCCTGATCAAAAATCACCAGATTCGCATCTAGCGCCTGCACAGCATTCTTCAGTTCCTCCGCTTTGCCGGAGCCCACAAACGTCGCCGCATTCGCCGCGTATACGCTCTGCAACATTTGTTCCAGCACAAACGCCCCGGCGCTTACCGCCAGGGTGTTTAGTTCATCAAGGGAATCTTGCGCCGTAAATGGAATTTTGAAGTCGTTGGAAGAGGGCCGGGATTTCTTGCTCTTCAATTCCAACCCAACCAGAATTGCCCTTTCTTCCGCCGTAGTTCGCTATCCTTCGTGCTGTGGCTCAGATCCTACTGCTGCTGAAGCCGCCATCGGAGCTCCTCCAGAGGAAGTAGGTTGTGAGGTTGGGTGGTGGAGGCCCCCGGTGTGAACCGGCTTAGCAACCACTACGGTGGATATTGCGTGTTTAAAAATCAATTGTTCTTGATTATTCGATTCCAATATCACGGAGTACTTATCAAAGCTCTTGATACGACCAGATAGCTTCACCCCGCTCATCAGGTAAATCGTCAGAAACGTTTTGTCTTTACGTGCGTTGTTGAGAAACGCTTCTTGAATGTTTTGTGCTAATTTGTCCATGAAAAACACTCCTCTCCAGCGGGTCGCAAAATTTGGGGTAACCCGGCGGCAGTTGAATCACGGATGATGCTTATTTTCAGATTGTAGCATTACTCTTGCTCTTCAGGATGATTAATAAACTGCAACGTTAATGTTTTTTAAGCATTAGCCCCAGGCAATCCAAATTAGGCTACTGCCAAACAACCAAGCCCGGCCGCAAACAGTAATCCGCCACCCGCAAGCAGGTAAGGTGTCTTTCCAGTTGGTGCTGAGAACTCTTTCCAAATAAGAGTTCCAAACAGCATACTTAATAATGGGGCTCCATGAGCAAGACCAAATGCCTGCGCTGAGTTCGGAAAATTCTGCTTCGGGACGCTATAGGCGATAAACAGCCCTAGCAAGCCCGCATAACTAATAATCCCTCCCAACAATCCAAGTAAGTGCTGCTTTCCTGAACCTTTAGTATAGGAAAGAAAACCGATCGATTCGCCGCTGACGGGCAGGTTCATAAAGTAAAGATTCAGCGGGAAAATCATCAGGAAGGCCCCTAAGCCAACAAATATTCCCACCGAATAAGGACCCAGTCCAATTTCACCAGCTTTAGAAAGATCTACTAATGGGAAGAATATAGACATAAGCAATCCGGAGATTGCACTCAGAAATATCCCCTTTCCAGCAGCGTCTCGTTTCTTTTTTCCCAATGCGGCTAGCCTTTCACGAACAGTCTCAGTGTGTTCGCTGTGCGCAAATGCAATGGAAAGGATCGAACAAGCTAAAAAGGCTCCCCCAATCCCTCGATAAACGGCACTACCCGCCACCCCAAAAAACATGCCGATTGGAATCCCTAAAATCATGGTGGTCGCAAATGCAATGGGAAATGCCACCGAAATTCCAGCAACCGATACGGCTCCGGCAAGCATCATGTTGGCCAGGCTGAAAACGCCACCCGCTGCAAAAGCGTATGCTATATTCCGCTTACCGGCAATCACCAGATTATCCTCCACCGATAATTCGGTGCCCATGCTCCCAAGAGTAAGTGCAAAAGCAATGGAACAGAGCAACATTCCTAGACCAAAATCCAAATAGTACAGCTCGAATCGCCATTTTTTCGCTGCTTTTTGGGTGTTAGACCAGGCAGCAAAGCAGAACATCGAAAAAATAAGCAATATAAGAGTAGAAGTACTGTTTACAGGAATGATCATGAAGTCATGAGCGTACTATGTGACGAAGGTGCTGGTCAAGCGCAGTAACATCTTTCAGCGTCTCGAGTTTTGCGAGATGATATCAGTTAGGAGTCATTTCATGCAACGCATTTCAGTAGGATTACTTTTTCTTACCGCTTCTCTCTATGCGCAAAATGCGCAACCCCGCCCATACGTCCGAGCATCCGGTGATGCTACCGTCTCCGTTCGCCCGGATCAAGCGAAATTAACGGCGAGTGTGGTGACATCTGGCAACACAGCTCAGGAGGCTGCCGACAAGAACGCTACTTTGATGACCAACGTGATTGCCCAACTGCGCACTGTCGTTGGCAACTCTCCGGATATCATTAAATCCACCGGATATTCCGTGTACCCCGTAACTCGAACCGTAAATGGAAACACGCTGGTCACCTCTTATACGGCTCAGAATACTGTGGAAGTAACCCTCGGAAATATTCTCCTCGCCAGCAGAGTCATCGATACCGCGATTGCCGCAGGAGCTACCAATATAGGTTCCCTCATATTTGGGCTCGCCGATCCAAGTCCCTCCCGCGTGGAAGCCCTCAAGAAAGCCGCTCAACTGGCAAGGTTGAAGGCCGAAGCAATCGCCTCAGCCTTAGGATTGCGGCTCGGCAATATCACCGTGCTGGAAGAATCTGGCGGCATCGGTATTCGTACTTTCGCCGTGGGCGCAGCTACCACTGCAGCAACTCCAGTCCAACCTGGCTTAGTCGACGTTTCCGCTACTGTGACTCTCCAAGCAGATATCATTTGAAATGAGATCTGCGGACCTCATCGAATTGGCTAGGGCGCATGGTTTTGAACTAGCCGGTGTGACCACTGCCGGCCAACTTCCTGAATCGGAGTATTACCTGGATTGGGCAACGCGCGGCATGGCAGGAGACATGCACTATCTTACGGACCATCGCGCCCAGAAGCGCCGCGACGTGCGGAACCTGCTCCCATCCGCGAAATCCGTCCTCGTTGTTGGCAAACTTTACAATACAGAGGATCCATATTCTGTCGACGCAGACCTGGAAGGTAAAGGTTGGATTTCACGCTACGCCTGGTCCAACGATTATCACACCAGCATGAAGCAGCGGTTAACCTCTGTCGCTGAGAAAATTGCCTCCTTAACAAGTTGCGAATACAAAGTCTGCGTTGATACGGCACCATTATTGGAACGGGCGCTGGCAAAGCAAGCCGGCCTGGGTTGGATAGGCAAGAACACCTGCCTCATCAACCAGCAACAAGGCTCCTGGTTTTTTCTGGGTGAAATCCTGTTGTCACTTGATTTACAGTCGGAATCCGCTACGCCCCCGCCCGATAGGTGCGGCACTTGCACACGCTGCATCAGTGCCTGCCCTACAGATGCCCTCATTCCCAACAACTCAACCACAGGGCCATCCCACGAACTCGACGCTCGCCGTTGCATTTCATACTTCACCATTGAACTGCGCGGCACCATTCCCGAAGACATGCGCCAGGGCATGGGCTCACATATCTTCGGATGCGATATCTGCCAGGACGTTTGCCCATGGAACCGCAAGGCACCAACTACCAGTGATCCTGCCTTTCAAGCACGCAACATCGCTCCCTCCCTCGAAGAAATGGCCGCTTTGTCCCCGCAGCAATTTCACCAGCGCTTTCAAAACACCCCAGTGGAGCGCACCCGCCACCGCGGATTCCTAAGAAATGTTGCAGTGGCTATGGGTAATACTCGCAACCGCCGATTTGAATCTGCTTTGCAATCCCTTGCACTTCACGAAGATGCAGTTGTCCGCCGGCACGCCACTTGGGGCTTAGACCAACTCCTATGAAGTGGATCATCGCTGTCTGCCTTTTCCTCCATTCCAGTTGGGCCGTGGAAAATCCACTAACCATCAAAGGATTCGACCATTTCTACAACCTGGAATGCGACGAAGCCATCGCCATCTTCCAAAAGGCCGTTGACGCAGCCCCCGACGATGCCGACAACTGGAACCACCTCGCCCAGAGCATTTTGTACCGTGCCATGTTTCGAGGCGGAGCCCTTGAAAGTGAACTCGTCAGCGGCAATAACCCCTTCTACGCGCGCAGCAAACTTACAACCAGTGAAGAGGATCATATGGTGTTCGACGAAGCTGTCCGCCGAGCCCTCACCATCAGTTCAGCCGCTGTCCTTCGAAATCCAAAAGATTCCAAAGCCCTCTACGCCCAAGGAATCACCTACGCCATCCGGTCCAATTATAATTTCCTGGTCCGCAAAGCCTGGCGCGATTCTTTGCGCGACGCAACCACCGCCCGTATCACCCACAACAAAGTCTCTGAAATTGAACCCAACTTAGTGGATGCCCGTCTGCTTCAAGGCCTGCACGATTACATCGTCGGCAGTCTGCCCTTCGGCTATCGCATGCTGGGTTTCATGGCTGGCATTCGTGGCGATAAAGAGCAGGGAATTAAGACTCTTGAAATGGTAGCTCAAAAAGGCGAAACCACCCGTTGGGATGCGCAGATTGTCTTAGGCGTCACCTACCGCCGCGAACGACAGCCCCAAAAAGCCATCGCACTTCTGGAACCGCTGATTCAGAGGTTCCCTCGAAACTATTTATTCCGTTTTGAAATGGTCCAAATGCTAGCCGACTCCGGCCGCAAAGACGACGCTCTCCGAGTTCTGGATGATTTAGAAAAGCTGAAGCAAAACTTCGATGTTTCGAAGCTCCACTACTCAAGAGGAAACTTGCTGTTCTGGTATCGCGAATACGACGCAGCATTGGTAAGTTTGTCCAAGGTCACCGGGCGAGCCAACCAACTTGAAGGAAACACCGGTCTAAACGCATGGCTTAGAACAGGACAATGTTTCGACATCAAGGGTGAACGTACAAAAGCCATTGAGGCCTATCGTCAAGCAGTGAATGCGGCCCCCGATTCCGATGCCGGGAAAGAAGCCAAGCGGTACCTATCTTCTCCCTTTAAGCGTGCGAACCAGTAGAGCTTTAGCCGGCCTAAGTGATCGCTCGTGCTCCCCATTTCAGTTGGTCAAATTTTTGAAAGGATGGCCATGGGCGAGGATCTCCGTTTGCCGCCATCGGTGACAGAGATCCCTCGGACTACGATCATTGAACCACAGAATCGAAGCCAGGCTGGGGGCCAGAGATCCGAAACTGGATTTGGTTCAATGGGTTAAGTTCCCACAGAATCGCCAGAGCCACTCTTAGAGCGACTCCAGCTCTTCATCCTCCGATGAATAGGCCGACGCGTATCTCTTCCGCCGAGTTAGCATAAATAAATGCTAAACCCGCAGTCTGAGCAGCGCACCGATCAACTTTATAGAAGCATGCGGATGGCCAACGCGAAAATTTACGAGCTTGAACGGTTCGAAAAAAAGCTCCCGTCCAAAAGTAAAATAATTTCCACGTTCTAAAGTGAGTCTAACTACGGCAAGTAAAGGATAGAAAAGAAATCGGCTGCCTCGATCACAAGTTCGGGACGAAATAGAAGTGCAAAACAGCCATTGGGGGATTTGCATGAATCAACAAATATTCAGCGTCAGTGCTTTGGCGTATTTGCGCAATATTTGCTGCGGAATGCATTTATTACAGAGGATTGGCGGCCCGGATCATTGCTAAAGCAGGGGCAAGGCTGCTTCGAATGCAATTCTGCAAATGCCTATCCGTTACAAGGCGAAATACTATACTATTTAGGATGGGACTCCAGGATGGAGTTCAACCATTCTTATAAAACGTATGCTCTGAGCATGTAGATGATCAACCAAATCGCGATGATTGCCATAATTATGCTTCCGACGAGGGTGCGAACTGGAAGGTCTTTCTTTGGCATTCCCTTAGAGTAGCAGTAGTGAATTCGCAGGGTTGCAACTAAGTAACAAAGGAGCTTTAAATGTCATTTGGAATTTACCTCATCGGATACTTGATTCTGATCCTCGGGTTAGGGATAGGTGCTAATATGATGCACATGCCTCCACGCTGGATCGGTGTGGGGGTGCTAATAATGGTGGGGATTGGCATAATTTCTGCTGTTTCAGCGACTCGCAATCGCGATTCGTCTTCCTAGAGGGTGTAATAAGGGTATCAGCCTAGAAAACGGCAGTTGGCTATCTCGATAATCCTAAACTTGGAAACTTGGGGAAACTTGGGGACAGCCCGGGAAACTTGGGGACAGCCCGCGTGTTTCCCTGTTTTAATTTTGTCCACGCATGCTTCCCCGTGAGCCTGAAAGCTAATTTTCGGTCGGCCGCTCCGCC
>JAYTTF010000282.1:0-40916 GCA_043745195.1 Bryobacterales bacterium | reverse complement strand
CCGTTACTTAGCGCAAAGGCCGCTTCGGCGCGGCGAAATGCAGTTGAGAAACAAAGGAAGTTTATTCGCCGAAGCGAGTCCGTTTTGCGCTTGTTTCTTAGGATGCTCGCGATACCCGGATTCTCGAGATAGGCAACTGCCGTTTAAATCTTATGGATCTGGACTTCGCGATCATGTGTCCATTGGTTCGTATTTTTGTTGCACGCTTCTTTCAGATCCCGCCTCGCGACGACGCCCCTGCGCTTCGCCATGACTTCACCGCCATCAGGTTGTCAAAAGGGACTTTCCCCTTCATGCTGTCGAACATGCTCGGCAAAAAAACGGCCGGCCCCATTACAGAAGCCGACCGTTCTCCAAGCTAGCAACCTACCATAGCAACTTCAACGCGAATTGAGTCTGTCGCGGCGCATTTGCCGTACCCGTCACGCGCCCGAACTGCGCATTGCCCACCGTCGTGTTCGGCGCACCGAACACAGGGTGGTTTAACGCGTTGAAGCTTTCACCGCGTAACTCCAGTGCCACCCGTTCTTTAACAACGTTGAAGCGCTTGAACACCGACATATCAAGCGTTTCCACGAAGTCGCTCCGCAAGTTCGGATGCATTCTGCCCACGTTGCCAAACGTGTACTGTGCCGGCAACTTGAACGCGGTAGTATCGAACCATTGGTTCAGTGTCGGGTTATCCAGCCTTGCGTCCTTGCCAGTCGAATCCGGCCGTTGTCCGCCACCAAACGAGAAGCTTGTGTTTCCCGTAGTACCCATTTGCATCGGCTGCCCGCTGCTTAGCGTCAGCAGACCATTCACTTGCCACTGGCCAAGGACTGCGTTCATGAATCCATTCCAACGAGTCCCAAATTTTTTACCTTTGCCAAACGGCAATTCGTAGGTAGATGTCATAACTAAACGGTGTGGATAGTGATACGGCGAGATGGAGCGGTCGCACGCCCGGCAATTGAAATTCCGGAATCCCGAAGAATCCCAGGCGTTGTCGCCGCCATCGGAAATCAACTTGGACCAGGTGTAAGCCACCACTACCGTTCCACTCTGCGAGAAACGCTTCTTAAAGGTGGCCTGCATGCTGTGGAAGTTCGAGTTGCCCCACGACGTGCCGGCAAATGAGACGCCCGGATACTGCGGATAGGGTGTCAGCAATTCTCCGCGCTGCACCGTTCGGTTCGATAACGGTCCCACGGGAATGATCCCGAAAAACGGATTCGGAACCGTTTCCAGAAGCCCAGCGTCGGGCCGGATTTGTGCATCCGCCAATTGGTCCATCTGCCAGCCGAGCGGCAAATGCGTACCCTTGTTTCCGGCATACGCCAAGTCGAGTACCATCCCTTTTCCCAAGTCCTGGCCGATCGAGAAATTCCACTGGGAGTTATATGGTGTTGTCATATTGGAAGGAATGGGTGATCCGACGCCCTGACCAATCGCAGCCCCAAGCCCATTAATTGATCCCTCTGGCTGCAAAACCCCGTTCGGGAATGGGTTCCGCAAAAGGTCTGTAGGAGTGACGCCGTCGATGGTGGGAACCCACGGTGTGGACGCCCGGAAGGGTGCCGTTCCATAGTTGTTGGCTCCATAAGTAGCCATTGTGTAGAAGATGCCACCGCCGGCCCGGATAACCGTACTCGGACGCAGTTGGTAAGCGAGACCAATGCGGGGCGCGATCTTGCCATACTCAATACCCTTCAGTGTCCGGCCTTGGTTGCCTTTATTCGCAAACGTCCAGCCGCCCCGAAGGTTCAGTCCGGTCCGTTGGCTCAGTGGGTTCACTGCGCTCGGGTCAAACACGCCATACCGGTCATGCCGCTCCGTCAACCCAGTCTCGAAATCCCATCGGAGGCCCAGGTTCAGTGTCAATTTTCGGTTTACCTTCCAGTCGTCCTGCAAGTAAAAGCCGAAGCTCTTGCTTTCCAGTGCCGGCCGAATGCCGTGCACTTCGCTGCCTCCCGATCCCGTTCCCAACAGGAACGAAGCGAACCCAAATCCGCCATTGGCCGACACAACCCGCGGATCCGGTCCCTGCGTCATTCCGCGGTTGAACGAAAAGTTCAGGCTCCATGGTGCCTGCATGTGGTTGATCAGGTTTTCCCGCATCTCCGTACCAACCTTCAGGCTGTGGCTGCCGTATACCTTTGAGAGCGTTCCCACGAACGTGTGCGATTGATTCGCAGACCGGAAGTTCCAGTGGTGTAGCAATCCCGGCATGGTCATTTCTTCCACGCCGAATTCCGGGAACACCAGCAAATCTGCCCCTACTTCCGTGCTGGCCGGCAGGCCCAGTGACGTCGGCTTGAATCCCTTGAACCAGCTTCCGCGATCCAGAATGGACCGTGCGAAGCCATAGCGCAGGCTCACCAAAGTCGTCGGATTTAGAGTCCAGCTGTAGTCCAACGCTACGTTCTGCATCCGCTCGTAGTTCGAGTAGCATCCGCCGTCCGGGCAACCCGGCCCAGCCCACAACTCCGGCTGCGAATTCTCATTCTGGAATATCGAGTAGCGGAAGAAGATGCGCTGATTCTCGTTAAAGTTGTGATCAAACTTCGTTGTCGCCCGATTCACATCCGTTGGCGCTTTCCCTTGGAAGAAGAAGTTGTTTTGACCTGTGTTCGCCTGGCCCGGCAGATTCGGACGCGGACCGAAGAACTTCAATACGTTCGCCGATACCGGGTCAACACGATTCGCAGGAATCCGGTTTCCTGGAAATACCGTGCGGAGGAACTGGCCCGGCCGCGCCGGGTCTGGGGAGGTCGACATAGGATCGTAAATGTTCCGCAGTGCCCCCGCCGCCGTCAGTGTCTTTGAAAAGTCGCCGACCATCTGCTCGTCAGACGGCAGCGTGAAGAACCGTGTCGATGCTGAGCGCTGCCGCCGTCCCTCGTATACCGCAAACCAGAACGTTTTATTCCGGCCGTCATAGATTTTCGGAATCACTAGCGGCCCGCCGGAACTGGCACCAAATTCATTGCGCTGGAAAGTCGCCAACTTCTGGCCGCTCGCATTTGCGAACCAATTGTTGGCGTCCATCTTGCTGTTACGTACGAATTCAAACAGGCTTCCATGCAACGTGTTCGTCCCGGACTTGGTGGCGATCGTCAGCACGCCGCCGCCGCTTCGGCCGTACTCCGCGCTGTAAGAGTTCGTCTGAATCCGGAACTCTTCCACGCCTTCCACAGATGGCACCGCACTATTGGCATTCATGTTCGCCGTGTTCGAATTCATCGTCACCGGCACGCCATCCATCAGGATCGCGTTCGACGAGTCGCGCCCGCCGTTCACCGTGAAGATGCCGATCGAATGGAACCCTTCGTTCGCGCTGCCAGCTGCGGGCCGCTGCGGGAACACGCCAGCCGTCGCCCATGCCAGCGAGTAGATATTCCGCCCGTTCAACGGTAAATCAATAATTCGTTTGTTCTCCACCACGCCGCTGAGCGTAGCCGTCGTGGTTTCCACCAACTGAGCCCCGCTCGTCACCGTAACCGACTCCGAGATCGCTCCCACCTGCAGTAAAATATTCACATCCGCCTTCTGCTGCGTCGCGATCGGAACCGCCTCCACTACGTAGGCGCGGAACCCAGTCTTCTCGGCGCGTACCTTGTAGCGCCCCGGCGGCAATGGCGTAACCATATAAAATCCGCTGTCGTTTGAACTCGAACGAAAATTCACGTTGCGATCAATATCAGTGACGACGACGCTTGCCCCCGTGATCGCTGCTCCCGAAGGGTCTGTTACAAGCCCCGAGATCGAACCAGCAACTGTCTGTGCCGCCAGATAAGGCGAGCAGAAAATCAGCGCGACCGGCAGTGCCAGCCATATTTTGCACCAATCTATGCGCATGAAAAACTCCTTGACCAAATGTAATAGGGGTGAACTACGAGCAAGCATACCCGATCCCAAATTTGAATGCAACTGAAAATAAGCGCTCAAGCGCTTGCTGCGTTAATTAATATGTCCAGTGTGCATTAACTTAGGATAATATTCGTGCCGTTTGGGTTTGCAGCCCAATATGGCGATGCCAAACTGCCTTGCGATTACTTAAGATCCTGCTTTGCCAAGCCGTTCCAATTTTGGGTGAGGTGTTTCTGAACCCAAAAGCGGCAGTTGACGCACCGTCCATAGATCAACTCCCATACCCACCGACAGTTGCGTGGAAACCATCTGTCACCTGAATGGTGTGCGCTCTTTCGATTCTAAATTCAATCGTGGGGCTCGGCTTGGGACTATGGTGCGGAGGGCTGCGAGGTTGGAACAGGCATTGAAACGCTTTAAATATTTTCCGTCTGTACGCAATTACTCGATGCGCAACCGAAGGTTATGAGCCCACTTACCATTTTGCGGCGAAGATGATCAATTGCCGTGCATCGCGGAAATGAAAACCAAAGTAGCTGCATCCGCATCACCGTTAAAATACTCCTGAAGTGCCGAATTGAAAATCTGATTTTCCTGTTCGGCTTGGCCAAACAGGGCCATGGATGAATGGAATTTCACGTCGTCTGGGGATCCTGGAATCTAGAAGAGTAACTTAAAGCCCAGTGTGATTTGCCGTTGGCCGTGGCCTTTTTCACTAGTGATGGAACCAAATGCGGCATTCACCGGATTGGTGTTTGGTCCGGCAAACTGCACGTGGTTCAGTGCGTTAAAGTTTTCAAACCGGAACTGTGCGTTGATCTTTTCCTTGAGGCGAATGTTCTTAAATAATGAAATGTCGAAGTTGTTTATGCCATCGGCACGTACACCGTTGAACCGCGTGCTCAGCGTCTGAATATTACTCGCCAGAACCTGTGCGGAGTTGCGATTGAAGCCGGCATCGGTATTGAACCAGCGTTCTGCACGGCGTTGGCTCACTGGGAGTTGAATGTCGTTCAAGTTGCCGTTGAAGATGGCATTTCCAAACCCCAATGCATCTCCTGTCTGGCCTTCAAACCAACCCTGCAGTTGCCAGCCGCCAAGGAAGGCTTCTCCAATGAAGGGCAGCGTATTCAACCAGCGGCGGCCTTTACCCAAAGGGAATTCGTAGATGGAACTCAAAACAAATCGATGCGTGAAGTCAAGATCAGAGATCACTTTCTCCAAGGCTGAATCCGTCTCATTGCGATAGGAAGTTGCCTCCATGAACTTTGAGTAAGTCCAACTCGCCTGGAAGCTGAGTCCTTTGCTCATACGTTTTTCGGCATTCACTTGCAAGGAATGATAGTAAGAATAACCAGCAGGGAATGAACTTGTGATGCTGGTGAACTGTGGATATGGGCGCAGCAACTGGGATACAGCGATGTTTTGATTGGCCAGTCCAGTGCCGCTGAAAGCTGCAATGCCAAAGAAGGGGTTGGCCACTTGTCGGCTAAGGAAATCAATCGCAGTCTGATCGCGATTGGGCGAGGTGGAAAGATACTGGAGCGGGATGGCGTTCAACTCCCGGCTTACAGCAAGCTTCGCTGCACGGTTACCGACATAGGAGGTATCGATCACAACTCCGCCAGGTAACTGCCGCTGCACGGAGAATGACCACCGTTGGTTATAAGGACTAACTGGCTTGCTGTTGAAGTAGCTAACTGCGCGACCCAGGAAAGTGGTCAGCCCTCCAGCGGAACCCGTGGCCGGGTCAATTCCATTTGGAAATGGATTACGGAGAGTTGCAATGAATGTCTGCCCATTGTCCAGAGTGGGAATCAGGTTTGTAGGCTGGTTAAAGCCACCCTGATTGACGTCCACTTTATCAACACCGATCACATCATAAAAGATCCCGTAGCCAGTGCGGATTACAGTCTTTGCATTCAGTGAATAGGCAAGACCAATACGCGGGGCGAAGTTGTTCTTGTCCGCTGCCCACAATGCATTGGGTTGATTGCCCACTCCTGCAAACAGGAGCCCTCCAGTGGTTTTGAACGCCGAGGCCGCAACTTGCGGTATGGGGTTGCGGGCATAGTTGGCAGCAGCCTGTTGGAATACTGGATTCACCGTAGCAAAATCGAAATCACGAATGCTTCGGTTGTACCGCTCGGTGGTGGGCTTCTCGAATTCGAAACGCAAACCAAGGTTGATTGTCAGCTTGGAATTCACGCGCCAATCGTCTTGCACAAAGAAACCCCAATAGCTGCTTTCCTGCGCCGAAGATGCGTTGTTGTTGATCGTGCCTCCGCTGGGAATGCCAAACATCATGGACGCCATGCCCTGCCCGATCGGTGCGGCGGCGGCGTTGTCCAGAGGGCCGCGTGTATAAGTACCGGCGAAGAGTAACTGCGGAGCGGCGAACCCATAGTTGAAGGCTGTCTCTCGCATTAAGCGATACTCAACTCCGTACTTGGTGCTATGACGCCCGGAAATTTTCGTAAGTGTGGCACCGGCGGTGCTATAGTTTGTCACGCCATTTGTCCCGCCATTATTGCTGAGTGCAGTGTAAACGGCTCCGTCCACTTGTACATTGGGGAAGGCAATTCCATTGGGTCCAAGCCGGTTTACGATGTTCGTTACAAGGCTGGAGGGGAGGCCCAATGTGGTGAGGTCGAACCCCTGGCTGCCGCGACTGTTGATGTTGTTTTCATAAGTAATGCCATAGCGAACATTCAGCAGCAGGCCGGGGCTGAAAATGTGAACGTCATCAGCTACAGCACCCCAAGCGGTACGATCGAGTAAGTCAATGTTGGTGATGTTGCCAAGCGTATCAGTGCTATTGTCATGCTGCTGATTGAACCAGCGGAAAAAGAAACGATTTTTAGCTGAAAAATTGTGATCTATACGGCTGGTATAGATATAGTTTTCGCGATTGATCTTCTGTGTGTTGAAAAAGTTATTGGTCTCTTCAACGTTCTGCCCTGGCTGATTTGGAGCCGGGAAAAAACTGGCGATTTTCACTCCAACCGGATCAAGGCGGCTCGATGGGATTATGTTGCCGGGAAGTGGTTGGCGCGAAAAGCGGCCGTTTGGAGCAGGGACCGTGGTGAAAGGATCATAAACCTGATAACGCGCGCCAAGTTTGAGCAACGCGCCAAAATCCCCGCGACGCTGGGCCTCTGTAGGCACCGTTCCGGTGAACGACAAGTTCCGGATAATAGTCAGATCCTCAAATCCGAAAGTCCAAAAGGTGCGGTTGTGACCGTTGTAGACCTTGGGGATGGAGATGGGCCCGGTCATAGTTGCTCCCCAGCGGCGATGCAGCCAGGTAGGAATTTGGCGGTCCCGTTCGGTTTGCGTAAGATTGTTTTTCGGATCGTAAAGGAAGCGATTGGTGAACCAAGGGACGGCACGAATGTTTGAGTTGTCGAGGAAGAAAGTCCCGTGGATAGTGTTCGTGCCGGACTTCATACTGACGTTAGTCATTGCCCCAACAGCATGACCGATAGAGGCATCGTACGTGGCCGTGTTCACTTTGAATTCCTGAACTAAGTCCTGCGGTGGTGAAAAGGCCGCAGTGCGGTTTGCCATTACGGGGGAGCCGTCCACGGTAGCTTCGCTACCATTGCCACGGGTGCCATTGACGACAATTCCCGTTGCACCGCCGTTGTCCATGGCGTTACCGGCACTCCTTCCGCCAGTGGAGAGCACGCCGGCTGTCAGGCGGGTAAGGTAGAACGGATTGCCACCTACAACGGGCAATTCCTGCACGCGTCGCTGATCCATAACCAGCCCGAGGCCGGCAGAGGATGTTTCCAGTAACGGAGTCTCGCCGGAAACCTGCACCGATTCGGCTACATCGCCAAGGGTAAGTGAGAAGTCGAGCGTAATGCGATCGCCAATGCGGAGTTGCACGTTGTCGCGTACAGACTTCTTGAAACCAGCAGCTTCCACGGTGATGCGATAAACGCCGGAGATCAAGTAAGGAATCTCGAAGTTCCCGCTTTCGTTGGTCTGCGATGAGACGGAAGAATTCGTAGCAGTGTTGGTGGCCTGCACGGTGGCTCCGGCGATCAGTGCTCCGGTAGGGTCAATTGCGCGACCTATAAGAGATGCGCGGGATTCCTGTGCGTAGGAACCGGAAGCGTATACAAGTGCTAAGAGAGCAAGACGAAAGTGCATGCGAAGGCTCCTGAATGGGATTGCCTGTGCAGGTTCCCGATAGGAGAATTATATATGGTTAGTATTTTGAACGAGTTCAATTAGAAGATGCCGGATAGTTCAGGCCACCACTCCAGCTTGCCGGAGCCGCTCAAACTCAACTGCATCCATCCCCAGTAGATCGCGCAGGACTTCGCCTGTGTGCCGACCTAGCACCGGCGCACCGGTGGTTACTCTCCCTGGTGTGCTACCCATCTTCACAGGCAAACCGGTAACCTTCATCCGCCCAGCCACCTCGTGATCCACTTCAGGAAACAAGTCACGCTCGGCCGAATGCACATCCTCCACTACTTCCTGAAAATTACGCACCAACGTCACGGGCACACCATGTTTGCCCAGCCGCTCCACCCAGTAATCCGCTGTCTGTTGCTTAAATCTCGCCGCTAACTCAGGCTCCAACACTGCCCGATTGGCAACGCGCAAAGCATTGCTAATGTATCGGGGATCGGTTGCGAAATCGGGTCGATCCATCGCGAGGCAGAAAGCCGTCCACAACTTTTCACTGGCTACTGCAATCGTGATTTCACGATCAGCACAAGCAAAGCTGCGATACGGCACAATGGTTGCAAACGCAGTCCCCAATGGTTTCGGCACCACCCCAGCCCCCATATAAGTTGCCAGGTTCGACGCCATAGCGGACACCAGCGAATCCAACATCCCCACATCCACATACTGTCCGCGACCCGTCTTATGCCGAGCTTCCAACGCCATCAGCGCTCCGCTCATCGCAAACATTCCCGCAGTAACATCAGCTACCGAATGACCGCAGCGGACTGTTTCGCCATTCGCAGTGCCGGTGACACTCATCAACCCTGATGAGGCCTGCACGATCAAATCCATAGCAGGCTCCTGACTTTTGGGACCAGTTTGTCCATAGCCTGAAATGGAAACGTAGATCAACCGGGGATTGGTTTCTGCCAAAGCATCGTAGCCCAGCCCCAAGCGCGCCATGGTGCCTGGCCGAAAATTTTCGATCAGGATATCGGACTGCTCCGCCAGACGTTTCGCCAAGGCCAAGCCTTCGGGATGTTTCAAGTCCAACGCCAAGCTCTGTTTTCCGCCGTTCAAGCCGAGGAAAAAGGAAGCCTCGCCACCCTGGAACGGCGGTCCCCAGGTTCGGCCCATATCGACAGCGGTAGGACTTTCCACTTTAATAACGCGCGCCCCGTAGGCAGCCAGCAACATGGTGCAGTAAGGACCCGCCAAAGCGTGGGAAAAATCCAGCACGATGAGCCCATCAAGAGGAGGAGTAGACATGCCTTACCATTAGACAATGAATAGAGAGTTGAAATGATCAAGAGTAGATTCAAAGTCGCCCTATCCTTCCCGGGCCAACACCGCGACCGCATCGAATCTATCGCTGGCTACCTCGCCCAAAGTCTCGGGCGCGACCACATCCTCTACGACAAATGGTACGACGCGGAATTTGCGCGCCGCGACCTTGATATTTACCTGGCAGACCTCTACCATAGCCATTCCGAATTGCTGGTCGTCTTCCTCTGTGCCGAGTATGAAAACAGCGAATGGTGCAACCTCGAATGGCACGACATTCGCGACCTGCTGAAGCAGAAACAGGCAGATCGCGTCATGTTCCTCACCTTCGATCCCCATGCCAAAGTCGCCGGAATCCGCTCCAATGATGGATACCTGGACATTCGCACCATGGCAAACCAGGAAGTAGCAGATAAGATCCTAAAGCGTTACTCGTTACTCGGCTCTCCTCCCGAAAAATACCTGGCCTGGCTCCGCGAACAAACCAGCACCATCGATATCCGCGGCTTCATTGGCTCCAGCCAAGTCCACCTCTTTCCCATTGAAGAACTCTACATTCCACTCACCACCACCGCCCCTCAACAGAAGGACCCTCAAAACCTTCACGCCCGTGCAGCCATGGACCTCCGCGACGCGCTGGAACATCGCCGCCTGGTCGTCGTCGGCGATCCCGGTTCCGGCAAAAGCACCTTCCTCCGCCGTATCACCCACCAAATTACCGGTGACGCCCAGCAAGGTGCTGATAAGATTCCCGTCTTCATACGCGTCGCCGAACTCACCAATCACATGGAGCGTCACCCGAATCAGGAAGCCCCGGAATCGCCCCAATGGCTGTTGCATTTCCTGCACGCCAAAAACAATGAATACAAGTGGGGATTGCAGCCCGATTTCTTCTCCAAGCAACTGCAAAGTGGCTCCGCCGTGGTGCTGCTCGATGGCCTGGACGAAGCTCCCGATCAGGAAGACCGCGAACGCATTGCTCGGTTGGTCGAAAAGGCCGCGAACACCTACCCTCAATGCCAGTTCGTCGTCACAACGCGTCCCAAGGCCTACCACGGCATGTCCCTGCTGCGGAATTTTCATGAGGCCTCCATTGAACCGCTGGAAACCCAGGCTATTGAAACGTTTCTCGATCATTGGTGCAAATCCCTCTATCAGGAAAGTGAAGTGTTGGCCCGCGATCACCGCCGGGAATTAGGCGAAGCCCTGCGGCTTGTCCCGGAAATCCGCCGCATGGCCCGCAACCCCGTTATGCTAACCGCGTTGGCCGTGGTGCACTATAACCAAACCCATCTGCCCGAACAGCGCGCCGCCTTGTACGATGCCATTCTCACTTGGCTTGCCCGCGCCAGGAAAGATATGCCTGGGCGTGAAAAGCCGGACCGATGTTTGGAACTGCTCTCTGAACTTGCGCTTCAAATGCAGGACGGGGATGACGGTAAACGGCAAGTGCGCATCGCCACTGTGGACGGGGCGGAAAAGTTGGCCCACGAATTTGTCCTCTCCCCGCAGCAGCATCGTAAGAGGGACGCCCAGCGCTTCTTGGAGAGGGAAACCGGCGACAGTGGCATTATTGTCAGCCGTGGCGGCGATATCCAATTTTGGCATCTCACTTTCCAGGAATATTTGGCTGCAGTCGCCATTGCTTCGCGTAGCGAGGCCGACCAAATCAAAATACTTCTGGACCCCAAATCGCAGAATCTTTACCAGTCAGAATGGCGCGAAGTGGCGCTTCTTTTCTCCGGTGTTCTTGGCGTGAAGCAGGGCAAGGCCAAGGTGGATGGCTTTGTATCGCAAATGATCGCTAAGGCCGGAACCGAACTGAAACAGCAAGCCCGCACCATAGGGCTAATTGGAGCTATGGAAGCGGATCTTCGCCCCATTGGTTATGCGGTTAGAAACGAAGAGTATGCCCGCATGCAGGAACGCGTGATGGCGCTGTTTGAGAAAGGCAAAACCAGGGACTGGGATTTGCAAACTCGCATTGAAGCCGCCCAGGCGCTGGATCAAGCCAGCCCCGCCCGCCGTCTGCGTACTCCTAACGATCCCGATTACTGGGTCACCATCCCTGGCGGTATCCTAACCACGGGCGACGATGCAAAGGCATATGATCCTCTCCCCAAAGGCACCCATCCAATTCAAACGTTCGAAATCGGCAAATTTCCAGTCACCGTATGGGAGTACAGTAAGTATCTAGATGCCACCGGTGTAAAACCGCCCGCCAGATGGGATGATCAGGTGCTGCATTGGAGCCGCCCAGTAACGGAAGTGACTTATGAAGACGCTACGAATTATTGCGAGTGGGCAAATTGCAAATTGCCCTCGGAGTTCCAATGGGAGCATTCTGCACGCTGTACCAGGAATCAGCACCGCATTTATCCGTGGGGAGATGCCTTACCGGATCAGCATTTGGCAAACTTCGACAACCCAGGCGGTGCCCCAACGCCCGTGGGTATGTTCCCCGATGGAGATACCCCAGAAGGCGTCTCTGATATGGCTGGAAATGTATGGGAGTGGACGAGTTCCGATTACGGTAAAGAAGAGGCGAAAGTCGTGCGGGGGGCGTCCTACTACGATGTTGCTACGTACCTGCGCGCCGCCCTTCGTAACTGGTACGAACCCGGCAACAGCAATTTCTTCCTGGGGTTCCGGTGTCTCAGGGAATGATTCCCTTGATTCTTTTTTCCTTTACCCCAATTCACTGCGCGGCCGGAGACATGGGTAACACTTTAGTCCATTGACATAGGTTACACTTTTGGGGCTTTCTCTCTATCGAGGATAACCCATTCGGGGATGCGATTGGTGGGGAATCGCGGAGCGATTTCCAAAGAGTGAGGAACAGCCTGGTCCTGCACGACGACGTGGGAAATTTGAGGACGTGGATGTCTTACACTAGTGGGGACCAGAGCCGGAGGATAGGGCAACGCAGGGATGCGACCTGAGCGCCGTCATCTGGGGGCAAACCGCAGCTGGGAGCGGAGCGTAGGCTCCGCTCCAGACTGGAAGCCCCAGCTACGGGAGGCAAGAAAAACGCGCTGAATTTCAGGGGTTCGGGGAGTGCGTCCGATGTGGATTTGATGGACTTGTTGTATGAAAGGAGACACGCTGCGATTCCCCACCAACCGCATCCCCGAATGGGTTATCCTCGATAGAGAGAAAGCCCCCAAAAGTGTAACCTATGTCAATGGACTAAAGTGTTACCCATGTCTCCGGCCGCGCACGCCACTATCTTAGAAAGTTAAATAAACGCCTCGGCTTTCTATGGTTAAATTCTACTGCGGTAATTTACAGAAACTGGCCGTCTGGCCTATGGTTATGCCGGAATCCCCGATCCGAATCAGGGCAGTCTGATCCCCGACGATGTTGGAATTTGGAAGGTTGATTTGAAATCGAAGAAACGAACGCTGTTGGTTTCTATCGCCGATGCAGCTGGCATACCCTATCCGCCTGGGTATTTAAAAACGCCAAGCACTGGTTTAACCTGGAAACGGCAGTTGACTGTCTCGAAGATCAGGGTATCGTGAGCCAAACGGGGACATGGTTCCCTGGCCTGAAGCAACAGAACTCCGAATGAAATCCTATGGATCTCCAGGCGTAGCGGCCTGGGTACCGTGTCCCCTTTGGCGACCTTTTTTACGCACTTCAGTCTCACCATTTGGGTGATGCTATGACGGCAAGTCCAATTGTTTTAAGCCATTTCGTTGTACTGTCACCTACTCAACTGCCGTTTTTTAGTCATTGATTTGACGACACCTTCAGAAACGATCCAACTAGTTTCGACGAAACAAAATTTCGGCCACGTTCCGAATATACTGTTCATCGGCCAACTGCTCAGAAGCCTCTTCTGGAAACGGTACTTGGCTTTTGAAATATCCTGCAAGTTCTGCGAATAATGCAAGGCGCGCTTGCGGTTCCAGCGCGTCCCGTCGCAGCAGAGCCTCTAACGTCAGCGATGCCAGACTGGGCGAAATTGTCTGCCGCAGCCTTGCAGCCAAATGGCCATGCTCGGCCAGTGAATTGAACTTGGCACCAAACAGATTTTCAAGTTTAGGTTGCTTATGATCCAAAACTCGAATCACTACTGTGCCGGCAGCGATGTCGCCCAGCCTTTGACCATAGCGATGGAAAATGGAAACCAATCCACCCACCAGATAGAAGAGCGGCAACATATCAGCGGGCCGCATCAAGTTGCGGATAATCAGTTGACTCGCATCCAATCGTAGACCCTGTGAATCGACAACTCGTAGTTTGAATATCCGTTTCCCCGGGGTTTGGCCGCGCAAGGCAATTTCGGTCACCATCGAATAGAGTAAGTTGATCAGAAAATATACAAGCGTGGTAATGGCTGCGTAGTAATCGATTGCGATGGTTGCCAAAGGTGCCAGGAATTGCATGATCATGGCAGAGATGCCACCAGAAATCAGAAGATCCAAACAACACGCCAGCATACGGACAATAGGGCTGGCCAGCGGCAATCGAAAGGTGACGCCCTCTGGAGTTTGAATGCTGAGCACATTGCCTTCGGATCCTTTCATGTGCCGCTCTGCCGTCCTGCGAAACGTAAGTACAGTGTAAGTAAAAACAACTCCAAAGATCCAAAAGCAATTTTGACTGAGTAAGGAAGCACAGGCGAGTGATACTGAGAAAAGAACGCTTCCACAATCCCCGCCCAAACAAGTAGTAAAGCTGCGCCGCCGATGATTGTGACTACGTCAGGCGCAACGGAACGCATCCGTTCGCGCAGGCTTTCACGGCTTCCCCAGCCAATCAGCGCATGGGCAATCACCAAGCCCGCTTGGCCGCCGAGCAAAATGGCTGGGATTTCCGCAGCCCCGTGAGGCAGCAGCCAGCCTAAGAGGAAAGTGGTGTAACCGGCAGTGATGTAATCAAATGCCACCGAACCTAAAATTACGCCGTTATAGAACAGCACAATGATAGTGCCAATGCCGTAACTCATTCCCAATGCCATGGCCGTGATGCTTACCCTGATATTGTTCTGCATTAACTTCGCAGCGAACGATCCTTTCCTACCGGTCAGATCCTTCCCGCGTTCTCTCTCCTCTTCAGCAACGCGTTGAGCGGGACTGCCCGAAAGATGGGAGAACGGCATGATCACCGATTTCGCTTCTTTGTCAATGGAAAGAGCCAACGCTCCAAATGCACACCCAGCAAGGGTGAGAAGCAGCGCCAGTTGAAAAGCCTGAGCTCGACGGCGGAACGTTACAGGGAAAGTCTCCGCCAGCCAATGCCAGGGCTGGAAGCGTCCGCGGCTTGCAGATTCCTGCATTTCCCCATAAGCACGGCTGACCAGCGTTTCCAGATAAACACGCAATTCTGAATCTGCGGAGAACGGCTCTAGTCTTACCAAATCGGAACATGCTCGTTGGTATAGCGAATGGAAGTGTGTAAGATCGGCCACCGGCAACTGTTGCTGTGGATTGTTTTCCAGGCTCGTAAGCATCTGCTCCAGTGCCTGCCAGTGAGGGCGTCCCGATTTTGCGAAGCGGGCCAGATCCAGAATCATAGCAACTGCCTCTGCTTTGTATTGCCGTAGAGCTTTACCAACTGTTCCACTGCAGTACCCGGTTCAAGCAAAGCCAGGTGGACACCTTGACGCCGCAATTCGACCTGTGTTTTTTCAAGTGCGCGCCATGCTGTGTGACTTGCGAGTCGCTCATAAACATCGTCGATAGTTGCAGCATCGTCACGGGAAAACAGTGGACTAAGCGAGGCTGGGCGCAACACTCCTGCCAGAATCAGGTGTTGCTTGCCAAGGATTCGTATGGCTCGCTGGAACGATTCAGCAATTACAGGATCATCCAATTGCGTTAGAAAAATCAGCATTGAGCGGCGTCGTAAATTGAGCCGCAGGAAAGTTGTGATCTCCTCAAAATCAGGTGAAACCAAATTGGGATGCACTTGATAAATGCCATCGCGGCAAGCTGCGTAGTGGGCTTTCCCATTGCGTGCGCGGACAAAACTGTGGATCTTATCGCTGAAGGCAGCCAAACTAAACAGATCACCATTGGCCTCAGCGGCGGCGCCTAGCAACAGGCCCGCGGTGATATAGTGCTCCAGAATTGGCTCGCCATCAATGGAACGCTGAGATAGTCGGGAGGAATCGAGAACTACATAGATTTCCTGAGTTCGTTCCACTTGGTAAATTTTCGTGATGGGCTTAGCACGGCGTGCCGTAGCCTTCCAGTGAATTTGATCATAGGAATCGCCAGGTGCATATTCGCGCAGTTTTTCAAACTCGCGGCCCTGGCCCACTTGCCGTTGGGCATGAACACCGGCCAAGCCTTTGCGCAATGCAAGCAGCCCCTCAGGCGTGCGCAAGTTTGGGTAAACCAGCAGCTCAAGCGAAAGCGGTTTCCCCTCGCGAATGTCCCAGAACCCTAATGGAGAAGGAGTTTCAAGATAGCAGCGATCCAAAATATAGCGGCCGCGACGATGCGCTGTGAGTATCCATTCCACGGCATAGGAACCTTCTGCTGCTGGTAATTGGATCCGCTGCTCTTCGTTCACTTCAAAAGATTCTGGAAAGTTGAAGGCCACTCGCAACTGTTTTGCTTTCCCGGATTGGTTGGTGAAAAGCACACGAACTGTGGCCTGCCGCCCCTTGTAAGTGCGAACTGGTTCCATACTGAATGGAGAAATACCAACCAGCGCAACACGGCCCAACATCGCGTCCAAAATGGCGATGGCGATACAGAAGAATCCGGCAATCCATCCAGCTATTGCAATGCCAGGGACCAAGGCACTAACCACGGCAGCAGGAAATGCTACAAGTAGAACAAGCCACAATAATCTGGAGGAAGGCACCATATATTTATAGGGGAACGGAGACGCTCTCCATCAGGCGGGTGACAATTTCATTCGCGGTGATGCCTTCAATTTCATACTCTGGCCGCACAATGAAGCGATGTGTCAAGACACCGGGTGCCATGGCCTTCACGTCATCAGGCGTAACGAAATCGCGAAGTGCCAGTGCGGCGTGGGCACGGCTGGCGGAAAGCAGAGCCTGCGTTGCGCGGGGTCCGGCACCAACCAAGAGACTTTCTTCTGTGCGTGAACGGCGCACCAGATCGACCACGTAATTCACCAGCTCAGGGCGCATTTCCACATCTTGCAGCGCAGCGCGAGCAGTGCTTAATTGTCCGGGGCCCAAAACTGGTTTCACATCGCCACGGGCCAGAACTTGTTCTGGAGACTCGGATGCCAGCATGCGATTTGCCAGTTCCATTTCTGCATCCCGCCCAGGAAAGCCAATGGTGATCTTCAATAGAAAGCGATCTTTTTGCGCTTCCGGCAATGGGTATGTTCCTTCGTATTCAATGGGGTTCTGCGTGGCGAATACCGTGAAATCCGGGGAGAGTTTATGCGTTACTCGATCTATAGTGACAGACCTTTCCTGCATGGCTTCAAGCAATGCGGACTGCGTCTTCGCCGGCGCGCGATTGATTTCATCGGCCAATAAAAAGCTGGTAAAAACCGGTCCCTCAATCAATTTGAAATCGCGACGTTCCATGTCGAAAACGTTGGTGCCGGTGATGTCAGATGGCATCAAGTCGGGCGTGAATTGAATGCGTGCAAAATCGCAACCCAATACCCGGGCAAGCGTCCTGGCAAGTAGTGTTTTCGCCACACCCGGCACGCCTTCCAGCAACCCGTGTTGATTGGTGAGCACCACTACCAGAGCCTGATCCAGAGGACCATCCTGGCCAATGATGACGCGCCGTACTTCGTCGCGTGCCTGGTTCAGGAGCTGATGCAATTGTTCAAGTCGTTGTGTCATTATTTTTCCTGCAATATTTTCGCGATCTTCCGGTAGGCGTCCACCGGACTGCCGGTGTTCTCTGCTGCCGACAGTTCCATGCGAGCTAATCCAGCCGACTGGTAAGCCGGCATTACTGTCTTTGAGTTTTTCCACTCTTCAAGGCACGTGGCTATTAGTTGCTTTTCAGAAATGGAGCGCCGTAGTAAGTTAGTAAGTCCGGCCACCGAAGTGCGCCCGGTAAGCACGACCGCTCCAGAAGGCCGATGGGGCAGCAGGGAACTTGAGCCGCGCCAAATGAAGAGTACTCCCCAGCACAACAAAATGCATAATGCAGCGGTCAACCGGTAACGGCGTAGCAAACCCATCAGGCTGCCACTTTCTTCAATGCCAAGGGATTCTTCGTCAAAAATGATTTTGCGCGGTGTCCCTAGAATCCCGGCTAGCAAAACTGCATCGCGTGATGTGCGCAGACCTTCGTTGGATAATAAGTAAGGCCGGGTTGTAAGTACCACGGATCCTTTGCCGTAAAGTCTTTCCGCAACCAGGCAGCCATCTTCACTATCCAACATGCAAGTCCAGATAGGATCCACAATGCGCAACGCCAACTCGGAATTCTTTGTTGTCCCAAGCAAGTGAATCTGCAAACGGGTTTCAATGGCCCTCATCCTTTTGGAAGCTTTTTCATCGGGCAGGGAACCATGGAATCCAACCACCAAGCGGGCTCCGGCCAGTGCCATTTTTTCCCAGGTTTCTGGTTTGTCTCCTCTGAGGCTCCATGCGTTGGAAGTAGTGCCTAGCAACAGGATCAGGGCATTTGGAGCCTGTTCTTCACGCAGCGGTTTGTAGGATCGGGATACTTCATATTCCCTGGTTTCAGAAAGAGCATCATGCAGTGCTTTTGCTCCAAACGGATCGCTGCGTAGTGATGAGTAAAGCGGATACGAGTTTCCAGCAGCACTGGTGAGTGACTGCATTCGGACGAATAGGTACACAAACGCAGCGATGCCAAACAGCAATCCTCCGCCAATGATTTTGTTACCCATTGGCACTCCGCCGCAATTCCTCAATCTGACTGCGCAGTTGCTGATATATTTCGCCTCCCACACGATGCGTTCCATACCAGCCCTGTTCAAACAGCAAGAGATGCTGTCCAAATACTTGCGGCACCTGCGGCCATTGTCTGCCGCGCCGTTCCAATTCGCGCATGTATTCCAAGCCGGATTTCCACTTCTTGATAGAAACCAGATTCCGATGCATCAAGTGATTCAGCCCGGCAAGATACAAAGCGCGTGTGGCCAGGCGGAATTCCCCTTTGTCCGCCTCCGCAGAAGCGAGCGCCAGCCATTCGTCTTCAGGAAGTTGATCGGCCGTAATTGTTTCGTCTTTCAGATCCACTGGTACTGCATTCATCGCAGTGGCGACTCCTGGTATCGGTGTTTGGGTCTGCGAACGCTGCCAATAGAAAATTGCCCCGAGCGCCACAAGAAATGCAGCCGCAGCAATGAAAAGCATGGTTTCCAATGTGCTTCGATCTGCACCCCCTGCTGAGGGAGGCAGTGATTGGTCTTTATCCTTATCGAACAGTTTCTTGAGCAACTCACGGAACCAATCCGTAGCACTGGTCCACATACGGTTGAGGCTTGCGAGCCACGCAGGCGTGTCCCCTTCTTTTGGGGCTCGCCACAAAAATTCATCCCGTTCCAAAACTTTTCCAATTGCCTTGTCTATTTTATTGGCCGAAGGAGGTGGCTGCTGTTGGGCATGCATGGCCGTAACGGTTAGCATCAGAATTAACCCAATGGCAGCGGCTCTGCGGAAGTCAATTCGCAAGTCTTCGGCGGTTGCGGCGGTCTGACTATGGAAGCAACGGATGGTGTAAAAAGCATCCAGCAATGGATCAAAAACAAGATACACAATCAGGCAAACTGCAACCATAAGCACAGGACTTGCAATACCGGGTCCCATGCGGGCCAGTTCACTTTCCACGCCTAGAAAGGTTTTTGCTAACTGTGGAAGAGTTAGAAGTAGAAAACCGCAATTTAGGAAAGTAAGTAGCGAGGCAAGGCTGATAACGCCAAGTGCGATGTAGTTCTGTTTGGCACCATAGAGAGAAAGCCGCCAGGAAAGGCTGACAGGATTCGGCACCTCGCCGGCGGAGAACAACTGTAGATTCTTGAAAAAAGCCAACACCTGCGGATATGGCAGAGTAGCTACTATTGCGATTGGAAGCAGAATCAATGCAAGGGGCTGAACTGCGGTAGTTACAAGGATCATGCGCAAAATGCGCGGACGTGTCCAAGGCCTGACATCGCCAGTAAGTGAGTCATACAAGCTATTTGAGAATACGGCCTGCCAAATGTTTTTCCATAGAAATAGTAACGTCAACACCAGAGAATACTCTGCCAAATGAGTGTTGGAACGTGAGTTATAAGCCATGTCCGCAAAGAAGAATAACAGCGCGCAGGCCAAGGGCAAAGCACCGATTGCATAAATAGAAATGCCTTGCAATCCCTTGTGGCGCAATAATTCAAGGGCCCGTTCCAGCAGTTCAATTCCTGAGCGTTGATTCATGAGGTCCCCTTATGGAAGGATGTAGGGATTTGTGACAACGCCCATCCCAGATAGTAGTAGACCATCCAACACAACAGGAATCCGGCAGCAGCCAGGGTGGACCAAAGGCCCCAGCGCGAGCTCTTAGGCTTGCGTTCCATTTGCGCAGCAGCCAGGCAACGAGTACAAGTAAGGCGGCCATCATGTTCCACCACACATTCCCGGCAATAGAAATGCTTGCAACTGGGACAGCGGCCCACTGCTTCCCGCGAGGAATGATTCAGGCAACGCTGCTCAAACAATGCCACTTGATTAATCTTCCTCTGGCAGCGTGCTGCGCACGTGGATAAGAGTCAGGATCGCAGCGGGGATCCGCCATACTGCGGAGAACATGGTGGATTCCTTGAAATAGGGCCAATTTCTGGGGGATTCAAGTAACGTCTTGGCTTTTGAACCATCTGCGATCAGCGTAAGATAGTAGCCGAAGTACGCCGCAGTCAGCAAGACTTCCACTCCAAGAAAGACGAGGATAATGGGCATCCAAGTGTAATAGAACGTGGAGTTGATTCCAAATCGGGGGCGCTGACGATAGACCAATACTGCAAAAACAATTTCTCCAAACAACGCGTAAAGCGTAATCGTATTTAGTTGCACACTGTCCCAGCGAAGCAAAGCTAAGGACAGAATCAAGTTCAGCACTAACGAGGCAAGCAGGACATACAGGATCAACTTACTCGGCTTCACCACAGTTACAGGTTCAGGACTCTGCCCTTGGCCGACAACCGTTTCGCTGGAGATATTTTCCAGTGATCCTTGGACTTTCGTAATCAGCCGATTTAACTCAGTCACCACTCGATTCGCAGTTCGAACGCGCGTCACTGGCCTTAAGATGTGCTCGCTGACAGCGGTACGCAAAAGGCATCGGCACTTGGGGCCACGCAGCACATCCAGGGCCACGGCGGCCAGAAGCGCACCACTTGGAATGGAGAAAAATATCTTGAAGAAACGAGAATCGGGCACAACCCAACTAAGGACGAACGCGCTAAGGGCAATCAATGCGAAAACGATTTGCCGGAGTGGTTCCGATTCCAACTCCGTGACCACAATGGCTTCAATATCCTCAAACCTATATCGGCTGTATTCTTCGGTGAAGCGGCTGGATTGGATCATCAATAAATGATCGGCAGCCACCCAAAGTTGACTATATTGGATCCAGCTTCGCCGCTTCCCCGTAAGTTTGCTGTAAGTGGGTGTGGCCATCAGTTACTGAGTCCTTCGCAAGAATAAAAGGCTGAACCCGAGTGCTCCCCACGCAAGCGATAGAGCCACTCCAAACACAATAGCCAATACAAACCGGGTCTTAGTCCGTGGCAGAATCCCCAGGGGCGATTTCCAATGCCGCAACCCATAGTAAACAGCCACTGGCGCAGTCAGGTAAGTGAGCAAAGTGAATGGCCAGACAAAGAATGGAACAGTTGCAATGCTGAGGGCAATGGAATCGTGCATCACACGATGGTTATCGAATTCCAAGATCCTTTTTGTACTTGCGCCTACGTGCAAGCAGTTAGGGCACAGGTGGCGGCCATCGAGCGGGCAATCGCAAGTGTGGCACAGAAATCGGCCACACTCATCGCAAGGCAGAACGGCGCGAGTGCTTGGGTGATAGAAACAGCTAGCCTCGTTGTCCTCCTGCACAGCCTCCACAACTGGGGCTTGGTTCACCCGGTTGATAGCTGGAAAAACTGTGACACGGGATATTTGTCCACAACCACGGCAATACGTACCTTGAGGATCGTTCCATGCGGAAATTTCAAGAAGCCACTGGCAGGCGGCGCATCGAACTTGGCCCATGGTTTCCTAATTTGTACGAATCACTCGTGTGTCGCAAAGATGATCGTGGAGCGCACGTTTCTCTTCATCCACGCCGGCAATGATGTATCCGATAGTGAGCGTCATACTGCTGAGCATGGTGCCGAAGAAGCGTCCTACAGCTCGGCCTGCCGTAATTGGTCCACCATCGGAGCGAATCACTTTCAAGTTGAGCAAAATCTTTCCAGGAGTGGCTCCGCGATTCACAAGAAAGTAAACTTCGTATGCAAGTTGAAAGGCAAGTCCAAATAACGTTGAGAAGGCGAAGATTGACATGGTGGAAACCACGTCGCCATTTTCAATGGTTTTGAGACCTATGGCAGCAAGGCCGCTGAACTGAATGATTGCGGTCACGATGCCGGTCAATATGCTATCAATGCATCTTGCCCAGAAGCGAATCCAAAACCCACCAAAGCGCTTCGAGCCTGCAGTCTGGCGGCCTTCTCGCATGGATTGCAAAAACGCAGGTTTGCAATTGACGCAAACTAACTTTTCGCCAATCGCAGCCAGGGCTTGAGGGCTATAGGCGTTTCCACATAATGAGCAAAACTTCGTATCCTCGCGCATTGTTGCAGCAGCTTGTGTTGCAGCCGGTTGTGTTGCGGCAGGCACTTGCTTTGCGGCGGGCGCTTCGGCAACTGCAATCACAGGAGCTACTGGAGGTGGTTCGGAGAGTTCAGCCCATTGCTGCCAACCGGCCATGCCTTCGCGCCAAACAAGCGTGCTCGGCCGAATGGTGCTGGCAACTATGAGCTGACGGAACTCTTCTTCTTCAACAGGCCCACGCTGCTGACCTGCTTCGGCATAATACCATTTCATGGATCAGGATCCTCACTTTTGCGCTGATAGCCTGAGTCTATCAAAGGAAATACCCAGAGCGAATAAGAGAAATGCCGTAGAATTCAGAAATACTCGGAACATCGCCGGGATTTTGTTGTCTACTTCAGTATGAAGATAAGCTACCGGATCAGCAGCGTTGGCTTTTTTCCTGGAACCTAGAAACGGCAGTTGAGTTGGTAACAGTGCAACGAAACGGCTCAAAACAACTGGACTTGCCGTCATGGGATCAGCAAAATAGCATCACCGAAAGGGTGAGACTGAAGGGCATAAAAAAGGTCGCCAAAGGGGACACGGTACCCAGGCCGCTACGCCTAGAGCTTTAGAGAATTTCATTCGGAGTTCTGTCGCTTCAGGCCAGGGAACCATGTCCCCGTTTGGCTCGCGATACCCAAATTGTCGAGACAGGCAACTGCCTGGCCCGCCCAGATACATTGACCACATACTCACGCAGACTTCAGTTTTTTGTCCAACGCACTCACTTGCTGTGCCAGCGAATCCATCCGCCGGATCAACTCCTGGTAATGCTTCAACTCCGAATCTACTTCCTTGGCCGACATTGAAAATATGCCGCCGGGTTCCAGAACACAGCGGTCCAGTTCCTTCAAAGATCGGAACCCCTGCCGATGTGCCGCTATCGTAAGATCCCCAACAGTGATCAATTCTTTCGCAAGTGCGGAATGAATCACCTTTCCATGTTCAATCATCACCGTCGGCTCACCGGCAGCAATTTGGTCCAGATTGCGATGGCCGAAGAAGAAGCGCACTACCGCGTAGTTTACGGCCAATAACGAAATAGCCCCGATGATTCCTCCACTAACAGAATTGTCGTCTCCAATAATTGCGTTCTGCAGAGTGTTTGAGAGGCAAAGCAGAACAGTAAGATCAAATGGATTGAGTTGCGCCAACTGCCGTTTTCCAAACACGCGCAGAAGAATCACAATGGCGAAGTAGACTATTACCGGGCGGATGATTTTTTCAAGAACGGAAATGTGAAGGTCCGTCATGCTGGCAAATATTTGCGTCATGAACACATCTTACGCCTAGAGGGCAGCAACCGAAGGCTGCTGCCCTCTAAGATGTAGTTAAATCTTCTTACGTGCGGACATCAAAAGACGAAGCGGATCTGCGCCTGTAGCGTGCGCGGACCCTGGTAGCCGTTGGCCACGCCCACCCCCGCGTTCTTCGGTTGCGAGCGCGAAGGAATTAATGTTCCACTCGCGTCGAAGGGAAGATTCGTGACTGTCTGGTCGAGGGGGCCGACCAAGGCTAGCGTCGCGTTTCGTCCGGTGATACGGGCTTCATTAGGAGCGTTGAAGATATCGAGCCGGAATTGGATCCTTCGCGATTCGCCGACCCGTACTTCGCGGGCGATGGCGAAGTCCAGCGACTGGGTGTAACAGCCCCGCAAATAGTCGGCACTCGACTCAAGCCCGACGCTACCAACTGAAGGTCCCGTCAAGGCAGCAGTGTTGAACTGCCGGTAGAGATCGCCCCCACATCCGGAGCCCGGGTCGGAGAGGATTCGGGTGCGTCCACCGTAGTTCGGCGAACCGGTAATGTTCTGATTGCCACCTCCACCCTGATAGGAGACACCCACGGTGTAGGCACCGCCGGTGGTGGCCGTCCAAACGCCGGAGAAGCGCCAATTGTTGGTCACCAACTTCAACAAATTGGATCCCGTGGAGTTGCCCCGCTTTGTGCCAGGGACCTCCCAAACAAAATTACCCTTGAAGTAGTGGCGATTCGGAACGAAGTTGCCGATCAGCTTGTCCTGGTCCTTCTGGTCGGCGCGTTCTGAGAAAGTGCCATCCGCATTGTGTTGCAAGCGGGCCCCGGTGCTACCCCGTTGCACCAGCAAAATGGTGTCATTGAGTCCAAAGGCCAAACCACGTGAGAATCGGCGTGTGAGGGAAAGTTCAAGCGTGTGGGCGGTAAGCCATCCGCGCGGTATCGCCTGCGAGATGCCACTAAATCCGCGGAAGGCTCGCATCTGGTCAGTGGGCAGTACGGCGGCACCGGGTAAGGCGTTGGTCTGTGTTCGATCCTGGTTAGCAGGCAAAAATGCTGCGCCGAAATCGACGGCGTTGATGTCGACATTTTCGACAAGGTTCATCGCTCGCTCGCCCGTGTACGCCATGTCGAGCACCGTAGACTTCGGCAGCATGATCTGGACGCCCGTGTTCCACTGCCAAGTGGCGGGGAGTCCGCTCTTGTATTGGTAGACCGAAAGCGACGGAGGAGCTTCCGTCTTCAAGCCACTGCTGAGCGATTGCAATCCGGCATAACGCAGAGTTAGATTTTGGATAGTGGGCGGATTTTGAATCTGGCCGAAAATGGAGTTGCCGGACGGACGGTCGTAGAACAGGCCGCCGCCGCCGCGCAGGACCACCGTTTGGCGTCCGGTCACATCCCAGGCTAAACCAAAGCGTGGTGCTGCCCGGAGCAAGGGCCATTCGTAGGTGGTCTTGGCGATGCCCTTTCCCGACAGGAAGAGTCCATTGGTGGAACTACCCGTACCAGGAACCAACGTGCCGATAGCGACAACGCTGGTCGGTCCGAGCAATTGTCCGGTACGAGGATCGCTAGCCTGCCGGTTGGTGCCAGTGCAAGGCGATGCGCCGACGCATCCAGGCAAATAGAGAAGCGGGGCTTGCCCGGCAGTCCATTTTTCAGGCAGGAAGTTCGACGCCTGCCCGAACTTGTCGTACTGCGGCTGCTGGCGCACTAAGCGCACGCCGTAGTCAATGGTAAGACGGTTGGTCACCTTCCAGTTGTCCTGCACATATGCTTCAGTGTTGTCGTAGACCAGGCTGCCCTCCACATATCCGGAGAACTGGTTATAGGAAGAGAAAGTGCCGAGCGCCGCGTTGGCAAAGCCGAAGCCGGAATCAAGCGGATTGTTCGCATCGTTTCCGAAATTGATCGTGCCGGCCCAGCCTTGCCGCTGCTGCGCTTTGAAGCTATGCGTATTGTAGAAGCCCGTCTTCAACGTATGACGACCCTTGATTTTCGTCAGGCTGATGGAAAGATCCTGCGTGCGATTGATATTTAGATAGCCAGGGAAAGGGAAGTTCGGTGGAGCGGAGCCAATTCGGCCACCCCAATTAAACGCTGGTACCAATCGCAGGCGAGTGCCGTCCCAGATGGAAGGCTTTAGTGATTCGAGCGCTTTGTAGGCGTAGTATTCCGGATTGATGACGCCTGCATTCGGGAACAGTGACGGCAGGGCGCCGAGTCCGGCCTTGTCAAGGTTGGCCTTCTCACTCGTGGGCAGACCGGCCTCGCAGAATGTGGGCCCGGTGCCGCCTTGCGCGAGCACGCACCCGGCCAGTTCATTCTGCGACCGTCCGTAAGTGCCTTCGATGAAGGTGGTCGGGTTGATGCTGTAGTTGACGGTTGTGGCCAGCAGCGTGATGAACGGATGATACTGGGTGGAATCGTTGAAGCCTGGAACATTACCAACAATGGTGGGATTTTGCTGCTTCCAACCGCTCAACTTGAATGAGCCGCGAAGCTTGTCCCAAGGCTGATAGTCGAGACGCAGCACTGGCTGCTGCGACCTAAGCGACTGGTTCGGCCGAATGCCCTCGTAGTTATACGCCACACCTGGGACGTCGACGTTCGGCATGGGATAAAGATTGAGGATCTGCTGGCCGGTCTGGTAGAGTCGGCTAGCCGGAATCTTCCCTACTATCCCGCCGTCTTGAAAACAGCCGGCCTGAGTGGCGGCCGAGCACGCTCCGGGTAGAAGCGGATCCTTGATGTAAGGGAACCGATTGCCGTTATTGTCAGTGGACCGTGAGAAGTCGCCGGCACGCTCAAGAGCAGTCGGGAACCGGTAGCGTACGACCGACCCTCCGGTGGTGCGCGGCGAGTATTCGTGAGCATAGAAGAAGAACAGCTTGTTCTGGCGGCCTGGACGCCCAATTGGTCCGCCGATCGAATAGCCCATATCCTTATCATTGAAGCTGCCCTTGGGATCGCCGTTCATCTTGTTCGTTTCGCTGATGGCGTTCCACCTCGAGCGGCGGGATACTATGTAAGCCGAGCCGTGCAACTGATTGGTACCGCTCTTGGTGACGGCACTGATCTGCAAGCCGCTGGACCGGCCATACTCGGCCTGATAATTCGAAACCAGCATCTTGACCTCGGCGATAGATTCGACGTTCATCTGCAGAAGGATCCCGTTGTTGCCGGTATCCATCGTCGAAACGCCGTCCATCATAATGTTGTTGTTGCTGCCGCCGGTTGAGGCGCGATCGCCGATTCGACTGGTGCCACTTACGCCCGGCGAAAGGGAAGCCAGCGCGGTGAAACTGCGGTTCGCAATGGGTAGGTTCTGCACAGCGGAAGGGGTGATGGAAAAAGACCGTTCAGCGCTTTGGGTCTGGAGTTGGGCAGATTCCGCGCTGACTGTGATGCTTTCAGTTAGGGCACCGACTTCAAGCGTCAACACACCAAGGCTGCTCTGGTCGCCAGCGCTTACCGCAACCCCCGGACGCTTCATGGTCTTGAAACCCTTCAGGCTAACCTCAAGCGTGTATGTGCCTGGCGGAATGTTCGGAATTACGAAGTCGCCGCTGGCAGACGTGGTTACGGTGGGAAGCCGCGTGCCGCGCCCTTCACTGAGAAGACTGGCGGTAGCCCCCACGATTGCGGCTGACTGGCCGTCGCGAATGCTTGCCGACAATGTGCCAGTGGTTAGCTGTGCGTAGGATGTTGAATTCCCCAACGAAAGAATTAAAGGTACGGCAAAGATCGCGAGACGCATTTGTAGTTTCATGAGTAGCTGGTTCCCCTCGTCACCGAATAGGAGTTAACTTAGGTTGGCGACGTAATCGATTCTATCCACGTTCTCAAGCGACGTCAAGCAATCGATAGGGAAATGAAGGTCCGTCGTGCAGTCAATGATTTGCGTATGAAAATTTGGCATGCCAAGTCTATTCGTAAGGGAGTGGTTGTTGCCAGCATCCATCTCGACGACTACCGATGCGGACGATTTGGAGGGCGATCACGAGTAATCGAGGGAGCAGTCGTCAGCGATGTTTTGGTTTCAGAACTATCAACATCGCCGTCCCCCTGATAATTCCCGCTTGAAGTTGAAGATGGCTGCGCGTTTGACTCACGGCCGTCACCCCGTCTTTCTTGCGGTTCGGGACCAACTAGGTCCTGGAGCTTAATGTCGCCTGGTTTTTTTGGTTTTCGCCTACCGGCCGCCTCTGGCTTTCCCAAGACAAAAGTCCGAAGGGACACCGCGTCGTCCCAATCCGATTTAAATCGATCTCGGCTCTTTTTGAACTGTTTTCCCCGCATGACCGCAGCGGGATTCCAATACCTCACCTTTCTTATGATTCGTCTTACTCCGACGCGCCCATTCGTTCTTGTTTCTCGAGCCGTTGAAAAGAAGTTGAGGCAAATGGTCTCCTCCAGATTTTCCTTGACAGGGGCCAGGAATGCTACAAGCTCGCCGTTGCGCTCGAAATCCGCGATTTTTTCCTCTCTTCGTTCGACCTGAACTCGGAGTTCGAAGTTATTGGCCGCTTTATCGACCGCAAGCGGTCTCTCTCCATCCTGACGCTCGAGGTGTTCGAGAGCCCGCAGTTGTTCCTCCAGTACTATCTGCTCTTGCTCCCCAAGCTTGTGAAATTCATCACTGACGAGAAACAATCGCTGGATTTTCACCCCACAGCGTGCCATGTGTTTGTTCATCGTCAAGAAACGACCAAGACTCCCGAGATTCGCATCAGTCCAATAATCCGGCAAAGTCATTGTCTGATAACTACCCTCCCTCACGCTTCCTAGCAATCGGCACAGGCTGGTGACGATCCGGTCTCTGTGCCCATAGACCTCAAAATGTCCTCGTCCTAGACCGGCGTAGCTCCCCGCCACTGATTCAGCTAGCGATCTTCGTAATTGAAGAAAATAGGTGGGGTGGATCTTGGACGTGCTTGCTTCCCCGTCTACCACGTTAAGATTACTGATCAGGGAGACGAATTTCTCTTCACTCTCAGAGCCGCTAGGCTTGGTTACTTTGGCCTTGCCCTTGTCCGCATATGGGTCAACAGCACGTGCAATATCGATGGCCTCGATCAGTTCCTCAACACAAGAGAACCGATCCTCGTCTCGCCATCTTAGGCAAGAATCGATAATTTTCAGAATATTTTCGTTTTGCCAAATGAGGTCCTTCTGCTTTGCTTCGACAACTTCAAAGATTCGTCGCTTCAATAACCTAGTGTCTGCCAGCGGGTGGTGCAGCACGTCCCAGCCATCCTCCGCGCCTTGATCAAGTAGCAGAGAGTATAATATCGCTCCAATTGAGTATAGATCTGCCGTATAGCCGAACGGCGCATGAGATTGACCCAGTCTACACTCTGGAGCGCGATACCATTGGTCCTCTGTGTCGTGTAGGCTCCCACCATCCGCAGAGTCGGTTTCTGTTCGCCTAGCAGCCGCATCTGAGTGCCGGGCATAACCGAAGCCGACTAGCGTGAAATGGTCCTTCTCGGAGAATTTGGGCGGACCAGAAACGCAGATAATGTTCCGGGGAACGATGAAGCTGTGAACGATGCCTTGGTTATGCAACACTTGAACGGCCCGCGCAAATGCGCGAGCAAAATCAAGAAACTGGAGACTGCTCCAAGAATGAGTGACTGGGCGGAGTGATGCCAGCGTCTGCCTAGTCAATGTGGACTTGCCTGCATATGCGTAAATGAGGCAAGGACGAGCAGTGTCGCCACGCTTGGCTGAGAAGTTGTAGAGACTACCTTTGCCGATCATCTCGACGATACCAAAGACGCTGTTCTTGATTCTTTGAGCAGCATAATTGATTGAGGACCCACTCTCAAACTCTCTATCGACGAACTCTTGCTGACGATCTACATCGAGCTTTTCCTCAGGACACTTTATGAAGTAGGTCTTTCCGCATTCAAGCGTTTGGCCCTCAACGGCATCGACCTGCTTCACTCGGCCTTCTTCCTTGGATCTGACGTGCTCCTTAGCTAGCACCGCGCGGAAGCTGGCTCCGTACTGCCCCTCAGCGTGTATCTCCTCGAGGTCAGATATGACAAATTCTCGGTGCGTGGTGTTTGTCATCGTGGTTTCCCGGATAGCATTTCCTTGAAGGATTCGAGGCGGAAGTTTGCATGAAGTGCGGCACCAAACCGATCAGGAAAAACCGTTCTCGAATGAATGTTCAGTTTGTTGAGTTCGTCAAGGCACTTCTTTCTACCCGAGTTTCGGATCAAGAAGCGGATCAACACTGGCCAGTGCTCTTCGGGGGGCCTATCGCAGCGAGACACGACCCATTGATCTACCGGCAGGTGCGGCGGGACAAAAGTGAACAGACCCGCTTGGCCGACAATTCGGGGATTGTCGTGAGCCATAGAACCGACGAACCTAATGCCTTCTCTGGACGTAACCTCATGAGGAGGGCACATTTTCTCAACTGCGGTCTTGTTCAAGGCGAATACAACTCTTTGCCCTACACCCTCTCCGCGGTCATCCTGCTCAACAAATGCAAAGTAGAGAGCGATCAGGGGAATATAGGTCCAGTCGAGAAATGGCGTGTACAGGCCGTGGTGCTGTCCAAGGGCAAATAGCTCCAACGTGAGATTCCTAAGGTCTTGGCCCATGTTTTCGAGAACATTGTCGAACGACGTATAGAACTTGCCGATATGCTTACTGAGTACCGAATAAAGATCGTCGTGCTTACGGTCTAATAGGCTCAATCCTCGCAAATGGTTTATGAACTCCATCAGATGGCGGGTGGTCAGCTCTGAGACATCCTTCTGCCACTGTTCGTCCTTGCTAACGATTTCTTTGGAAGCGGCCCGAGACAGCGAGGACTGCAAAAACCACGAAGGATCTCGCATCCCCCTCCAAATGAATTCTTGAGATTCACCCCGCTTGTCGGGGCCTAGCGGAAGTCGTGGGGATACAAAAAGCGGCGCTACGTCACGAATGAAAACGGAGTAACTTTCAACTTCAAAGGTATAATAGCCGCAACCTGCACGCATGCATTCAACAGAATGAGCCATCTAAGGCACCTCGCCGCCCCTATTCTATGGTATTTGCCTTGCCGCGCGCCAGTTGGCGTGATTGCTGTAATCGATAAGGAAAGGTGAAGGTCCGTTGTTGGCAAACATTTGGGTCATGAAGCCAACTTACGCCTAATCCTATTTCGCCTCAGCTATTCGTAGCGCAGCGCTTCCACTGGATCTAATTGAGCAGCTTTGTAGGCAGGCCACACTCCGAAGAACAACCCTACCGCAACAGATACAACAAAGCCCAATACCAACGCAAAGGGCGGCACTTCCGACGGAAGCGCGGTCACCAACTTGCCAATCAAAAGAGTAATGGCCACAGCAATAATAATTCCCAGCACACCACCAAGACCGGTTAACGTAACAGCCTCCATCAGAAACTGAAAAATGATATCCGTTTTCCGTGCCCCCAATGCTTTCCGCACGCCAATTTCTCGAGTGCGTTCTGTCACGCTGACCAGCATTATGTTCATCACGCCGATGCCGCCAACCAGCAATCCCAGTCCTGAAAGCGCCGTGGAGACAAGCACAATCACTGCCGTTAAGCTGTTGAACCGCGCCACGATTTGATCTGGTGTGGAGATTACAAAGTCATCGGGATTCGCCGTCTCCACTTTCCGCGCGCGGCGCATCACAGCTTTTACTTCCTCAAACGCATCTTCTTTCTGGCCCTGTCGTGCTTTCGCTGTGATCTGGAATCGATCAATCATGCCGGGGTAACGCATCCGTGCTGTCTGCAAGGGAATGGTAACCATTCGATCCAAGCCGTTCTCACCGAAAAATCCGCCTTTGGCTTCTTCTGTAACTCCGATCACTACGAAATCCGCACCAGAAACATTCAACGTCAGCCCAACTGGATTCACGCCAGGAAAGAGTGCCTCGGACAGCTTGGGACCAATCACGCCAACATGCGCACCGCGTGTATCTTCTTCTTGCGTAAATACGCGGCCCCATTTCAAATTTTTGGGCTGTGTCAACCATCCCGATGCCGAAAGCCCCATCATAGAAACGGAGTCCGATTCATAACCTGGGACCTTGGCGATCATTGCCTGTCGTCCAATGATCGGCGGAATAAACATACTTACTGATGTTTCCTCAATAGAAGGTGCCAGCCGCTTGATCATCTCCGCATATTCCGGCTTCATGGGCCGCCGCCTCGCTTCCTTCGGATTAGGACGCCCATTAGGATCGCCATTGAAGGTGCTTAAAAATATGTTATCCGGACCAAATTCTTCGAAGAAAGTAACTACACCTTTGCGCAGACCAGTAAGTAGGCTGGATACTGTAACCACCGTAGTAATACCAATTACTATGCCAAGGATTGTCAGCATGGAGCGAAAGCGGTTCGTCCACACTGCAATCAGCGCGATCCGTACATTTTCTCTGATAGGGATTCTCATTCGGACTGCAAAGCCTCCACCGGATTCAACTTCGCTGCCCTGCTGGCCGGATACCAGCCTGACACCATTCCCACCACCGAGGAAACTGCGATTGCCAGTACAACGTAAATCACTGAAACTCCCAGTTTCACGCCCAGGGCAAACGACAACGCGTAGGCCGTCGCAGCCCCCAATCCAAGCCCCATTAATCCGCCCATGGCAGACATCATTACGGACTCAATCAGAAACTGCAGCATGATGTCACCCCGCCGGGCGCCCAGCGCTTTGCGTAACCCAATCTCCCTGGTCCGTTCCGTGACACTTACTAACATAATGTTCATTACGACAATGCCGCCCACCACCAGTGAGATAGCTGTAACTGGGATCACAATTGCCTTCACTAAGCCGAGTATGGAATCCACGAAAGCGCGAATAGCGTCGGGGGTCAAAGTGTCGAAAGGGTCATCGGCGTTTGGCTTGGCCTTGAATCGCGTACGCAGAGCAACTCGCGAAAGGTCCAGCGATTCGGCGAGTGTCAATCCTGATTTAGCCTTCGGCCTTGCAAAGATCGACAGGCTTTTCGGCGGCCCATAAATCCGATTGAAAACCGGTGCAGGGATGTACACAGAATTATCCTGCGAGCGCCCATCGGCAGACCCCAGCTTTTCCTGGACTCCTACCACGGTGAAGACGAACCCGCGCATGGTGAACATTTGCCCCACTGGAACCACGGAGGGAAAAAGTTCAGCCACAACATCTTGCCCAATCACCGCTACCTGCTGCCGCGCCTGCTCTTCCTGTTCGCTAAAGAAACGTCCTTCCACCACCACAAGATCTCGAATTTCAGCAATGTTTGCAGCCACGCCAAGCACGCTGGCCGCTTCCATGGTTTGATTACCATGCTTCAAATCGTCTGCTTGATTGCGGTATGGGCTGTAAAGAACCTCGTCGCCAGTCGCAGTATTCAGATAGTCCAAGTCTTCATTGCGAAGCTGACGGTTCTTTCGCAGTTTGTCCGCCCGCTCCTTGCGGGTCATGCGGCCAACATTTGTAATTTGCGCCACCAAATAGGTTTCACTACCGAACGCTTTGGAGGTACTTTCCTCTGCATAATTACCCAACCCATCAATAGCTGCGCCAACCAGAACAACAGAAGCCACGCCAATGATTACGCCCAGCAATGTAAGGAAGCTTCGCAACTTATGCGCAACTAGGGAAGATACGGCAAGAGCGGATGCGGTGAACAAACGATATCGAAGTGAATTCAAGGTAGCCTTATTCCAGAGTAAACCTTATTAAGCATGTAGATGCAAACATTTGCGGGTTAGATCTATTTTCAAAAGCTACCGTCAGGTCTGAACTCTTAAAATAACTTAATTATCCGTAAAGCAATTGCAAGCAACCACTTGAAACAAACTCTTGTCATTCCTCCCAGCCCCTGTTTTCAAAGGCAGCAACACAATCCGTGTTGAGAACGGGCTGAAGCACGCCCGCCATAAAACGTGGCAGAAATGCGCGAAATGGAGGCAAAATAGGTAAGAGAGGGTAGATAAACCTAGGAATACTCCTAAAGATAAACACATTAATTAACTTGACTTTGCCCCCCCATTATCAGGTATTCTTCTTGCAACTACCAGCGCGCAAGAAGCTGATAGAAACGAGGGAATTTGTCCAATTCGAAAAATATGAAGCTCCTCCTGATAGCGGCATTCTCGGCACCATTGGCGATCCAAGCCCAAGGGACTATCAACATCAAGGCCTCGGATCCCCAACCTACCGATACCGCCATTAGCGGCAAAGTAGTCGACGAACTAGGCGCACCAGTCAAAGGCGCACAAATCACCCTGCAACATTTTCAAAAAGTGCAAGGCCGTGGCCAGCAGATTAAAACGGGAAATGATGGAACATTTTCCATTTCCCAACTCCCCGCCGGCGACTACGCGAGCTGCGTCACCGTCCCAGGAACAGATTATGTCGACGATTGCCTTTGGAATCTCAACTTCCTTCCGAGAATTCAAGCTGCCGTGTCAGCAGCCCCAGGCCTTGCAGCCAAGGCTCCCCAATTGATCACCGATGTTCCCCTTGGCTCTTCCAAACTCGCCATCTCCACAACTTCGGCCAACGCCAACCAAGTCTTCCGCGTCCGCAAAGGAGCACGGCTAATCCTCCAGTTTCTCGATCCAGGCATAGTGATTGACAAAAACACGCATCTGATAGTCGGTGCTCTCGGCCCCGGTGGGCTTATGATCCCAGCCGACCAAGTCAACGGCGCTACATTGTCATACGAACTTTTGATCCCCTTCGATACGGCGGTGAACGTCATGATCAGCAGTCTTGACGTTCAGATAAGCGGCCCGTCAGGCTTCTTTCAGGCGAATCAAATGCTCCCGTTCAAGATAGCCAAAGGTAGCAAGACGCCGGTCACCACTACATTTACGGTCACCGGCAGAAAGGGGAAATAGCCATATGCAGAAATTAATCCTCACCGCCTTGCTTGCGATAGCAGCCCACGCGCAAGTTCTAGCCCCACCAGTTCCACTGCGCAAACACAATCATTCACATTCCGCGTTCCGTCGAGTTTCTCCATTCTCAACGTCATCATTGCGTCTAGTGATCTCAATGTAGATGCCTGTTATTTCATGTACAACGCATCCGGAGCTACAGGCCGGGGAACCATCGCACTCTTTGCCGACTTCCCCGAAGCCAACAACTACAACCCCTGGGCGTCAGGTTGGGTGGACGGCACCGACCTTTCCAACAGCCAATGCACATTGAAGGGTAGCTTGATGTCGAAAGTCACAAGCGGCTCCGACTTGCTAGTAACCATCCCGATTGTGGCAACTAATTTGATGGTTGGTACTTACAGCATCTACATCAACTATGGCAATGGCTGGAACTTCAGCTCGCCCAATGGTTACTGGCAACCTATCGCCACCTTGCCGCCTCCGCCAACTTCATCGGTGCTCCCCGCTAGTGGACAAGGTTTTAGCACAGCGTTTGACGTGAAACTTACCTCGGCAGGACCGGGAAAGTCGCGGGCCATCAGCCGTTCCCTGTTCTTCGTGAACCAATATTTTTCCGGGGTTGGTGCTTGTTACGCCATCTACTACAACACCAGCCGCAAGCTAATTTTGCTGTCCGATGACGGAAACAACGTAGTAGCTAATGGTCAAACGTTTCTGACGCCAACTCCACGGAGCAGCCAGATGGCTCAGAGCAGCCAGTGCAGTATGGATCTAGGTCAGGTTACTTACGCCGACCCGGGCACGAATGATGTTACTCTCCATTTTCCCATCACTTTCATGCCTAATTTTGCAACAGTCGGGCCACAATCAAAAGGGGTTTACTCTTTTCCAATTGATCGAGCTAATCAAACGCCTGGGACCAGTCCAGTCGGGGCCTGGGTTGTTCCCATTCCCGATTACTCCATTACAGTTGCGCCTGCCAGTGGGGCGATAACCTACGCCGGATCAAACCTTCCAGTGACCTACAATGTGAATGTGACTCCAATAAACGGATTTTCCGGAAAGGTAACCTTAGCGGGTTCTGGATTTCCCGGTGGGGCCAAGGTGACTTTCGATCCTCCCGAAATATCACCGGGTACAGCGTCCGTCATGACAATCAATCCGATCCACATTAAATCAGCCGGCAATTTTACTGTCGTGGTTTCGGGTCAAAGTGGGTTGATATTTAGAGCGGCCCAAGGTTCGCAGCTTGCGGTGCAGGATTTCGCCATTGACGTAACACCTGTCTACAGCGCGATTTCTTTGCCGATGTCAACTAATGTTACGCAATCCTATACGTTGAGCGCTACTGGGGTGAACGGCTTCAACCTGCCGATCAATTCGAGTCTTATCCCGAATGGTTGTTCATAGCACACCGTTACCGCCAACTGGCCAGCTTCTTTGACACCTGGTGCTCCAGTCAATGGGCAAATTACATTTATTGCGGGCCAGACCGCCGCTCCTAACTGCTTCAAAGCCAGGGCCGTAGCAAACGGGGTGGTCAAGGAAGTGGTCATGCAGATCGATTTTCGCTCTGGAGCGGATTATTCAGTCAACGTTTCTGGCCCTCCACTACTCAGCGCGGGAAGCTCAGCAATCTATTACGTCACCACCACAACGGTGAACGGCTCAGCGGGAAATGTGACTCTCGCAATAAGCGGATTACCTCCCGGAGTCAGTTCAGTTGTCGGCGCCTCATCCAATGGGACAACACCAGTTACATTGACTGCTGCGAGTGGCGTCGCGTCCGGCTCGTTCACATTCACTGCCACGGCAAGCAATGGTACATTCGCAAGAATAGGCCAATTGTTGATCACCATTCCCGCTCGAAGTGATTTCTTCATCAGCGCAAACCCGGCGAAATCGACTCCGAACTGGGTAACAAGCATGAACGTTGTCGTAACTGCCTCACAGGGGTTTTCGTCTGCTGTCACTCTTGTCCCAACCGGTTTGCCCTCTGGTGCTGTGGTTTATCCAACAACTCAACAGGTCAACGGTTCTGGAATCGCTAGCTTTGTCATAACCACCACAAATAGCCCGATTGGTGATTACCCGATCCGGATTACTCCGAATGGCAACGCGAACAAGGGTGTTACAGCTTTCCTCACGGTCTCGGCCCCTACTCCCGCCACAATGCTATCACCGTCCCCTGGCTCGAATTTGCCGAACTCAGCCAACGAATTCGTTTGGGCGGCTCCTGTTGGGGCAACGCAAGTCCAATTTCAGGTTGGATCGTCCACCGACGCCAATGATCTGTTCAGCTTCGCAACTTCAGCAACCGCCAGCGCCAATTGTATGGATGGGTCTTTCCAATGCCAGTCGGCAACTGCTCTTTCGCTTCCCACCGGCCAAAGCGTGCTTTACGCCAAGCTCAGTTCGCTGATCGATGGTGCGTGGAGCAACCAGTATTATCAGTACACCAAGTCCCAAGCTGGCCTTTCGTATAGCAGTACCCTTCTGCCGAGGGTGCTGCCAGGTCCTTCGCATTATGTTGTGAACAACAATCTGGATCATTTTTGGCAATTCTGTCTTACCCCTGGAGTCGGTCAGCCATGCGGAACGACCGCCGATTATGATTACAAGCAATTGAGCACCTGCAATATAGGCAAATCTTTCGTTAGAATTGTGGGGGGTATAATGGCGCCCGAACGGTTGGTCAACGAAACTTTGCCGCTGCTCGCTTCCCGATTCACGTTAAAGTTCGTTGCCGAACCCAGAGCCACTCCAGGGCCCGCAACGCTGACATGTGCTGGAAATAGGCCAGCAGGTTCAAACTCGGGAAACCCAACTTTTGCTGTTAGCCTTGCTAACGCGATTCAGATTTACGATGGAACGCCGGTAATTTCCAGCATCAAACAATATGAACCGGAAACTGCGGGAGGTGCTTTCTACATAACGATTTATGGCAGGAACCTGGGGGCAAACGGATCCATCGACATCTGTCCCGCTGGTGCGAATCCGTGCACCACCAATGCTTCGGACATGAGCGTGGATGTTTACGGCCAGTACACGTATTGGAGCCACTCGCAAATCAATGCCTTGGTTACTCCAAATCCAGTCGGCAATGGCGCATATGCACTTTACGATGTGATTGTCCGATCCGATGGAGCCAATGGGCTGGGGTTTGCAGACCCTCCAGTGGCTACACCGGGCCAGCCGCAAGGGAATTCTAGTAACCGGCAGCAGATAACTATCCTGAAGACAAAGATTTTTGTTGTTCATGGATTGGGGGACACTTATTCGAGCATGGGCCCCATTGGCACTAACCTTGCTGCCAACTTGAACCAAGCAAAGTTTGAGGTTGATTGGACATTCAATTTCCCAAGCTGTCAATCAATCGCGACCGGCGCATTCCAACTGGCTCAATATGTCAGACTTCGCATTGGCTCAGGTCAACGGGTGGCTTTTGTTGCCCATAGCATGGGAGGATTGATTATCCGTTCGATGCTTGTGCAAGGTCTACTTAGCTCAACCTATTTAGCTGCACTCGAAATGCCAAAAGCTACAGTGGTTGGTCTTGCGACCTTAGGCACACCCCATATAGGTGCGCCATCTCTACCTTCGCTTGATTGGCTTGGAAAGTGTCAGGAGCAACTGCAAGAAATGGAAGGGCACCTAACCACGGGAGCGCCAATTAGTACAGTACTGATCAACTCTAAGACTTATAACGGAGTGCCGTTCTTGGAGCCATTGATGCAAAGTTGGGATCCTTCTACTGTCAATTTCAAATGGTTCGCAGCGTCGGGAAGGGCATGCAGCAATCCATACCGCGCCACTGAATCACCTGGGATATTTACAAATTCTCAGAACGGATGCCTCGACACTAGTAATCCGTACAGCGATGGTGCGGTTTGCGATCAAAGTGCGCGTGCAGCTTACCCAGGCGTAGGCAATCTTAGGCCTACAATCCAATTTACCGATCCGACGTTCCGATATCAGCATGCCACAAATATCGCGATACCAGGAACAACTGGGGACTCTTTCGCTATCTTGATGTGCGGAAATAACCCCACCAAGGGGATAGTCATCGATCCACCGATTGACCCCACCCCTTTTTCGCTTTGGTCCATGCTTAAGGAGTTTCTAAATGGCTTATAATTTCAAGTTCCGCTTTCTTTGCTTTTTGTGTATTTTCTCTCTCCCTCAGTCACAGGCCCAAGTAGGTCAAAAGAATGAACCGATTTTGGAGAAATCCGAGTCCTACCAACGTCAATTTGTATCTGATTTTCTTGGAATAGGACCCGTGGACGGTTACGTTCCAGGCTACCCCAAAGACGCGGACCACACGGGCGACTTCCGCTTATTGGCGGGATTCACTGATTGGGCACTGCCCATTATAGAAGAACGTCTAAATCAGTGGATGATTGACCCCGAAGCCAATAGCAATTCTATTTCCAGCGTGGCTAATGCGATTACATACTGCGGCGCCATCAAAGCGTTCGACGTTATTGCACGAGTCTTTGCAAACCGCCCTGAGGAGTTGCGCAGATATATTTCTCAGAAAATACGCGCTAGATACCCCGCTATAGAACCCAGTTTTATTGAAAAGTGGTATCACGCGCTGGAATACCCGGACCCCGAGGTACGAGCAATTGCGAAGGAGGCTATGCTTTTACTGTTGACGCCGTCCAGGCCACTCAGCGATGGATTTTACTATGTTTGGGGCACCGCCATTCTTAACCGCCACAAGCGAGAACCGTCTGCCACAGAACTTCTAAAAGATCCAATCATGGAAATTATCAGGTTAAGCAATTCAGAACATCCGGAAGAGGTTCGTCAAAAACTTGCTAAAACATCCAAAGAACTTTTTTCCCGTAATAAACGTTTGGAAGGCAAAAAAGCCAATGAATAACTAACGATGTCAATCTTTGCTCCGCGCCGTGAAGATGCCTTTGCCGAAGATGCGAACTATATAGCAAAACGGCGACTAACTAATGGAAAATTTGAGAGAGCGCCGTAATGCTGAATAACCGGTCCTACCTCTGACAGAAATTCAAATGAAAGAATGGCTAAGCGATCCGCTGAGTAACAAACAGAAAATCGATCAAGTCATGGCGACAATTGTTCATGACTCCAGCAACGTTGCCATACTGGATTTACCGCAAGAGTCTTTAGCGACTCGCCGGATCTCCGTGAGCGGCTAGAAAATGTAATTAGAAACGGTTACGGTGTGCCCGAACCCAATTTCATTACCTTCTACTACTATGCATTGGCTTCGAAAAATCCCAAAATCAAAGAGGCGGCAGAAAAGTGGACCCCAATTATGCTAAACGACCCTAATATGTCACTTTTGTATACGTGGAGCGAGGGGTTGGTAATCCGGTATGGTCGTGAGCCAACAGTTCTTGAACTACTCACCGATCCAATCCTAAAGATCGCCAAGGTCAAAAATGTGATGCATCCTGAAGACCTCCAGCGAAGCCTCGCCGACTATGCAAGGCAGGCGAACGAAAGCAGGAAGGTCCGGGATCGGAAGCAGGACTGATGCCTCGTCATTTGCACGAAGTTCACTTAGCCTGAGGATGCCAAACTCCCCAGCCCTTGCTCCGCGCCCCCTACTTGAAGACAATACTAACTCCGCTGTTGTTGTCGCTCGATTCGGAATTGCTCAAACTCTTTTTCGAAGACGCCGCTCGCCCATAGGGGGATGGATGTTCGGAGACAGACTAACTTGCCCTTGTCAAACCTTGCGATAAGGCGATGCGGGCGAAGGCGTTCGCTATTGTCGACGAGCAGAAGTTGATCGGCAATTTGGGCTGCTTCAGGTAGGCTGTTCAGCGCGCGAGGATAGCGTGCGACGACTGCCCCGAGGGGGACGGAGTGGCCTCCTTCAGAGACGCGAAGCTTCACGCGAGTGACGTTGATATTGGGCGATTTTACGCACACGAAGATTACCCGCGTGTAATATCCGCACTTCTTCGCTTCCTCGATCAATTTCAAATCAGGACGGATCCCCTCGGTAACGAAAGATTCTCCTGACTCCAGAAGCCGTATGCGTTGAGCTTTTGTAATTGCGTTAGCGCGAAATGCTGCTCCGGAAGGATCTTCGGGAGCAACCTGCTTGGCAATAACATCCGGATTAACAAACGCCAAATTCCACTTAGCCAAGCGGCAGTCAAAGAAAGTGCTTTTGCCGGAACCGTTTGGTCCAGCCAGGAAAATGAGATTCGGAGGGCGAATCATGCAGCTACGCTGATTAATTCTTTGTTCCGAACAAGATCTCCATTCTCGAACTTCACAATGTACCGTCTGCCGTCTGGAGCTGTTTCAATTGTGGCCTGAAGTGCGTCGTCGTAATCGTAGAAACTGCCGTCGGGGAAAACTCCGTCAGGCCCGGTTCCCTCACCGGTTAACAAGTCCGGAAGCTCTTCCATATATTTGTGGAACGCTTCTTCGTCTAATGAATTGGGTTGGCTCATGATGAGCACACCTCCCGATAGCTCTATCATAGCGCGTGACGCTATAGTACGAGGATGTACAAGAGCAAGCGAGCAAGCCCCTACTGACCGCACTCTTCGCTATACTTTCTTCAACCTGGAAACGGCAGTTGACTGTCTCGAAGATCAGGGTATCGCGAGCCAAACGGGGACATGGTTCCCTGGCCTAACGCAACAGAACTCTGAATGAA
>JAYTTF010000281.1:0-12317 GCA_043745195.1 Bryobacterales bacterium | reverse complement strand
TGGTCCCCAATCGTGTTAAGTTGAATGGGAATCCTGATTATTTGGCCTGTATTGTAGTTCTGCGATAAGGTGAGTGGCAGCGGTTCGGTTGGTTCACTGAAGCGGTACGTGACCGTTATTTCGGATTGCTTTACCCCATCCCTTTCAAACGTTCTCACGTCTACGCGGCTTACAAGTATCTCGATTAAGCGCCGCTTCAGTTCCCAGCAAACCGGTTCGTCAAGCCGCCTCCTTAACTGAGCCAACAACGTTTGTGTCGTGTCGATGGAACTTCCGATTGATTGGCATCCCTGCATCTTCAGGCGGATTTCATCCACCTGCACCTCAAGTGCCTCGGTATCTTTAGCGATCTCGTCCATCTGGGCATCCAGCTCTGGGTCAGTCAAACGACCACGTCGGTAGAGCCCCACCACTCGGTGGCGCTCGGTGGCTTTCTGCGCCAACAACCCCTCGAACCGTTTGACTTGCTGCATGTGGTCGTCTGATGCCACTACGTCAGTTTTCAACTTGGCATGCAGCCGCTCGAGAACCGGAGTGGGGTTGCGAAGGAACGATTCGACGTCCGCCCATACCTGCCTCTCCAGTTCTTCTCCCCGGATGCTTTTGGACCTACAACGCGTGTCGGCATCACCGTAGATCGACGGCGTGTGAGCCCCGTTGCATCTGTAGTAGGACTGCTGCGTCCCATTGGATCGGTTGGATGCGGTCCCCACATAGGTGCGACCGCATAGCGCGCATTTGATGAGACCGCGAAGCAGATAGTCGTGCTTGGCATTGCATTTGCCGAAGAGTGTGTTCGCTTTCAGGGTAGATTGAGCTTTGTCCCATTGATCTTCGGCCACTATCGAAGGAACGGTACGCGGCAGCACTGGACGGGCGCTCTTAGTGCGTTTGCCGTACTCGTGCTTTCCCTTGTAGGTCGTATTGGTGATCAAGCCACGAATCCTTCCTGGAGTCCAATAGCCGGATGTAGCTTGCTTCCGTTTACCGCGAAGCTGTAGGCGTTCATCACGGACATACGCACATGGCACTCGAAGCTCATTGAGTCGCGAAGCAATCACGCGGCAGGAACTTCGGTCCATTGCAGACATGCGAAACACTTCCCGAATGAAATCAGCTTCGGACATTGCCATGCCCGGGATTGAGTCATCGGAAACAACCAAGTGTGCGCTTCGTTTCTCACCGACCTTGCGGTATCCGTATGGAACGATGCCACCCATCCATGCCCCAGCCTCGGCGACCCGTTGCGTGCCCGCAATAGACCTTTCCCTGATTACATCTCGTTCGTGTGCTGCAAACCCGGACAGCATAGTAAGCATTAGTCTGCCCGTGGACGTTGCGGTGTCGAACTCCTCAGTCATACTGCGCACCCGAACTCCAAGTTTCTGGAATTCATCGACGGCGTTCAAGATCAGCCTAGTTTCACGCCCGAGCCGGTCAAGCTTGTAGATGAGCAATTGATCAAACTTGCCACGTTTCGCGTCAGCGAGAATCTGAGCCCCTTCGGTCCGGGATTCAATAGGAACCGTCCCGGAGATTCCATCATCCGCGTAAACCCGATAAACCGAGTGGTTGTGAAGATGGCAATAGCGTTCCCCAAATTCGCGTTGCGTGGCGATGGATTGTCGCTCTCGCTGCTCTTCAGTACTAACGCGTAAGTAAACTGCGACAGCCATTGGTCCGTTAAAAGTCCCCCAACACATGAGTCACTCTTGCGGGACCCGAAGGCAAGTCGGTTTTCCGTCCTCTAGTGTGAGTGGGAGTCGGATCGTCCAGCAGACGTTGAATCGTTGCGGTGAGATCGTCGAGATCGATTTCGTCCGCGAGAAAGCGCCGCTCGAAACCAAAAGGCGCGCCGCTACGAGCGTGCGGTAGCTGCAAAGATTGGCGGCTCGGCTTCTGAAAATCAAATAGTGGCATCGTAGTGGTTCGTTATAAACTAGAAACCCACAACGATCTCCGCTTGGCGGTCGAGGCGCTGTCTGGTGCTTTTGCTGAGTACTATATACGCGAAACGAAAAGAAAGCGTCAACCTAATCTGCTACTTTTTATTACAACCCGCTCAGCCAACCACCTAAGCGGTGCAGCGATCCCCTTTATCTTTTGAATCTGATAGCATGATTCACAGTAACTAAAAGCTTCTCCTCAGACGTGGTGCTGGGCATATCCGGAGTTACCGAAATCTCTTTGTTATGGGAGGCTGATCGTTTGCCAGATCATTACAGCCCGAAGCATTTCCTGCAGCAAATCCCTCACCGGTTGCTTATGGAGTTCTTCATCAGGCGTGGACAGCTCACGGATCTCGACTGGGATAATCTTCACGATTCTGTTGATCCTATCCTCAGGGCTTGGCAGCTTCTGCCCTTACAGCAACAAGCTGATATTGAACGTTGGTTTCGGACTATCTCCGCTCTTGCCACTAAAGAGGGCCTGCGGATTGTCATCGAGGAGTGTCGGTTTCACAAAGTGGACACTCACGAGCAATTCCAAAAGCCGCTGGGGATTCACGAAAAAGTGTTCTGGGCCTTTCTTCAAAATGAAATTGTCATATTGTCGGCAGGACGCCTTAACCGAGCTGACCATCTGCATGCTCGGTACTGGAGACGTCGAAATAATTTGCCAGCGAAGCAGCCTGATCTCACCCACCCCACTCGTACCCTGCTGGAGCAGGCAATTTCGACATATTACACGGAGCATCAGAACAGGGGTGCCTTTTGCAAGGTCCAGGTTTATCTGCGTAAGGAGAAGATTCATTACTTCTTCGCCTACCCTTCAGATTATGCGGATACAGCAATTGTTTATAATGACAGGGGTGAGATGGAACGGCAGTTCCAACATGCCGCCTTTGAGGTCATCTTTGCCTATAACCAGGAAACCGGAATTCTCGATGCCTTTGTACAAGGGGACAAAACCCTACGGCGGGATCTGGAAGCGCTTTTCTGTCGTTTAGTCCTCAAAGAGGAGTTGCCAGCAGAAGATCCCGAGCGTCCGCCATATCAACTCGAAGCACTCAGAAACCCTGATTTCGATTTCCCGACCAACCCTGAGGATAGAATCATAGAAACGCGAGTCAAGTCGCTGCGGCTGTCAATCGTTGGTCCGGGATTCGGGCGTATTACATTTGAGAGCGATTCTTGGCGAAAACGCGGTGACATACATTACCTTGTAGGTCACTTCCTAAATCACGAGACGGCGTCTTCTGTGTCCATGCAAGTCACTCAAGCTGAGATGCAGGTTACATTTGAGACACCCGAGGGCCCCAATACCGTGGCGTTCCGAATAACGCATCCAGATAGCTGCAGTCTGAAGGATGAACCTGAACACCTCCTGATCAAGGAATACCTTCTTCGTTGGGGCATAGCTATGGAGAATTGACCCGGTGATTGAATTCTGGAAACGTGCGGACCAAGTTGATGCGGCGTTCAGAAGCGAGGAACTTCTAGGACTGACTTCGCTTCGAGCAGCACATCTCAAACTTTTTCAGCGGAGTGAAAATCTCATCAATGTTGAGTGTGATGCATGCGGCGACCGTCACATCGAACGTGTCCATATATTCCCCGGCCAATCAGGGAACGAACCTCGAGCTTACATCGCGTGTAAAGATGCCGGGCGCGTGCGGGTGGAGCTTGAGCGGCTTGAAATTCAGCGTATTGATTTTAGTAGCCTGACAAGGATCATTTCGACAATTGTTGGGCTTGGTATTTCTCCACGTTGCCTTATCGATGGCCGTCTGTGGTTCCTCGGTAGTTGTCGGCTCGTTGCTCGACATAGGGATGTATTCATCGTGCGAGGCTCGGCATGGCCGGACGGGCTTTCACTTGCGGAGCACCCTCGCATTTTAGCGGCTCCATGTCCTCTCATTCTGGTTCCGGATCTCATCCCGAGTGATACAGTCTGGACGAGCGATGAACGACTTGTGTTGTCAATGTCGGAGTTCGATTGGTTTGGTGACGCTTCGCAAAATGTCCTGGAAAGGATCACTTCCATCGTTGCCGAACACGACCGTAAGATGCCCTCTACCGAAGATGTGTTCCGCCAAGTCGGCGATGTTTGGCTTTTGTCGTTCGATGCGAAAGTGGTCCATGTTGCGGATACACTGGGCATGGGGTATCTCGCTGAACTATTACGGAAGCCGCGAGTCGCAATCGAAGCCGCACAACTTGCGGGAGTCAGTGTGGAGACTACGCAGCTTGCGGCGATACCAGGAATTCCCCTGGCGGATGATAAGGCAATCAAGGCGGTCCGCGAAGATCTAATCGAAAAAAAGATTCAGCAACTCAACCTTGAGAAGAGTGATTGGGTAAGGAAAGGCGAACTTCAGGACCAGATCGCACAACTGGAAAAGTACCTCGGGGAAGTCCAGACCAACGAAGGCAAGCCGCGAATAACGGCAGGAACAGCTCAGCGTTCCAGAACTTCCGTGACCAATGCCATCAACCGGGCGATCGATAACATCTCGAAGCACCATCCCGACCTAGGCTGTCACCTCAAGAAATCCATCAGGAAGGGAATTGAGCTCAGCTACGAACCCGTCCAACTCTCGGATTGGCGATTCTAAGCAGGATCCACTAGCTGTCATGCTCGACGTAACAGCTTGTTACGTCCGATGTAACGCTTCCTTTGTGAAGGCGTTGCCCCGGCGTTGATAGAAGCGCGAGGAACAGCAATCTAATCCCGTCCAATATTTGCCGGGCAACTCCTTGAAATGACCCAAGGAGCGTACCCATTGAACGATCTAACCACAAAATCATCCCTTCCCGATTCGCATCAGAGGCTTTTAGAACTGATGCAGACGATCAACTTCGGCCGCATCGAAGATCTACTCGTTAGCGACGGAAATCCAATCTTTAACCCATCTCCCAAAGTCGTCCAAAAAGTGAAACTGGGCGGTGACAATGGGCCTAGGCCCGAAGCTTTTTGCAGCGATTTCTTGTTAAAGAAGCAGGCAATTGAACTGATAGCTGCAATCAAAGAATTGGGAGAGGGAAAAGTCCGTTCCATCGATATAAAGCACGGCTTGCCATTTGCCGTGGAAATCGAACGGGCCGCTTCGAGTGGGATGGACCTCGGAGGTAGCGATGCATAGCGTTCCAATTGAGATAGCCCTTCCGATTGTCCGCAGTCTCGCCGGGAGAAAAGCATACGCATTCGCCCATCGCAGTAGGCTATACATCCACGAGCGCGAAGACATTGAAAGCCAGCTTGTCTTGGCGTTCCTTTCACGCGGACATTGCTTTAATAGCAATCGGGCTTCAATCCAAACATTCGCATCAACGTTGATGGATAGAGAGCTAATCTCTGTGCTCCGCCGCTCGCTTGCGTTAAGACGCCAGTGCAGAACACCTCCAGATTTGGCTGGAGGACCTACTTCTGCCTCAACCCTGCAATTCCGCATAGATATCGAGCGCGCCACTTCTTCGCTTCCCTTAGCGGTTACAAATACCATTTCGGCATTACGTCTACTGTCGTCCAGTGAGGCGGCCGAGGCGCTGGGTTGTTCGAGACAAGCGCTCCACAAAAGGAAGCTACGAATTCGCGATGCATTTCTGGCCGCAGGCATTGATGCTAACTACTTCAGTCGAGGTCGCAAGCAATGACCGCCGAATTGCTGGCTCATGCCCTTCAGGCCAAACGTTCCGGTTCAAGTTGGACGGCAAAGTGCCCGTCGCACGAGGACCGGAATCCTAGCCTGAGCATTCGGGAGGCGAATGGCAAAGTATTGGTTCACTGCCATGCGGGATGTGCCCAGCCGGACGTGATCAATAAGTTGAAATCCATTGGGGTCTGGGAGCTGAGCCAAACCGGCAAGTCCAGCATAATCGAAACGTACGATTATACGGACAACGACGGGAGTCTTCTGTATCAGGTGGTTCGTTACGAGCCGAAGAATTTCAAACAAAGGCGTCCCGATGGTTCTGGCGGATGGACATGGCAAAAAAGCCAGAAACAGGTTCTCTACCGGTTGCCCGAAGTACTTGAAGCGCAAATAGTATTTGTGGTGGAAGGAGAGCGGGATGTTGAAACGCTCCGTGAACGCGGTTTTGTCGCGACTACAAACGCGGGCGGCGCCAATGCCCACTGGATTCCAGATTATACGGAGGCGTTGCGCGGACGCGAAGTGATCTTGGTTCCGGATCGCGACAAAGCAGGCTATGCACGCGTTCAGCGAATCGCCCATGCGCTGCTCGGTAACGTGCGACGCCTTGTGTACCTCGAACTAGAAGACGGCAAGGATGTTAGTGAGTGGTTCTCCCGCGGGCATATTGAACTTGAGTTGATCGCTCAACTTGAGGAAGAAGGGGTGTCTCAATGAAACGAGTGCTTGCTTCGGCGCAAGATATCCAGGCATTGTCCGGCCAGGATTCAGCCGTTACAACAGCACCGCGGGCCAGCCATTCACCAAAAACGCTCAAGGTGCATACTGGACTCGAAGTATACAACTCCGAGTTTAAGGAACCCGAACCGATCATAGACTCGCTGCTGTACAACGGTCTTACGATCTTCGTAGCGCGTCCGAAGGTCGGGAAATCCTGGTTTGCCCTTCAAATCGCAATCGCCATTGCTAACGGCACGAATCTCGCTGGCTGTCTGCGTGTCCGCAAGCCGGGCCGAGTTCTATATATCGCGCTTGAAGAGAGCCAACGACGGACAGCGCCCCGATTGCGCAAGTTGACCGGGTTGAGCAATTCCCTTGAGGCAATCGATTTTGTTTATGAGATTGATCCCCTCATGACCGGCGGCGCGGCTCAGATCGACGCGCACCTTAGCGAGCATCCATACGTATTGGTTGTGGTCGATACATTCTTCGCCTTTTCGCGCCAGTCTGAACGGAAAAATGTGGATATATTGCAGGCCGACTATAACCAAATCAATACGCTGCGCGAAGTATGCGAAAAGCACGGCTGCGCGATGCTGCTGATCCACCACGCACGCAAAGCTGCCGGTGCAGGGATTGACGTTGTTCTTGGGACAAGCGGCGTGACCGCTGCGTGCGACCACATCTGGGTTTTGGATCGAAAAACTGAAGGTGATCACTTGCTTACTGTTACAAGTCGGGAAATCGAGGAAACGATCTACGGCATGCGGCTCGAAAGCGGCGAGCCCTTCGGGTGGAAGATCATCGGCAAGGGCGTGGAGGCTCAACTAAGCGCAGAACGACGCGCCATCATCGAACTTCTTGAAGAGGAACCACTCGCACCGAAGACAATCGCCACGAGGCTGAAAAAGAATCCGAATACAGTGCGCCGGTTGCTGCAGGAGCTTGCAAAGGACGGAGTGGTCAGCAAGGGCGGAGATACTTACTCTCGCGCGCGCGAATAAAAAACAATGAACAACGTGAACAGTGTATTTATAGAGCTGTAGAGTCAGAGCGTTCACGGCACACACACTGGATCTATGTTCATTTTGTTCATACCGTTCACGGCGTTCACACTGTTCAAGCGAAGCAGCGGGTTTTCAAACTGGCAAGTCGCTGAACCTGCCGCCGGTGTTACGCCATTCGCCTTGTAGAATGAACCGGACCCGCAGTAGGGATCCTTCCAACGCTGCGCAAACTTGTTTCCGCCAAACCTGTTTCCTTAATTGCTCTTGACAGCGGCGCCTCCACATCCTGTGTTTCGACGTTTGACCTAGGCTGGACGCTGATGGAAGACTAACGATTTCGTGGTTAACCACTAAATGCCGCTTTTACGGCGGCGGTGCGCTCGCAAACGCTTTTGAAACCATTTGAAAGCTTTTCAAAGAAACCGCCAATTCTTGCCGTTTAGGGCTGCGATTCCGTAACCCCTTTGTCTACTACAGTATAGAAGAGGCAGAATTACTCAATTTGGGACTTTATGTGTGGGTGCACGTAGCGGTTCCTGGGGCTAAGCGTTGGGGGAATTCACTCCCCCCGAGCCCTCAACTGTCGCCCTAACCCTGGCAATGTTGGTGTATTGTCGTTCAGTGACGTGACGGACCGGTGACGTCACGAATGTTACTGATAAAGGTTGGCTTAAGATAGCCACTGACCCCACTTCCAACCAACCGATTTGAGTTCACTTATCCGCCAAGTAACGCAAAAAACGGCTGCATTTGCGAACCCTTTCGCATCGCAGCCGTTTCCCCTTCCAAAAGTCGATAAGCTAAGCAGCCCGAACCAGTGAAGCCCGCACACCCTTCAAGACCCTGGCCACGGATTCAAGCCGCCACGGCGTGCCACGGCGCGTTGTGTGGCCGCGTTCGTTGAGCTCAGCGGCAATGGCCCTCATGGAGAGCTCTTGCGCGCACAGCGCGCGGATGTCCGCCAATGCCGCCTGCTCTGTTGGGTTGGGTTCCAGGTGTTTGGCGTCCGGCCCAAGCTGGAAGCCGTATTCTATGTTTCCGACCCGTTCGCCATTGCCACGCTTGTGCTGCAGAGCGTCGCGTGTCCTCTCCCCGATGGCTTCCCTTTCCCACTGGCTCACCGCGCCCATAATCGTGATCACCAAGCGCCCTGCAGCTGATCCGGTGTCGAGCGATTCTGCGACGGAAACAAGAGCGACCTTGCGCTTTTCGAACAGTTCCAGCAGCCCGCACAGATCCTTCACGCTGCGGGTCATGCGGTCCAACTTGGCGACAATCACCGCCTGTACCTTTCCCGTTTCCACCATGGCCAACAAGCGCTGAAGTCCGGGGCGCTTCAAGCTCTTGGCTGACTCGCCCCCATCAACGATTACTTCGGTCAGGGTAACGCCCTGCACGGTCGCCATGGCGCGAATCTTGGCTTCTTGCGCTTCGAGCGAGACGCCCTGGTCCGCTTGGCGCTCGGTACTTACGCGAACATAGCCGACGGCAATCATGTGGGGATCTCAGCGACTACGACGTAGCCTTCTGTCCGATTCGCCCAGACTTTGTAGCAATAAACGCATATTGGAGATCCGCCCTTTTCCAGTTCCCGGATTCGCCCTTTCATATCGGAGGCAGCCACTTCCCTGGCTTCGTCCACCGATCCAACCACCGCGATCAGTTCGTATGCTCCATCTTCGCTTTCTGCGATCAAAATCCCCAATCCAAGACTCATTGTTGTGCTCATGATTTTCTCCTTGAATCACATCAATCACTCAGGAGCCGAAATAGATCAAGCACATAATCGCACTTAGTAGGTGCATCGCGTATTACAATAAAGTCTGGGCCCGGTTCGAAAGGCCAGCGCCAAGCGCACCCTCCGAAAGAACCCTCACCAACTCGTGTTGAGGAGCTTTCATGAACACATTACAAGTGGAATTACGACCGCCTTCGGCGCTGGTTCCCTACGACAACAACGCCCGCACGCACAACGCCGCGCAGATCAATCAGATCGCCGCCTCCATCAAGGAATTTGGCTGGACCAACCCGATTCTCATTGATCCGAGCAACGGGATCATTGCGGGTCATGCCCGGCTATCTGCCGCAGTGAAGCTGAAGATGACAGAGGTTCCAGTGCTGGTGTTGAGCCATCTCACCGAAGCCCAACGTCGAGCCCTGGTCATCGCCGATAACCAACTGGCGTTGAACGCAGGCTGGGACGAAGAAATGTTGCGGATTGAACTGCAGGCCTTGAGATCCGAGGACTACCACATTGATTTGCTTGGCTTCGATGAAACTGAACTCACGAGGTTACTCGCAGACGAGGCAGGCTTTGACGGCGATAACGATGAAGATGCTGTTCCCGAACCGCCCGCCAATCCCGTAAGCATGGTTGGGGATCTCTGGATTCTTGGCAATCATCGAGTAATCTGTGGCGATTCGACTGATCCGCAGGTTGTGGCGCGATTACTGGAAGATCGTAAGCCCGCGTTGATGGTGACTGATCCTCCTTATGGCATCGAACTGGATTCAGAATGGCGGGACCGCGCTGGCCTGAATGGCTGTGGAGCCGCCGAACCCAGCTACATGAAGAAGCGAACTAAAGGCCACAACGAAACCAAGATCTCGGGCGACACACGTGCAGATTGGTCGGAAGCATTCGAGTTGGTTCCGAGCCTCGAAGTCGCCTACGTCTGGCATGCCTCGAAGTTCACCCGGGAGGTGCTGGACGGTTTGCTCGGCATCGGCTTCCTGCACCATCAACAAATTATTTGGGACAAGGGGCGCGCCGTGCTTACCCGAACACACTACTGGTTCCAACACGAACCCTGTTGGTACGTGCGCAAGAAGAATGCCCCGTGGTTCGGCAAGCCAGGTAAGAATTCGACCATCTGGAATTCGCCATCGCCCAAGTTCATCATGGGTGGCTCAGGCGAGGAGAAGTACGACCATCCAACGCAGAAGCCCGTAGAACTGATGCGCAAACCCATCGTCAACCACACCAAACGTGGCGAGTTGGTGTATGAGCCATTCCTGGGAAGCGGAACAACAATGGCAGCCGCAGAAGTCTCCCAGCGCCATGGCTGCGGCATTGAGTTAGACCCGAAGTATGTGGACGTGGTGATCAAGCGCTGGCAGACTCTTACGGAGAATGAAGCCACTCTTGATGGGGACGGAAGAAGGTTTGCGGAAATTGCGGTGGAACGCTTAGGACAAGGAGAAAGCGCCGGGGATTAACCCGGCGCAATTTCCAGCATGGAGAAAAACCTAACGAATCGCGTAAGCCCGCTGGCCGTCGTCCCGCTTGAAGGAGTTGACCTTCAGTCCCGACTTCTTGATCAAGCTGCCACTGATGAACCCACGGACGCTATGCGACTGCCAGCCAGTCGCTTCCATGATCTCGGCAATGGAGGCTCCTGCGGGATTCTCCAGCATTCCAATGACGATGGCTTTTCGGGTACCTTCCTTGGCCACAGCGGGTTTGGGTTCCGAGGGGACATCCTTCCTCGCCACCGCCTTCACCGTTGCCTCGGTGGGAGCCTGTGGCGCAAGAGTAGCGCCCAGCCCCTGAATAGCCGCCCAGATCCGGTTGACGGCAGTCTCCCGGCTTCGGAACTTCTTCACCGGTTGAACCCCAGCAAGGCTGTTCCAAATCTCTATCAGCTTTTCTGTTGGCCAGTTATTCGCCAACTTATTCAGTTCCTTCAGCGATTTGAATTGCTGGGCGGATTCATTGGACTTAACATCTTTTACGGATGCAAAGGCAGTTATGTTGTTTTCGAGATTGATCGTGAAAATCATTTTTTAGTATTCTCCTTGTGCAGCATCGCCGCAACGATCACATTCATCACTCTGTGTTCCCGGAATTGCAAGGCGGGAGGGCGATTATGAAAGAACAAGCCAGCGTTCCCCGAATTAAGCGCCAGGATGCATACATCGTGGCGCTGCTTGAACACCCGACTTTGCAGAAGGCAGCGGCAGCGGTCGGTGTGTCCGACGTAACCCTGTGGCGCTGCATGAAGCAACCCGAGTTCGCTAACGCCTTTCGCAAGGCAAGAAGGGAAGCCTTCTCGCAATCGGTGGCGCGGTTGCAGCATGCAAGCAATGCCGCAGTGGGCACGCTGCTGCGGGTGATGACGGACAAGGAAGCACCGGCCTCAAGCCGGGTGCGGGCCGCAGAGGTAGTACTTTCAACCGCGTTCAAGGGGATCGAACTCGACGATATCGAGGCCCGCGTGGCGCAGTTGGAGCAAGCGGCGAAGGGAGAAAATTAACAAGTGAAATTCATTCAAAGACGAATTGGCAAACTGGAGGCAGTTTTTGTTCCTCCGGCACAGGCGCCAATGGTGATCATTCTCAATGCCGTGGATTCCAACGGAGTAACCGTTTCGACGCGAGAGATTATCATAAACGTGCCGCCAGTTTCACCAGTTAAACGTGGCGGCGGTCGTCGCCGGTACTAGCCGACTTACCGTTCAGCGGAGGCCAATAAACCGACGACAAGACTTTTCGGCTAATCGCGTCAACCACATGCCAAACCTTCTGCACGGGCCGCAGCGTAGACTTTTCCAGCTTTTTCAATCGTGATGTGAGTGTTCGCAACTTCATTATTCTCCAATTCCGATTTTAGCTGGACGTAGGGCGAAAGTCCGACCAAACCGTGTGACGTCACCGGACGGTCACATCACACTTAGCGTAAATCAGATCAACGGCCCATGCTGGTTTCCAAATCTTAGGGAAGAGTTCAAAGGCAGTCTGGTCAGTGCGGAATGCCGTATTTGGGTTTCGCGTTGCGCATATGCCGGAAGCGTCCGTTCGACCGGAAGCACATCAGTAGATTATGCACCAACCGATGCATCGTAAGCGTACGACCAACCCCTGGAGTCCCGGTGCCACTGAAGTAAGAATCAGATCGCCTATCCGCGCGCCGCAGCCCACTTAGCTGGCGTCACAGTCTTCACATCCCGCACCGGCCTGTCAGCCATTCCGGGGAGCACTTGCAACAAGTACTC
>JAYTTF010000280.1:0-12370 GCA_043745195.1 Bryobacterales bacterium | reverse complement strand
AACCCTGTAAGCTTAGCCAACTTCGCTTTGCGGATTCCTTTGGCCCTCATCTCTAAATACAGAGCCAGTTTGAGTTGGGATAAGCCGCCAATGGGGATCGCATAGTAGCCAGGCTTGAAGGGCTTGGTGCAATCTTGCAGTTTCACCTTCTTGCTTTTCGGCAAGTCGGCCCTGTCCGCCATTCGGTCCATAAGGATGGATTCGAGTAAATCCCGTCCATGTGCTTGTGCTTCCTCCAAGGTGGTGCCGAAGGTTGCGCCGGGTAGCCCAGGGAATGTCAGCAAGTAGCTTCCGTCCGAATCCCGCTCAATCCATGCCGTCATTGATACCATAGTTGTCATCCAAATTATTTCAGGGGATGGGTGACTCTCGGCGGCTGATCCAGAAGCGGTTGCGCACGCGAAGTACTTCACCATAATGGTGACATTGCCCACGTGCGCGGACTTTTCCTAGTTGGATTATACACAGATCTGTGTGTGGAGTGTTGCGGGGATGTTTCTTCCTTACTTTGGCAAGAGGGCTAGGAGGCGCTGGACCACCTCTTTCACTACGCCGTCGCCGGAGGATTTCTTTTCGATCTCGAATGTCCATTTGCCGGTGGAGTCGCGCTTGAATTTGATGCGGGTTTGGAGGGCGAGCAGGGCGGCGGTGGTTAAGGCGATGGCTTGCGGGTCAATTGTGGGGAGCGGGTAGTTTTGACCGCTGGCGGGCGGGTGCTGGGACATGAGGCGGATGGGTTCGGCGAAGGCGGGGTCGTGGGCCAGGAGGGCGAGGGCGGCTCGGGCGAGGTCGGCTTCGGAGCCGGGGAGCGGGGGGGCCGAAGTTTGTGGTGAGTGCTTGATGGAGGGCGGTTGGAGGGAGGTCGCCGTGGAGTTGGGATTGGGCAATGGTTTTCAGGATTTGGATGGCTTGTTGGTCGGTCATTGCTGGTTTCCTTGGGGTGGGGGTTCGGGTGTGGGGAATGGGCCGAGGTTGGCGTCGCGCCAGAGGGCTTCGAGTTTTTGTTTGTCTTCGGGGGTGGCGCGTTGGTGGAATATCAGAAAGTTATTTGTACCCTGAATTGCACTGTGTTGGTCGCGGGCAATGGTGAACGATGAAATGGATCGCACGAGCCACTGACCAGCCTCCATGAAATTCCCCTGCTGCCCTGCGGTGATTCCCATTTCGCCGTATGTGCCAGCTGCTCCGTGCAGGTTGCCCTGCTTCTCCTCGATCGCCAGGGACTTCAGGTACCACTCCCGCGCTCCCGCAAAGTCGCGCTCCTCTTCGGCGATCCTGCCCAGTTGGTGATAGGTGCTGGCTGCTCCGTGCAGGTTGCCCTGCTTCTCCTTGATCGCCAGGGACTTCAGGTACCACTCCCGCGCTCCCGCAAAGTCACTCTCCTTTTGGGCGACTATGCCTAATTGGTGATAGGTGATGGCTGCTCCATGCAGGTTGCCCTGCTTCTCCTTGATCCCCAGGGACTTCAGGTACCACTCCCGCGCTCCAGCATAGTCGCACTCCTCTTCGGCGAGCATGCCTAGCTGGTGATAGGTGCTGGCTGCATAATGCAGGTTGCCCTGCTTCTCTGAGATCGTCAGGGACTTCAGGTACCACTCCCGCGCTCCAGCAAAGTTGCGCTCCTCTTCGGCAATGCTGCCCAGTTGGTGATAGGTGCTGGCAGCTCCTTGCAGGTTGCCCCGCTTCTCCTTGATCCCCAGGGACTTCAGGTACCACTCCCGCGCTCCGGCAAAGTCGCGCTCCTCTTCGGCGAGCATGCCTAGTTGGTGATAGGCTGCCGCTTCGCCTTCGAAATTCTTACGAGAAACCCAGTGGGTTGCGAGGCGGGTAGACAAACGCGCGGCTTGGCTGAAGTCGCGGCAGTTTAGAGCGTACGCCGCCAGCGATTGGGTGAGCGCGGCGAAGTCCTGATCCATGTTTTGCTGCTCTGCCAATTCGAGCGCAAAATTGAAGTTGCCTCCGTGAAGCAAAAAAGGAATGCGTTGTTCATGCTCCTCTTTAGGGCCTAGTGCATTTGCTAGATTCCCCATCACATCAACAAAGGCTTGTTTTGCCGGTTCTTTGGCGGCATGAACGGAGCGTAGGAAGCTGGTGAGAAGCGGATGAATTTCGTATGTCGCGTTTCCAATGTCGCGAAGCAAACCTGCGATGGCGAGGGAGGACATTAGACGGTCTATCAGGGCTCGGGTCCAGGTGGGGTCCACCTCATTCGCCACGAGTTCGAGATAATCGGCGTCAATGTACGATTCGTGGAGCCCGACTAATGCAAGAAGCGGCCGCAATTCGGGAGCCAAGCCTTGTTCCACGTAACGGAGCGTGGCGAAGAGGCGACCTTGCTCCTCAGCTTCGTTCAAGCCCAGTTCTTTGATGTTTGTCCGAAGGCTTGCCGTGATCTGGGCGGCGCTGCTGTTCTGCAGCATTGGCAGCACGACTCGCAGGGCGAGCGGGTGGCCGGCGAGTTGATCCATTAGTTTGCCAAGACCCTCATCGTCGCGATTGATTTTCAAGTTGAGGTCGGCGAGGATGGCGTCGCAATATTCCCAACGCTCTTCACCATCCAAACCGCGCAGTGAGAGCGGCCATCTCTGGTCTGAACGTAGCCAATCTTCGGGGGACCGACTGGTGATGATTACTTTACTCTGCTTGCCTCGGATGGCGTCGAGCAGTTGTCCAAGAGACGCGCGATCTTCGCCGGTGAGGTTGGTGGCGGCAGATTCGAAGTTATCCCACACCATTAAGACCCTGTGTTGGCCGAGTGCAGTGCCGAGCAGTTCCACTTTGTTTTTGGCGACGGCGAAGTTGTCCCCATAGAACATTTGGCCGGTGCGGTTGAGAACATACTCGGCGGTGCGGATGTCGCGGAAGTCAAACCAGAGAGCAGCGTCGAGGCCGCCGGTATCATCGAGCCAGCGGAGGAAGCCTCGGGCGAGAGTTGTCTTGCCGACGCCGCCGAGGCCTTGGATTAGAATCGCCGGCGTATTGCGATGCAGGGCTCGTTCCAGTTCGAGGATGGCTCCGTCGCGTCCGATGAAGCCGTAGGGATCTTTTTGCTGGCTCACCTCTTCAGAAAAACGAGATTCGTGTTGGACGGGCGGGGCTTGTGCGGCGAAGGTGAAGTCATACGGGTCCTCCTGGTAGAGCACGGGCAGCAGCCAATCCTCTAAACGGTGGCGGCCGCGAACACAGACGCGTTGGGGTTGGGCTAGCATCTGCTGCCGACCTGCACGGACTGCTTCGGCTATGCTTCCCTTTTCGAACAGGCTCGAGTAGAAAGCTGGGAGGAAAACTTGGGCTCCGCTGACGTGGAGCGAATAGGCCATGGCGACTATGGAGTGCACGCCGCTTTTGAGCAACGCTGTGGCTACGCTGGCGAAGGCGTCTTCCGCGTGCTGGTCCATCATGCCTGCCTGGTCTGCGTTCAAGACTACGGCGGGGACGGGGTGTTCGCGTAGCAGGGTGCTAAGGTCGGCGGCGGATTTGGGGTCGGGCTCGCCTTTGGCGTCCTCAAAAACCAGGCAGCCTTGGGGGCCTTTCTGAAATGTGTATGGGGTTGCGGCGAAGGAGCCGTCGGCTGCTGCGCCATATGCTCCGTGACCATCGAAATGGATTACGTGATAGAAGTTCGGCTTTTCGCGGAGGTGCTGGCGCAGTTGGTCGAAGGTGGGTGGGCGCAGCAGGTCGACATGCGCGGGGAGGCCATTGTGCTTGATGAGGTCGATGAGCGGGCGGGCGATGGAGCGGAAGCGGACGTCGCCTTCATAGGGGCGGGCGACGACAAGCAGGATATTGACACGGTCCTGCGGGAGGCCGGGGAGCGCTGGGGGATCCTTGATTTTGTTGACGCAACGCTCGATTTGGCGTTCGTGGGCGAGGTAGTTCGATTGGGGATTGTAGAGCGCTTCCCAGGGCCAGGAGAGGGTGTGCGGGTCGTCGGAACGGATTTGAAGGATGTTGGATTGGTTGAGCCAGGTTGAGGCGTCGCGGCGGTCGAAGAGTTGATTGAAGCAGGCGGTGCCCCAGGATTTAAGGGCGTCGAGGACGGCTTCGGCGTGGGTGGTTTCCGGGGGGAAGGGGTAGTCGAGGAACTGTTCGAGGTACCAGCGGAGTTCGGCCATCAGGTTGGAGTTGGGGCGGTTTTCGACGGGCCATTGGTAGGGCGAGGGGAGAGTGACGGGGTCGGCAGATGTGCCGTCGTGGCGGCGGAGGATGAAGGCCTGATCTTGGTGATCTATGACCAGGGGAAGGCGGGGCATTTGGGCAGTTTACCAGATAGTGTGTGATGGTAGAGTGGCATTTAGTTACAAGTGACCGTTAGGTGTTCCGATAAAAGTTGTGATTTCAAAGGTACGTATACTTACCAGCCATTTTGATTTAATTTTGAATTAGTGATAGTATCACCCATAAGTATATGCACTGTCCGCATTGCGGGAAGGACGATATCCGCCGACATGAAAGGCTGTGTCCAAAGTGTGATCGCGATTGCGGCTTTCCCAATGTGAGACAAGCCGAGGAGCTTGATGAACAGCACGCTTTGTTTGACAGGCTATCTAGGACCACGAAGCAGGCTGAAACCTTAGGTTGTTCTCAGGTCTTAGACGAATTTCGAAGTGTGGTGCTAAGAAGTAAAGCTATAATTAACCGTTCCCTTTCAAAACTGAATGCTCTGGTGGAGAGCGATGATACGATGTTCGGGACTTTTTATGATTTGGTAGGTGCCGGTCTCAAGCGGTCATCCGAAGCCGAAATTGAAAAGATCCGGAAGATTGCCGACCTGCTTATCTTTCCGGGATACGCAGAACACATCCGTTTTGCAACTTTAAGTATATCGAAGGATGGGGCTCCTACATATGGTGCCTGTGCGATTGTTCTCAGTGAGGAAACAATAGCCCATCGGGCAAGCGTATTTGTGCAAAATTCTGCCCTCTACGCAAGGGATCAGAGTTTAGGTGCAGACAATTTGGAAGTCCCCAAAGGCTTACGGGCGGTTTGGGGTCAGCGGGATCAATTGGCAGCGGCAAAATTGGGCGGTATGCTAAAGGTAGGGACTAGTGAGCAGGGTTTTCAAGACATCTTGCTTCGATCTGACGGGAAAAATACTGAAAATGATAACTTCATTGAGGTTCATATTTATGGAGCGATCCATCGAAGCAGCATAGAAAAAATTGTTGTGCCAAAGAGCGAGCGCCGCGGCAATGCTGCGCTAATCTCGGAAATAATAAGTAAGTTGAAACCTCTTGGGGTTTCTGTAGAAGAGTAAAAATTGAAAGCATTGATTTCAGGACAAAACGGGGTTGCTGTGCTGCTGGAAGATAGCCGCGTAGTTTCCTACCACATGGATGGGCCGCAAGACGTTGACCGCGGACAACATGAAATTTATGCGCTTTTTGAGGGTGCCGGCGACGTTATTGAACTTCAACCAGCCGACCGCGAGCTTGTCTTGGAACGGTTGGAGCTTGAATGGCGCAAGGATAGAGCGCTGGTATTAATGCTACTGCTCCTGAATCGAAATTCCGATACGACAGCACGAAGACTAGCGGTCGAGGATTTAGAGTACTTTCTATCCGAAGAAGAAGTGGTTCGATTTGTAACGGCCCGGCTTTTTTCGGCCCCATTACCTGATAGTGCCGATCAAGTGGGGAGTAGGATATTGGTCAACATGTTTTGTGCTCACAGGCTGAACGGTTTTCTTGAGCAATTATTTGCCTCGCAAGACGCAATCAGACGTTGCCGTGCTGTTTGGGATGGGATACCCGTTCCGCGTTTTGGCAGCCAAAGCGAAAAAGATGCTTTCACGTGCGAATTAATACTAGCAGGGATGTTCTACCGTATTGCCGAAGCGGCTCCGGCCAAACTTGACGGAGAATTGAAGTCGATTCTTGGCGCGACACGATTTCATCGATTCCGAAATTGGCGAGATTTGCTGTCTAGTTGGATAACGCAACTTAATTTAAAGGCTTTTGAATTAAAGCCCAATAGTGGGGGTTTTGTTAATTTCAAGGTGCAACGCGACGCGATAAAAAACTTCTTAGTTTCAAGCGAATTGTACAAATACCCTCAGTTTTCCAGACGCATCAGTATCAGCTATTTCAAATGCAAAGAACCTTCCAACCTGGCAATACCTCACGTAGCCGAAAAATGTGTAAATCAGTTTTCACGCAGATCCTAGCGAACATTCACTTAGGCAGAAATGATTTTTGGGTTAATGGAAGTCCGCACATTAGGGCTGGCCTTTGGCGTCCTCAAATACCAGGCGGCCTTGGGGGCCTTTCTGAAATGTGTATGGGGTTGCGGCAAAGGTGCCGTCGGCTGCTACGCCGTACGCGCCATGACCATCGAAATGGATTACGTGATAGAAGTTCGGGTTTGCGCGGAGGTGCTGGCGGAGTTGGTCGAACGTTGGTGGGCGCAGAAGGTCGACATGTGCGGGGAGGCCTTTGTTCTTAATGAGGTCGATGAGCGGGCGGGCGATGGAGCGGAAACGGACGTCGCCTTCATAGGGGCGGGCGACGATGAGCAGGATGTTGACGCGGTCCTGTGGGAGGCCGGTGAGCGCGGGTGGATCCTTGATTTTGTTGACGCAGCGTTCGATTTGGCGTTCGTGGGCGAGGTAGTTTGTCTGGGGATCGTAGAGCGCTTCCCAGGGCCAGGAGAGGGTGTGCGGATCGTCGGAACGGATTTGGAGAATGCCGGATTGGTTGAGCCACGTTAGGGCGTCGCGGCGGTCGAAGAGTTGGTTGAAGCAGGCGGTGCCCCAGGCTTTGAGGGCGTCAAGGACGGCTTCTGCGTGGTTGGTTTCCGGGGGGAAGGGATATTCGAGGAACTGTTCGAGGTACCAGCGGAGTTCCTTCATCAGGTTGGAGTTGGGGCGGTTGTCGACGGGCCATTGATAGGGCGAGGGGAGGGTGACGGGGTGGGCGGATTTGCCGTCGTGGCGGCGGAGGATGAAGGCCTGATCTTGGTGATCGATGACCAGGGGGAGGGAGGGCATTTAAGAGCAGTTTATCAGATGGTGCGGAGGGTTTAGCAGAGTTCGATGACTCTGTCGCCGTTGGCTCAAACGAATAGTTCCACTGGAACGTGAAGATGGACAGCTAAGCGTTTCGCGAGGGCGGAACTAATTTTGCGCCGACCGTTCAGGATTTCCGTAGTCAGACCCTTATTGCCGACCACGGGCCAAACGTCTTTGTGGCGCAACCCTCGATCTTCCATGAGCGCCTTCAGTGCTTCGTGTGGTTCAACCGCCGGCAACTCATAGTGTTTGTTCTCAAAGTCTTCGATCACGATTGTCAGTAGCTCGGCAAAGGTATGTTCTTCGGGCGTGAGGTCTTCCCGTTCGTCCATTCCAGCAAGGAGTTTAATAAGCCTGTCATTCTGAGCTTCGCTCCGTGGTGGAATCGGCAAGGATGCGGCGATGAGCCGCGCGTATTTTTCCGGGTCAATCGGCTTGCGCCGTGCTCTAGCTGGCATTACTTCCACTCCCCTTTCGCGTATTCGGTGTGCTTCATTATCCAAAGGATAAAATTCCGTTGAGTGCGGTAGTTCACCCGCGCGATGAGACGATACTTGTTGCCCGGAATGTTGAAAACCGTTCGGCGGTCTACCTGGCTGGCGCTCGCGAAATCGGCACGAAGCTCCGCAAAGTTGAGCCACTTCGCTTTCTGTGCCGCGATGAGCCAGTTTGACAAAGAAGGCACTGAATCGGGATGAAGCCGACCATAGTCGCGCGTTGCTTTCCTACTGATCACTCGCACTCTTCTCTAGGTTTACATTTTGTAAACTACACTGTCCACTCAAGCAGGTAATCATGATTGGCCACCCGCAAGTAAGATTAGGAATATGGAATTGGGATATGGCACTAGCCGGACCAACAATTGAATACAATGGACAAGATCATCGCACTCCCCTGGAAGCGCGATGGGCGTTTGTATTTAATCTCCTTGGGATTTCCTATCGGTCCGCTCCGATTAGCGTTTCGTTACCCGACGGTGGGAGCTTCATTCCATCATTTTCTTTGCCCTCAATGAACTGCTCCTTTGAAGCGCCACTCGCCCCTCCAACGAAGCACGAGCGCGACGGATTGGAACAAAACGTGTGAACATGTACGCAGGCATTGAGCAGTCTCGGATTGAGCCAATCTACGGTCACAGCATCCAAAAAATGTCCGCGAAGACCAAGGAGCAGAAACCTGAAGACGCCGTCAGTAAAATCTTGGCGCAATGTTCATTCTGCGGGCGTTTGTCGTTTGCCAATTCGGGCCAGTTCCCTCGCTGCTATCCAGACGGTCCAAGCTACCTTCCGCAACCACCGTTTCGGTGACCGCGAGCAGTGCAACCGATCCTACAAAGACTGCCTCAGCAGCCGTCAGCTTGTCCGCTCTCACGATGTCGATCAGCCCCCAGACAGCCAATCTGAATGCAGGGCAAACCCAGCAGTTCTCCGCTCAGGTCAACCAAAACACGATCACTGGTGTGACGTGGACGATTAGCCCGGCGGTGGGAACGATCAGCGCGGCCGGATTGTACGTGGCCCCCGCGTTATTGGGGAGTCAGCGAACGATAACTGTGACGGCAACAAGCGTTGCTGATCCAACGAAGAGCCTTTCCTCAACGGTGACTTTGCTCTCGCCAGTATCAGTAAGCCCATCGAGCGCGACACTCTCCCAATCTCAGACCCAACAGTTCACGGCGACGGTCACGGGCCTAGGCAACACTGCCGTTACATGGTCAGTCAGCCCCGCCCTGGGAAGTGTTACGAACGCCGGACTCTACTCCGCACCGGCTTCCATCGCCAGTAGCCAAATAGTGAGCGTTATCGCCACAAGCGTGAGCGACACAAGCAAGCGGGCGGCGGCTACCGTGACCCTGAACCCGCCAGTATCCGTCACGGTAAGTCCTGTGTCCGCCTCGCTGCAGCCAGGGCAGTCGCTTGTATTTACAGCCGCCGTGAGTGGAGCGAGTAACAACGCGGTAACCTGGACGAGCAGTCCTGCGGGTGCGGGCTCGATCACTGCGGCAGGCGTATTCAGTGCGCCCGCGACGATCTCCGCGCAAGCGACCGTGAACGTCACGGCTACCAGCGTCGCGGATCCCTCGAAGAGCGCTAGTGCGACCGTAACACTGAACCCGCCTGTTACAATCACGCTTTCTCCCTCGACGGTTACCCTGCAGTCCGGGCAGACGCAGCAATTCACTCCAACGGTAACGGGTTCTGCCAATGCTGCGGTCACGTGGTCCATCACGCCCGCAGGAGCCGGTAGCATCAACAATACCGGCCTATACACAGCCCCCGCAACGATTGCGTCCGCGCAGACGGCTAACCTCACCGCCACGAGCGTCGCGGACGCGAGCAAGTCGGCGAGTGCAACCATCTCATTGGCTCCTGGGTCGACCACTCCGATCATTTCGACGTTATCTCCGCCGGCGGGAATCGGAGGCAGTGGCGTTACGATCTCAGGGTCCGGATTCGGAGCAGCCCAAGGAACAAGCACAGTGAGCTTCAACGGACTGAGCGCAGGCACGGCTGCCAGTTGGACGGCCAACACCATCGTTGTCACCGCGCCTCAGGCGGTTACAACTGGCGGGGTGGTGGTTACGGTCAACAACACAGGCAGCAACGTCGTCAACTTCACAGTAGTTCCCAATATTTCATTCCTTACGCCCTCCTCCGGAGTAGCCGGTACGTCGATCAACATCCTTGGAACGAATTTTGACGCAAGCCAAGGGACAAGCACGGTGACCTTCAACGGAACTAACGCCGTGATCACCAGTTGGGCGAACGATAGTATCAGGGTCACTGCTCCGGCGGGCGTGACCACCGGAAACGTCATTGTTACCGCGAACGGATTGCAAAGCGCGGGAAAACCATTTGCGGTGCCGTCCAGCCTGATCTCTGTGACGCCAGCCAATAGTGAACCGGGTGCACAAGTAACCATCGCCGGAACCGGTTTCGGAACATCTCAAGGAAGTGGAACCCTCTGGCTGGGGAGCACCCGAGCGGCCATCGTCAGTTGGAGCGCAACCCAAATTGTAGCAACGGTCGCCGTCAACTCCACGTCGGGAACCGCCCAAGTGCAGCAGGCAGGCGTGTGGTCCAACCCACTTCCCTTCAGTGTGGCCTCGGCGGTCATCACCAGCGTTTCCCCAACGGGTGCCGCGCCAGGAGCGCAGGTTACCATTACCGGTTCGAATTTCGGTGCCACGCAGGGTAACGGTCAACTATGGCTGGGCACGGCGTACGGCGTGGTGCAGAGTTGGAGTAACGCCCAGATAGTCGCACAAGTAGCGGCGGGATCAACCAGCGGAGCGGCGAAAGTCCCCCAAAACGGCGTATGGAGTGGCGAAGTGCCGTTCACTGTTGCGGGGATCACGCTGTCGGGGATCAGCCCTGTGTCGGGAGCGGCGGGAACACAGGTGACGTTCAGCGGGAGCGGATTCGGCACGACGCAAGGAACGGGAATGGTTTGGCTGGGCAGCGCGGCGGGCCAAGTAGTTAGTTGGAGCGACACCTCCGTTGTAGCAACGGTGGGGCCGATCGCTGTAACAGGGATCGCGCGGATCCAACAAGGCACGTGGAGCAAGGCATTCGGCTTCACGGTGCCTCAAGCGGGCGGAGGCAGCGCGACGCTGACCCCGAGCCAGCTTACGATGGAGGTGGGAGATACTTCAACCTTGCAAGCATTGAATGCGGCGGGGCAGCCGCTGGCGGGATTGACATGGGCCTCAAGTGCTCCAACGGTGGTGAGTCTTTCGACGGCTAATCCACCGGTGCTGACGGCGTTGGCTGTGGGCCGCGCGACGATCACGGCCGGTGGCGCTTCGACGGATGTGACGGTATTGGTAGGGCCGCTGCCGGTGGGGACGGTGCTGTGGTCGAATGTCAGCGCCGATTCGATCATTCCCGCCGTGCCCAGCCAGACGGGCGTGGCGGACGTATTCGCATTTAGTTCATCTTCGGTGAAGGCGATTACCGCCGATGGAACGGTGGCCTGGACAGCGAGCTTCAATTCTGACCCCAACTACGGCTGCAGAATGAAGGCGGATTTCCAGGGTGGGATGATCGCGCAGTGCAACGAGAACAGCATGTACAAACTGGACGGGTTGACGGGTCAAGCGCTGCCGACTTACAGCAATAGCAGTCCACTTAGCGGTATGGCGATCCATCCCGACGGTACAGTGTTTACGATCCAGAGGGGACCTCAGGTGGTAAGTCCACTGGAGCCGAATGCCGCGTCAACCGCCGTGATTGGGATCAACCCTATTACTGGAGCGCAGAGGTTCAGCATTCAGATTCCAGGGCTGCCCGCGCCGGAAGGAACCGCAGCAATGTATTTTCCCCCTATGATTGCCGGAGACGGCTACGCGTACGTGCCGTATGTGAACTCGGAGGCTTGCGGATACCGGTGCCTGTATAATCACCTGAAGCTGCTGAGGATCAGTAGCAACGGTGCGTATAACGTAATCAACGTGAAGGATTGGAGAGGTGGGATTCTCGACGAGATCGGGGTTCTACTGGCGATGATCACGAATGCGGATACGGGCATTCTAATGTCGATGTGGACGGAAAACGGAACTGAGTTTGCAGTTACAACCGGCACAAGTATAAGCGTGGTTAGCGCGCAGACCATCGGAGGCCAACAGGGACCGCTGCGACCGGTGCTGCAGGCGCAGGATGGGTCGTTTGTTGGCACTGCATGGAGTAACCAGGGGACGGGTTACATGGTGGCGTTTGAGGCCAACGGCAACATTAGGTGGAGCGTGCCGAATGAAGAACCCGATATTGCTACCTACGGTGGCGGGGTGATGGGAAGGTCGGGAACGCTCGTTGATCGGAATGGACGCTCAATAGGGCAGGTCAGCACTCCAATCCAGTCCTGGATTGGCCGGGAGTATGATTTATCGAGTGGTGTCAGTTCGTTGAACATTCCGCCGAACTTTCCAGCAACTGCGTCGTCTTGGTCACAAGCGGGAGGAAACCCTTCCGCAAACGGAACGGCGTTTGCACTCTGCCCCTGCCTGTCGCAGTCAGCAACAGCGCTGCTGGGTCCGAATTCATTTCGACCCGGAGAGGGACGCTCTTGTTACGTACTCTGACAAAATGGGCGAGCAGGCTGGCCTGGATACAAATATTTACATCGGCAACGTCTCGATGCTGTCGAATGCTCAACTTAGTTCAAGAATAATGTTTAACTGAACCCGTAGGAAGAACCGAACGCGCCTCTTTAGTGCGTCGGAATGTCCGGCAACCCGAGAGTTCCCTTTCTATAGTGCCATGATTTAACCTAAAAAAAGCAGTCAACACGTAGCATCCGCGAGTCGACCGGGGCTGCCAAGGACCTTTCCGCCCAAAAAATGACGAAACGCAGCGCTGAGGA
>JAYTTF010000279.1:0-3323 GCA_043745195.1 Bryobacterales bacterium | reverse complement strand
CGAGGTGGGCGTCCAAGATGAATTGGAACTGGGGAAGTTCTTCACCTGGGAGAATGAGTTCCTGGACGTAGGCCGCGTGGGTGACGGCGTTGAAGGATGAGCGGCGTTTGCCTTCGGGGGTTTTGGGGCCGGTCGATTTCAGCGCGTTGAGGCGCGAGGTTTCTTTGCGTTTGTCGTCAGTTTTCATTACGTTTACAGGATAGCAGATGGGTTAAAGGGCGCTATGGTTAAGTGCTTTAGAATCCTAGCGGAATGGCTTGTGATCGCATAGATTTTTTGCCCGGTTTTGCGCTCTAAAGGCTGAGAGGACGAAGGGAAACTGTGGCGCGGAATTGCGCTAAACATGCTGTGAGCTAAAGCGCATCGTGAAGTTCAGGGATATAGGTTTTGTCGTGGCGGTTGTCGCGAAAGTCAAAACGCGATATCACTGAGTTTCAAACCCCTTCTTATCGGGGCGGGTCTTCCGACGACGACTTCCCGCAGACTACATCGCAGCGGTGTAATGTTTCAATCCCCTTCTAATAAGGGCGGGTCTCCCGACGTTTAGTGATGTCAAGGCATACAGCGGACTTCTCGCGTTTCAATCCCCTTCTAATCGGGGCGGGTCTTCCGACTCTTGCCTCTCTATTGTATTGAAAAATTGACTATTTGCAAGTGTATTTTCCGGGATCTCGATAATCGGAGCCATATTTCCTCTGGAATAACTGACATCGCAAGCTCAATTTACGAACAAAACTTTTATAATGAATTACATACAAAGATTGCAGGAACCTTCTCCTAAAATCATCAAAAACTCATTTACGCCAGATCATTGAAAACAAATCAGATAATTACAAAATCAGGATCTGAAGGCATTTCTCCTGTCCCGATCATGATAACTTGTTCTTCGCAAGCTCCACATAGGCGGAAGATGTGAACCCGGTCTTCATTTTCATCCACCACAGACCGGATCCTTGTGATCATTCGGTCAAACAATTCACTATCTAGATGGACGGCGAAGACGCTCATTTGGATTCGTTTTCCGTAGTCCAAGAGAGTCCTAGCCAGACGGTCGCGACGGCGGTCGTCCGTTAAATCGTAAGCGATGATGTATTCCAATCTTCGTGAGCCTCCTCCAGGGAAAATGGTTTATAAGGCGTTCCATCCCGCAAACAACCGGCCATCCGTTCGCAAGAGGATTTGAGCAGGTCGCGGAAGCAGGGTCTATCGGCAGTTTTGAGCAGCATCCATTTTTCGTAGGCCTCGAAGAAGCGGATCATGGCGGCCGGTTTCAAGAAGATGCCAGAGCGGCCGTCGCGTTTTTCAAAATCGTCCGCTTGCAGCATGTTCTTGTTGGACAAGCGCAATACCAACCGGTCGGCTACAGGGTGGCGGAAGGGTTCCATTACATCTAAGGCAAGGGAGGGACGGCCGTAGTCGATTTGGTGGAGGAATCCGATGAAGGGGTCAAGTCCGATGCCTTCGAGAGCGCTGCGCATTCGTGCATGATGAGCGTGTAGGCGAGCGACAGCAAGGCATTAAGGGGGTCTTCTGAAGGATGCTGTTTGCGTCCCGGCCAGACGAAATCCGAGCGATTCAAAGTCATTAAAGCGGCAAAGTATTCGCGGGCGGAGATGCCTTCATGGCCATCAAGCTCTTCGATTGTCTTTGCCGATTCCACACCGAGCAGGCGCTGGCGAAGGGCTGCGGCTCGGGTGCGGATGTCCGACGGAGGTGATTCCATGTTGCGGGCAAGTTGCTCCAAAACGGCGGCGGCGTTTTCCACCTTTTGGTTGACGATGGAACGGGCGATGGCGATGGAACGTTGCCCGTCATGATACGTGTTCGCTTTGACATTTGCGCTAGCTTAGCTTGTTTCCTGTCGATCAATCAATGGCTTTTTACCACGAACTCCAAAGGATTTCCATGCTGATGGCAAAGTGCAGTGCTGCCGGAGATGTCCACCATGATCGAAGGCGGCTTTGAGGACTTTTACAAGATCTTCGGCGTTTTCGAAGAGACTACGGATTCGTAGGATCGATTGCGAATGCTACCTAATCCAGCAAACAGAGCGAAAGCCTAATCGCTTGATTGATCTGCTGCATCCGGGTGGCCGGGAGTTGCCCCACTGGCGGAATCTGCTTACCTGAAGCTCCTTGAAACCGTCCGTGGTCAATGGAACGCAGTTGAAAACAGAGAAAGACGGTTTCCTTGGGAAGGCCACTTTCTGCCGCCGGAACGCGGACGTTTGTGGGGAAATCCGTTGGCCAGCGGTCTCCACTTGACCCAACCACCACGGTGACAACCAGCGGTCGTGTGTTAATGGAATCATCGGAAACCACCAGCACAGGACGCCTCCCTGCCTGCTCCCGGCCAACCACCGGATCGAGGGTGACAAAGTAAATCTCGCCGCGCTTCATTTTAGCTAGGCCTACCAATCTTCCTGAGTTAGGCCGTCTGATTCCGTTCCCTTGAATTCTTGTTCGATGTTGGCGATTTCCCGCTGCACTTTTGAATCGGCGGCCATCTGGTCCATGGCTCGATCGAACGCCAACCGTTCTTGCGATTTTACGTATTGCTGTAGCGCCACAATTACAAGGCGGTTCAAGTTCGACTTGAGTTCTGGGGGCGCGGTTCGCGCCAATTCATCTACAAGGGTTTTTGGGAGAGCAACGCTTCGACGGACGCTTTGGCTTGCTGGAGGCATGACACACTAATTGTAACACTCTTTGTAACCTTTCGCGCTTGCAATAACAATTCCGTTCAGAAATTAACCCAGAACTTATGCCATTGATAAACGATCTTACTCAGAGTATTGTAAGTAGAGTTTAATTGCGGAGGATAATCGCTAAAAACGGATTTTATGCCTCGACCCATACCCACATCCCTACAATCGGCCCCAATTTCGGCACCGGCGTTGGTGAAAGCCATTACCCTTGATTTCAAAATCACAACGGCGCTTTACGTTGGCGGGGTTGAGGCTGGCTTTCCGGATCGCGTCATGGAGGCCCTCCGATCTGAATTTAGCTTAATTTCTCCAACGTCAGTCAGCCCTTCAGAAGGCGTTCATATTCGTCGTGCCTACCGATCCAAAACCAGGTAAAGACATTCCCTTCGCGCATTGCTAAGGCGCGGCAGGCATTCGTCACTCGCGCCGACCAAAATTCACCAACAGGTTTGAGTTGCAGCGAGGGATGGCTTGGACTCCCGCTGAGAATGTCGAACTGCTGGTTGGCTCGATCTCTTAGATCTACGGGGAGGTTGTTGTAACAGTCCCAAAACGAGGATGTCGTTTTGTGGAGATAACTCACTGCCGGGATTGTTCCAGTAGGCCCTTGGCTTCA
>JAYTTF010000278.1:0-3324 GCA_043745195.1 Bryobacterales bacterium | reverse complement strand
ATGAACAATCCCGTCGTCGATTCATGCAGGAAGCCAGGGCGGCTTCCTCGCTCAATCACCCCAACATAGTTACCATCTACGACATTGGGGAAGCCAAGGGTGTGGACTTCATCGCCATGGAGTTTCTCGCCGGCAAAACGCTGACGGCCCACATTGAATCCAACCCCCTGCCACTCGGCCGCGCCGTCCGATATGGAGCACAGATTGCTGATGCCTTGGCGGCAGCCCATCGTGCTGGTATTGTCCATCGTGACATTAAGCCTGCCAACGTCATCATCACCGATCGCGATAACGTCAAGCTGTTGGACTTCGGCTTGGCCAAACTCGATGGTCCTCTGCCTGAACCGGATGAAGATAAAACCCAGCTTGCTGGTCCGCAAACAGTCGCCGGCGTGATGATGGGTACCCTTGCCTACATGTCTCCCGAACAGGCGCAAAGTCAGCCAGTGGGTCCGCCCACTGACGTCTTCTCTTTCGGTGTGATGTTGTACGAAATGCTTTGCGGTGACAAACCGTTTCAGGGTACTTCACAATTGGCCCGGTTAGCCGCCATGCTGAAGACGGAAGCCGTTCCTATCCGCCAAAAAGCGGCAGGTGTGCCCCCAGAGTTAGACCGGCTGGTTTCAGCCTGCTTGCAAAAGGACGCAGCACTTCGTCCGCCGATGGGTGATGTGTTAGCTCAACTCCAGGAACTGGATCTGCAAACGCAAATGGGCACCATCAACCGCATCGAGATTCCTGGTCAAGATCTCCCCGTGGGCCAGGATTCAACCCCCACCATTGCTGCAGCTGGAATTTCCCGCACGTGGAAGATAGGTGGCGTTGTTGCCTTGGCATCAGTTGCCGCAATCGGTGTCTGGTTTGCACTGCGTTGGATGAAACCGGCGGTACAACCGAAACGCGAACACGTCTTAATGCGCCTCACTTTCGATAGTGGATTTACAGGTGTTCCAGCACTTTCTTCTGACGGCAAATTTGTGGCCTATTCTTCCGATAGAGGCGAGGCGGGTAATCTTGATATCTGGCTGCAACAGATTGAGAAGGGTTCCACACCGGTTCATGTGACTTCCGATGAGGCCGATGAAACCGAACCTTGTTTTTCCCCCGATGGCTCGAAGATCGTCTTCCGGTCAGAACGGGAAGGCGGAGGAATCTATATTGTCCCTGCATTGGGAGGACAACCCAAACTGCTGGCGCGTGGCGGCAGGCGGCCCCGATTTTCGCCCGATGGAAAGTGGATCGCGTACTGGCAAGGGCACATGGGAACCGGATTCACTCCAGGATCTGGCAAGGCAAAGATCATATCCAGTGACGGAGGAGCGGAAAAAATTCTCCAACCGGAGTTCGCAGTAGCGGCCTATCCAATATGGACCCCCGATGGATCCAGCATTTTGTTTCTGGGGAAAAAGAGCAATGAACGATCTGAATTGGCCGACTGGTGGGTCACCAAACCAGAAGGCGGCGAAGCTCGGCGCACGGCCGTGTTGGATTCCCTTCGAGCTAGAAAGATGAGCCCTGCGCCCGGTTACTTTGTCATTGCTCCGGAAATGTTCCTTGGGAATCGGGTTTTGTTCGCCGCTAAAGTAGCCGATGGAGTGAATGTTTGGGATGTTGCTCTGCCCGCTGCAGGCGACAAAACCGTGCAAGCTCCGGAACGGCGAACTTCAGGGACAAACTTTGAAATTCAACCGGCATCGGCAGCAAACGGCACTATGGCCTTTTCCAGCAGTACAGTTACCACCGGAATATGGCGAGTTCCTTTAAGACGTGGTGGCGTTGTAGATGGAGAACCAGTGAAGCTGACCAAGGGCGTGAATTTCGACGCCTTCCCTTCGCTGTCCAAAGATGGCAAAAAATTGGTTTTCCTTTCAGAACGCTCTGGCCGGCGCAACGTCTGGTTCCGCGATATGATTTCCGGCAAGGAAACTCAGTTGACGCCAGGATCTAACATTGAAGAACAACCCAAGATCAGTGGCGACGGGAAAACCATAGCTTATATAGAAGTTCACAAAGATGTACGCAGCCTGTTCGTGTTCACCGCGACTGAGGACGGCAAGTTCGGGACTTCCGAACACGTTTGCGACAACTGCGGTGTTCCTAATGATCTAACAATGGATGGCAAACTGATCCTGCTGGAATCTGGTGGTCCGCCGCACTCCCCGCTGTTGATGAATTGGCGTGCGCGCAAGACGCGTCAGTTGATCGATTGGGGAGCGAAGAAAGGGTTCGCCTATGCACCCACTCTTTCCAATGACGGCAAATGGGTGGCGTTTCATATCAGCGATGGCCGGTCCGAAGTGCGGCAAATCCATATTATTCCCGTCCCGTCTGAAGATAAAAAAGTAGAAATGAAGGATTGGATTCCTGTTACAGCCGGCAAGACTTTGGATCGCGAAGCTATCTGGTCTCCCGACGATAGCGCAATTTACTTCCTAAGTGAACGGGACGGATTTCGCTGCATTTGGGAACAGCCCTTGGATCCGGCCACGAAGAAGCATCGAGGGGAAGCTAGAAATGTAGTTCATTTCCACCGGGCGTATCGTTCTATTTCCAATGTTCCAGGAAGCGTCGCAACCGTTGGATTAACCTTGCAGCCCAACCAACTGGTATTAAGCCTCGGTGAGATTGCCGGGAATGTTTGGATGCAGCAGGACGAAATCCGCTGAGTTTCTGTGTTCCACCCATGTTGACTGTAAGCCCGATAAATTCTCGGATTGTTGTTCCGTAAAGGTCGAGGCACCAGCTTCCATTTGAAGATACTGCGGCTCTTCAATGATGGCTGGGACTTCTTTTTCGGGCAGCGCTGGATCGTCGACTTGTTGCGCGGAAAGCGCGGAGCACAAGGCGGCCAACAGATGGCTGATTTCCGGTCGGTGGCATTCCATCACGTTTATGGTAAGGGGCAATTCCGCTTGTTGGATGGCTGTGGCATTGGTGTAGATTGCCGGCTGCGAGAGGCGGCGTTGTGCGTTACTGAGTCGAGTAACTTCGAGGAAGACTTGTAAGTGGTGGTCTTTGGATGGAGTTACTTGGAAGGGAGTGGTGGAGGGGTCCAGTAAGTCTCGCAGGAGGAGTGCGGTTTGATGTCGTGCGGTGCCGGTGAGAACAAGCGGCGGATGGGGAAGTGGAGTTGGATTGCAAGCAGAGGTGATCCAATCTGCGAGCTGTTCGGCTTGTGAGCCTTTCAATGCGAAAGCGGCGGCTAGCATTACCGCAAGAGTTGCAGGTACTGGTGCGGGCTGGGGTGTGGGGAGTGGCATTTGGGTGCGCGGGGCGAGCCATGCAGTGGTGTGGTCTTCCTTGATTGTCCAACCTTTACTGTTG
>JAYTTF010000277.1:0-12613 GCA_043745195.1 Bryobacterales bacterium | reverse complement strand
GGTGAAGCGGCTGATGGACTCTCGGCCGTGGAGCAGATTCAAACCTTGAATCCTGACCTGGTATTTCTGGATTTGCAAATGCCCGAGCTTGGTGGCTTGGCAGTGGCCAAGAATCTACGAGGTAAACGCATGCCGCTGATCATTTTCGTTACGGCGTTTGAGCAGCATGCCTTGGAGGCCTTCGATGCTGGTGCCGTGGACTATCTTTTAAAGCCGGTTCGTCATGAGAGGTTAGCTACGGCGATTCAGAAAGCTCGCCCGCTGTTGACGGTAAGTAAATTGCCTGTTGAGGCGAATTCGCAAAGAGCAACTGTTCGACGCATTGTCGGGAGAGTTGGTTCCGATATGCATTTGCTGAATCCAGCGGATGTGATTGCATTTCAAGCAGACGGAGAAACGGTGGTGATCCTGGCCGGCGCAGGCCGCTATTATGCGGAGCACTCCCTCAAAGCATTGGAAGAAAAACTTGACCAGGAAACCTTCCGTCGCGTTCATCGCAAGACTATTATCAACACGGATCACATTCGCAAGATCTCACCGCTTTCCAGCAAACGATGGCTATTGAAGATGTCCAATGGGTTGGAAGTTGTGGTGTCGAAACGGCTGGCGGGGCTGATTCGGGACGAAACTCGCTGGTAGAAACTTTTATAGCTTAGTCTAGTGATGAGAGGCATCTAAAAAAGTATGCGAATCTTACTTTACAGTGGCAAAGGTGGAGTTGGCAAAACCAGCTTGGCTGCGGCTACTGGAATCCGTCTGGCTGAACTCGGTCACAAAACGCTGGTGATGAGTGTGGACCCAGCCCACAGCTTGGGTGACTCATTCGATTTGGAGGCAGCTTTGTTTCACGGCACCACTGCCGATCCCAAAGCGATCCACACCAATCTATGGATTCAAGAAGTGAATATCCAGCGGGAGATGAAGCGCCACTGGAATGAGATTTCAGGCTATATAACATCGGTGCTGCGGACCACAGGCATGGGCGGTGTTGAAGCCGAGGAAATGGCTATATTTCCAGGCATGGAAGAACTAAGTGCCATGATGTACGTGAACCAATATCGCAGGGAAAAGCAGTTCGACGTGATCATTCTGGATTGCGCGCCCACTGCAGAATCGCTTCGTTTTGTCAGCCTTCCCACCACCCTCGATTGGTACATTAAGCACGTCTTCACATTGGAGCGGCGGGTCATGAAAGCGGTCAGGCCGATCATGAATGCAATGGGTCCGATTGAGGCTCCACCTGATAGTTACTTCGGCAATATTGCGGACCTGTTCCAAAAAATCCAAGGTATGGACGCTATTCTTCAAGACCCACAGACTACCAGTGTCCGGCTGGTTACCAATCCGGAAAAAATGGTGCTGCGGGAAACACAACGTGCTTTCGTGTATTTTTGCCTGCATGGTTTGACGGTGGATCAAGTGATTGTAAACCGTGTTCTGCCGGAAGGAATATCGGATCCGTTTTTTGAAGGTCGGCGCAAAACACAGGCTGGAATCCTAAGCGAAATCGAAAATTTCTTCTCGCCGATTCCGGTTACGACTGTTCCGCTATTTAATCAGGAGGTGATGGGAGTGCCGGGATTGCAGACTCTCTCCGATGGGTTATATAGAAAAACGGACGACCCGTCGTTGGTAGTTCGGACGGAACGGGCTTATTCGTTTACAGCGGTCGATGGCCATTATGAAGTGCGATTGCGAATGCCTTTTGTGCAGAAAGGTGAAATTGGGTTGTTCAAGAAATCCGATGAACTGGTGATTGAAGTGGGCACGCTGCGGCGTCATGTTGGACTGCCGACAACGATGGCAGCGATGGTCCCTGTAAAAGCACGAATGGAGCAGGATGTGTTAGTTGTAGAGATGAGGAGCCCAACATGAACGAGAGTCCAGAAACTGCCAACTGCAAAGGCCAACCAACCGGAAGCTGTGTTTGTGGGGGTAAGGGCCCAGCGATTTCGCAAATGATGATGGCTATGATGCCGGCGAATGAAGCTGGCGAACACTTTCGCAATGCCGGCGTGGAATTCCTGAAAGGCTTTCGGGAGTTACTGGATCAAGGGATTCATACGCTGTCGAACAAGGAAACCAAGGGCACGAAATTGAACGTGGAATAGGCTGTTTAAAATAAAGAGGGCGGAACATCCGCCCCCCTTTATTATGCTTTGAAGTTACTCCCTATTGCTGATTCAACCCACCAGCCCTGCACGACCGGCAAATGCCGAATGTGCTACCGTTGCCGATAATGTTGGTGCAGCGGCTCGTAATACTGGCCAGTTCCGCCGGACTCAGCGTGCCTCGTGAGAACGGTGTTTCCGTCACAGGGAATCCGGTACCGCTTGCATGAATGGTTGTCCCAAACGCTAGCATGCCACCCGCCAAGGGGAATGCCGCAGATCCCGCAAGCGCTGCGGAGTTGGTGCAGCTTGTACCAGTGAACGCCCCACCGGCACCCGTGTTCACCACTTTCACCACGATCGAATTCGGCCGCACGCCGGTAAGCGTGTTGCTGATCAAATCGCTATTCACTGAAAGCGATGCCAGGCCATTGGGAGTAATCAGGCAGGAGCAGCAGGAGACCAGTTGTTCATCGGGCGAGAACGCATAGACGTTCGCGCAGATGTTCCCAGCCGCACCGCCGAAACCAGGGCCGTTTAACGATGCACCGTTTGCGCCAGTGTTTGTAAGGTTCACCACCGAATCGCCACTGGTGAGATTTGCCGCGTAGCGAATCTGGAAAACGTCTGTCAGAACCGTCAGCACTGCCACATTCGTGATTGCAGTAGTACAGATGTTGATGAAAACTGCGCGATACCGGTTATTGTTATCCGCTGCATTCGGTGTGAAGGTCAAAGTTGTGGCCGTTGCACCAGCAATGTTACTGAAAGTTGCACCACCGTCGATGCTCACTTGCCATTGCACGGTTGGAGAAGTTCCCGCCGCAGTGAAGGTCACCGGTTGGCCAATGGCAACCGTCTGACTTATCGGGCTGAGGGTCACAACCGGTGCGACGTTCACAGTCAGCAAAGCTGCGTTTGTTGTCGCAGGCGTGGTTCCGTTGCTGAACACTGCGCGATATAGATTCCCATTCTGCGCAGCCGTTGTGGTGACGAAGACCAGCGATGTGGTCGTGGCACCAAGGATATCGTTGAATGTTGTCCCGCCATCGGTGCTCACTTGCCATTGAACTGTTGGCACCGGGCGACCACTTGCGGCAGCAGTAAAGGAAGCAGGGCTTCCAGCGCAAACCGTTTGGGGCAGAGGTTGCAGTGTGATTGTCGGCGGAATTGCCACAGCTGGTTGAACAGACAAACCGTCAAAGGCTAAATTGCCGCCGCCAATCGCTCCCAGATTCGTCGCAGCACCTGTAGTCAAGTTGATCGAATAAAGGTTGCTGGAACTACCCACTCTTACCACCGCATAAGCCACACCGGTAGCCCCCGAGATATCAAATCCGCCGAAATTCGTCGCATCTATTCCCAATGGGCCGACGGTTGAAACAACGCCAAGGTTTGGACTGGGGGAACCATTCACGCCGCCAATTCTTACAAGCGTGTCCCGATCGTGGTCAATGCCAAAAAGAGTTGTTAAAGCGGCCCCAACCAGGTTGTTAGTATATGCGACATTGGAAACCGCAGGTATGAAGTCGTTGCTGACGTCAGCCAACGCATACGTCAAATTAACATCTGTGCCTACCAGGGTTCCGTCGTTGGGATTGTAACGGCGGTTCTGCTGGGCATCGGATGTTGTACGAATCCGATCCACGGTAGGGTTAAAATCAAAACCTTTGAAGTTGCCATTTGGCGCTGAGACCGGTCCGCCAATACTTGTCACCGCACCCGTCACAATGTTCACCGTCACAACATTGCCGTTCACGCCACCGTTGGTCTTGATGGCATAGAGCAAACCATCCAACGGCCTGAAATCGATACCCACTAATCGTTCGGCTGAAGTATTAATTGTTGCTGGTGCCAGCCCGGTAAGAGTAATGTCAGAAATGATAGTCCCAGCTGTTGCGCTGTCGAAGCTAACAATATGGGTGGATTCCGGCGTGGTGCTTGTGGAACCAATTACGTAGTGTGCCCAAATAGTCTCAGCCATGGCCCTTTGTGCCGTAATTGTGGAGCCTAGCAAAAAGCAGGCGGTCAAGAGTAAGTTGCGTTTCATGTGTAAATGGTCCTCGGAAAATGGATGGCTGGGGATATCCAACCGACTAGCAGAGTGTGCCATACATTCCCAAGTGCAACAATCACCTACAACGGCTTAGCCCGAAAGGATGTTACAGGCGGCCCATTACTGCAAATAAGTATATTTTGCAGCAAGATACAACTGGTGAAGGAAATCAGGAGAGTGAGTCCTAGTACGAACCCTGCCCAAACAAGGCCCGCCGATTTTCATCGCCAACCTGCTATCTTGTTAAAAGCCCCCTAGATCCTTGAAGAAACCAACCAAACAGGCAATCATCATCGGTGCTGGCCCAGCCGGATTAACTGCCGCCTACGAACTGCTCACGCGCACCGATATCAAGCCAATCATCCTTGAAAAAAGCCACTGCATGGGTGGCATTTCCCGCACCGTAAACTACAAAGGCAACCGCATTGACATCGGAGGTCACCGCTTCTTTTCCAAGTCTGATCGCGTCATGGAATGGTGGTTAAAAATGTTGCCCCTCCAGGCGTCTGAAAATAGTCCAACGGCTATCAAATACCATAAAATGGAGCGGTCCATTGTTCCCTCTGGCGTCACTCCCGCTTCACCCGATACCGTGATGCTGTTGCGCCCCCGCAAGTCGCGCATCTACTACCTGCGCCGCTTTTTCGACTATCCGATTTCGCTCAGCAAAAACACCCTTCTGAATCTCGGTCTCTGGCGGACGTTCAAGATTGGCGTCAGCTACATCCAAAGCGCCCTGTTCCCTTTAAAAGACGAACGAACTCTGGAACAGTTCTTCATCAATCGATTCGGCAAGGAACTCTACGCCACGTTTTTTAAGTCCTACACTGAGAAAGTGTGGGGCGTTCCCTGCAATCAGATCAGCGCCGAATGGGGAGCACAGCGCATTAAAGGCCTGTCCGTTTGGGCTACTGTCACGCATGCTTTGAAGAAGGTGTTTAAAGGCAGCAGCGCAGATTTAGGACAAAAGGACACGCAGACTTCGCTCATTGAACAGTTCCTTTATCCCAAGCTCGGCCCCGGCCAAGTGTGGGAAGAAGCGGCTCGCCGCATCATTGAAATGGGCGGTGAAATCCACACCGGCTATCGCTTCGATCAGTTCCTGACCGATGGTTGGCAAGTAAAAGCCCTCCAGGCCACCAACTCCGCAACTGGCGAAAATGCCACATTCACCGGCGATTACTTTTTTTCCACGGCCCCGATCAAGGAAATAATGCGGTCGTTCGACGTTCCGCCTCCGGCCAATGTTCTGGAAGTTTCCGACGGACTGGTTTACCGCGACTTCATGACTGTCGGCCTGCTCGTTCGCTCCCTTCGTATCCACGACGAAACTCCGCAAGGCAGGAAGCTGATCAGCGACAACTGGATCTACATTCAGGAACCAGACGTGCTTCTTGGCAGGCTGCAAATCTTCAACAACTGGAGCCCATTCCTTGTCGCCGACCCCGCCAACGTCTGGCTTGGCCTCGAATATTTCTGCAATGATACGGATGATATCTGGAACCTTTCTGACGAACGAATGATCGCTCTGGCCAAGGAAGAATTAAGCAAAATTGGCATTATTAATGCAAGCGAAGTTTTGGATGCCACAGTATTAAGGATGGAGAAAACGTACCCCGCTTATTTCGGCACCTATGATCGGTTCCAGGAGATTCGCGACCATATCGACCGCTTTGCAAACCTCTTCCTGGTGGGACGCAATGGCATGCATCGTTACAATAATCAGGATCATTCCATGCTCACCGCCATGATGGCTGTCGACGACATCATTGCCGGCAAATTAGATAAATCCGCCCTGTGGGAAGTGAATACCGAGATGAATTATCACGAGGAAAAGGAAAAGTCCAAGTAACTGGTGAGCACAGCTTGATGTGCACTGCCGTAATTCACGCCTTGAATTAACCTCAGAAATTAGCTTACGCGAATATGGAGGACTTTGACCAGAGCTTAAACACGGGATTTGCTGATGACAGGAGGCCTGGTCAGAGGTGACAACTCCTCGTACTACAGGAACGTCCATTCGATTTCACACTCCGCAATTTGGTTGTGGAAGGGGTAAAGTCGCAGTATGTCACTATGATTCCGCCGCGCAAGGCATCGATTTCCTTGTTTTGATAGAAACGGCAGTTGCAAGCCGTAACCGGCACCCTGTCTGTCCAATTCGTGAAATCCGGGGACGGGGGTGCAATTCTTCAATAGGCAAAACATCTTCATTGAATTGCAGCCCCGTCCCGGATTTCGCAGCCCTCCGCACGTTAGCTTAGTCCCACGCCGAGCCCCTCGATTGATTGAAGGTGGCATATGGTTTCCACGCAACTGTCGTGGATACGGGAGTTGATCTACGGACGGTGCTTCTTTACCGCATTGGACTTAAAGAATCATTGGTTTATCGACACTCATGCTGAGAGCACTCGAATAAATCTGTTAACTATCCCTTTAAGCCCGCATTTCCACAGAACTTCGCCTAGCAGATTGTGTTTTTATGAAGCGAAGAGTATTCCTTGCAGCTTCCTAACCGATTTCTGATTTCCGTCGCTCTGATTGGCCAGTTGGCCCAGGCTCAAGTTGCCTGGATCGATAAGCCCGTTGCTCGCTGGACTGATTCGGATGCACGGCTGGTTCTATCCGAATCACCCTGGTCAAAACAAGTTGAACCGATTCTAAAAAGCGAAGGCTCTCGAGGGGGACGCGGCGTTGGTATTGGGAGTCCGCTGGGCACCATCGGAATTGGCGGTCGTGGAATTGGCATTGGAGGACCTCGAAGAGGTGGCCGGGGCGGGCGCGGTCCTGGTGGTGGAATGCCCCCCCGTGGCGGTGGCAGACCAATGGCGGACGAAATTGCTCCGCGCACTATTGCACCAGTAACGATTCGCTGGGAAAGTGCGTTGCCTGTGCAGGAAGCGGAACTGAAAACGGCCGACGGAAATGCCCCCATTGTGGACGAAGCGAAATACGCGCTTGCCGTAGTAGGACTACCAAACCGGCTTGCAAACGGCGATCCGCAGGCTTTAGCCAAGCAATGGAAAGGGCAAGCGAAACTGAAACGTTCCGGCAAAAAAGACATTAAGCCTTCGGAAGTAAGACTGCTTCCTCGCGATGAAGGTTTGGTTGTGATGTTTCTGTTTTCCAGAACCAACGAGATTACAGCAAGCGATCGGGAAGTGGAGTTTGAGGCCGTCATTGGACCTTTGGAATTGAAACAAATTTTCACACTTAGTGAAATGAGTTACGCCGGCAAACTCGAACTGTAACGTCTAAAATTTAAGTACCCCATGAAATTTCCTATGTTCCTTAAAGGGGCGGCTGTGGCCGTTCTTAGTTTTTGTAACTTGGGCTTTTCGCAATACGCGTTTCAGAATCGCTACGCGCTAATCCTGGAAGATGCTCCGGTGATGATGCAGGCGGAGAGCCGTACGGGACTAACCTCAACCAAAGCACTGCAGCACAAGGCAAATGTTGCAGCACGGCAACGCATCCTGATCGGCGAATTGAACAAGCGGAATATTGCAGTAACAGGAACGGTATCCACCATTGCTAATGCTGTGTTTGTTTCGGCTTCACCCGATGCCATTGCTGAGATGAGCAAACTTCCGGGCGTGCTTGGTGCTGTTCGCCTGCGAAGGTATTCAATGAAACTGAATCGCGCTACGCAATTGATTAACGCTCCGGCTGCATGGGGCATTCTGGGTGGATCGGCCAATGCAGGTGCCGGGGTGAAGATTGCAATTCTGGATTCCGGGATTGATCAATCGAATGCCGCGTTTCAAGATAGCTCATTAGTTATGCCCAGAGGCTACCCAATTTGTAGCGGAGATGATTGCGGGTTCACCAACAACAAAGTGATTGTGGCTCGCAGTTATACAAGAATGCTGGCGGCCGGGACCGAACCCAATCCAGCGATTGATTCGCATCCTGACGATTATTCCCCACGCGACCGCAGCGGCCATGGCACTGCCGCTGCTTCCTGCGCCGCTGGTGTTCCAGTAGTTGGCACTGCTCCCATTTCAGGGGTCGCCCCGAAAGCCTGGCTGGGGAATTACAGGATTTTCGGTTCGCCACAAGTGAATGATGTTACTTCCGATGATGTAATTCTGAAAGCTTTGGACGATGCATTTAACGATGGCATGGATATTGTTTCTTTCTCCGTTGCCGGACCGTCATTTTCTGGTCCACTGGATTCCGGCGCAGCTTGCGGAAATGCTGCTGGAGTGCCTTGCGACTTAGTGGCTAAAGTGTTTGACGATGTATCGAAGAAGGGCATGATCATTGTATCCTCGGCCGGCAATGAAGGGGCCGATGGAACAGCGAATGGGCCCAGCTATGGAACCATTGGGTCACCGGCAAGTGCTCCTTCGGTGATCGCCGTTGGGGCAAGTACCAATTCGCACGATTTTGATTACTTACTAACTGTCCCCGGTGCCGATGTCCCCCCCGCGTTGAAGTCCATTGCGGTGCAACCAGGAGATTCGTCCATTATGGGAGCCATCACGGCTCCATTGCGCGATGTTACCGTTACAGGCAATGACGGACTTGGGTGTACTGCATTCCCTGCCGCTTCGCTGGTAGGAACCATTGCCTTGGTTCTGCGAGGCACCTGTAGTTTTTCCACCAAAGCATTGAATGCTGAAGATGCCGGTGCGGTTGGTGTGGTGATCTATATGGCTGATGCGTCGGCACTCGTTTCCCCGGCATTGGGTAGCGCTTCCATTCCCGGAGTTGTGATTTCCAATAGTGACGGCGTGGCGTTGCGGAATTACCTATCGACCAGCCCGGAACACGCGGTTACAATTGATCCCGCAGGTATTGAGATAAGTGCCACCGGGAACATTCTTACTTACTTTTCCTCCCTTGGACCGAACACTGGCGATTTCGCTTTGAAGCCTGACCTTTTGGCTCCCGGGCAGAATATTTATATGGCAGGAAGTGCGCAAGATCCGCTGGGAGAACTTTATAGTGCCAATGGTTTTGTGGTTGCCAGTGGAACCAGTTTTTCCGCGCCTATTGTTGCTGGTGCCGCAGCATTGGTGAAACAGAAGAACCCAAAATTTACTGCTGCACAGGTGAAATCGGCACTAATGCACACTGCAACGCAAGATGTACTTCGCGATTTCTACGGTGCCTCGGTCGACGTGCGGGGTGCGGGTGCGGGCAAAGTGGATGCTGCGGCGGCGGTGAATAGTATTGTTACTGTAACTCCCGCATCGCTTTCGTTTGGAGTATTGAAAGCCACTACGATTCCGCAAACGCAGCAGTTACAAATCACCAATACCGGCACTGCGGCAGTAAGTGTCACTTTGAATGTTGTAGTAGCAAGGGCGGCGTTGGGAGTAACTCTTACGTTAAACAAGCAGTCACTCAACCTGGCTGCAGGTACCAGCGAGACTGCGGCTTTGACTCTGGCTGGAACTGTTCCACAACCCGGTTTGTATTCTGGAGTAGTGGCGGTGCAGGGCGGCATCGTCAACCTGCGGATTCCGTATATGTTTCTGGTGGGGGACGGACGAGTTGCGAATATGATTCCACTAACTGGCACCTCAACCGAGGGAACGGTTGGGGAAGGCATTGCCGACGGCATTATTTCATTCCGTCTGGTGGATACCTACGGGGTACCCGTTTCTGGAATTGCCGCGACGTTTACAGCGCGGGGCGGGGCCAGCTTCAGGCAGATGGATGCCGGCACGAATGCCAACGGAATTGCAGTAGCAGAACCCATTCTAGGAGCGCTTCCTGGCAATTACACATTTACTGCTGCCAGCGGTGGATTGCGCACCACTTATTCGGCACACGCTCGTACAAAGCCGCAAATTGCAACCAGCGGCATTGTCAACGCAGCAAATTTTGATGCGTCTGCGCCCGTTGCTCCGGGTTCCTATGTAACGATCTTTGGGACCAATTTTAGTGACTCTACTGGCTTTGCCAAGACCACCTCCTTACCTATGGCAATTGACGGCGTGCGTGTGAGTTTCGATGTACCCTCGGCGAAGATCAGTGTTCCCGGGCGATTGACTTTCGTCAACACGAAACAAGTGAATTTGCAGATTCCCTGGGAGCTGCAGAACCAGAGTTCAGCACTGGTGAAGGTGGTTGTTGGGGATACCAACGGTACTGTCGTTACTCTACCCTTGGCGAATCATTCTCCAGGGATTTTTGAAGTTGGCACCAGCGCAGCCGCTGCCTTGGACGCTTCTTTCAAGTTACTCACTGCTGCAAATCCGGCGAAGCGCGGACAGGCGATTCAGATTTTTGCCAACGGCTTGGGGCCGGTTACGAATCAGCCGGCAAGCGGGGAACCAGCCTCAGCTACCAAGCTTTCGCAGACTACTACAACGCCGGTTGTAATGATTGGCGGCCAAGCGGCACAAGTGCTTTTCAGTGGCTTGGCACCGGGGTTTCCAGGACTGTATCAGGTGAATGTGATTGTGCCCAACAGCGCGGCAGCGGGGGCGCAAAAACTGACCATTGCCATTGGCGGGAAAACGTCGAAAGAATCGGGCCTCATTCTTCAGTAGTATAAGAGCGATGGATCCTGCTGTCCGATTCACGTTGAAGTTTTGGGGTGTGCGCGGATCGATTCCAACCCCACAGGCCGAAAACCTGCGGTATGGCGGTAATACCACGTGCCTGGAAATTCGTGCGCCCGGTGAGCAGCCTCTGGTGATTGATGCCGGTTCCGGAGCGCGCCAGCTCGGAGCGCGGTTAGTCAACGAACCTGCTGCCACGATACTATTTACGCACTTTCATTGGGATCACATTCAGGGTCTTCCATTCTTTGCACCACTGTTCCAGAAACAAACAAGAGTTACTCTGGCCTCTTCTCATTCGCCTGAGGATTTACGCGCGGTCCTTGACGGGTTGCTGCGTTTTCCATTTCATCCTATTGATTTCGATTATTTTTCAGCAGCGACAGAGCTTCGCCAATTGAAATTGACGTGGTTGCATGCGGGCTTCACCATTTGTCCCTTTGAGCTGCATCATCCGCAGGGTGCCACCGGGTACCGGTTGGAACGGCAAGGCGCAGTGTTGGTGCATGCCAGTGATCATGAACATGGCAACGCGGAGGCAGACCAGCGGTTGCTGCTGCAGGCACGCGGGGCCGATGTGCTTGTTTACGATGCGCAGTATACACCGCAGGAATATGAGAAGCAAAGCGGACGTGGCCATAGCACTTGGCTAGAGGGAGTGCGGCTGGCAGCCAAAGCGTCAGTGAAGCATTTAGTCTTGTTTCATCACGACCCGGATCACTCTGACGAACAATTGGAAGCGAATCTGGAGCATGCGCAAAGGGAGTTTCCGTCCACCAGTTTGGCGCGCGAAGGCGTGACGATTCTATTTTGAAAGACTTGCTAAACAATCAATCACGGAAAAGCAGTTGCGCGTATTTGGAAAGGTAGGTCTGCCAATTCGGCCAACTGTGTCCACCGCCGGATTCGTTCCAAACGTGCTTCACGTTTTTCTTCGTAAGAAGGTCGTCCATGTCCTTAACTCTGGCATAGCCGGCATCTTCGCGGCCGCATCCCAACCACAGCACTTTCAGCTTCTGATTTAGCGTCGCCGAATCGATCTTCTCCCACTCAGCGCGATTGCCACTGCCGCTGAACGCTGCAATGTAGGAAAACTGGTCCAGGTTATGCAGCCCGATAGAAACCGACTGCCATGCCCCCATCGAAAGCCCTCCAATAGCGCGGTGCTTGCGGTCAGTCAACACACGATACTTGCTCTCCACCATCGGCTTGATGGCCGTCAGCAGTTCTTTTTCAATGACCGCCGAATCGCTGTCAATGGTACCCGGTGGATTTCGCGCAGGATTGATTTCCCTCTGCACGTGGCCAAACGGCATAACAACCACCATGGGTTGAACCTTGCCATCGGCCAGCAGGTTGTCCATGATGACATTGGCACGCCCGGTCCAGGTCCAGGATGCTTCAATTTGCCCATTTCCATGCAGCAGGTACAACACCGGGTATTTCTTTTTGCTGGTTTCGTAACCAGGAGGCGTGTAGACATAAACCATGCGGTCCGAATTGAGCGACGTGGAATCGTAGAAATTCACATGCACCGTGCCGTGCGGCACCTTCCGTTCTTCAATCACTTCCTTTTCCGCGCCGGGAACAATGAATGCACTGGTTGCTCCCCAGCGGCGCAATTCCAAATACGAATTCGAGGGATCAGGCATTCGCAAGCCGCCATCAATCGCATACCCGTAGGTGTAGAAACCCGCTGGAAGCGGACCCACCGTCAAACTCCAAACGCCCTTGTCATCCTTCGATAGCGGCAGTGGCTTCTTGATAAATTCCAGGATGCCCGGCGACCCCATCAAAACTACTTCGCCTGCCTTCGGGGCAAATAACCGGAATGTGACCGTGCGATCGGAATGCACTTCCGGAGAAGTGGGAACATTCGCAACGTTCTCGTAATAGGGTGCCGGTGGTGGCTGGCAAAGGGCGGT
>JAYTTF010000276.1:0-41882 GCA_043745195.1 Bryobacterales bacterium | reverse complement strand
TCAAAAAAGCTGGTCATCATCTGCAGCATATGCTTTCGGGCAGGGCCGCTCACTCCGTGGGCTTTTTGAGGGTAAAGCATGGTTTCAAATGGCTTGTTCGCCTGCTGGAGAGCGTCAATCATCTGCATGGAGTTTTGAAACAGAACATTGTCATCCTCGATGTTGTGGACAATCAGCAGATTGGCTTCCAGATTTGGGGCCTGCAGCACAGGGGAGCTGTATTTGTAGCCGGCTGGATTTTGTTGCGGCGTATCCATGTAACGTTCGGTGTAAATAGTGTCGTAATGACGCCAGTCCGTCACGGGTGCACCGGCTATGCCCGCTTTAATCAGTTTTGGAGCATTCAGCATTGAGTAGAGGGTCATGAATCCGCCGTAGCTCCAGCCGTACATTCCAATGCGCTTGGAATCGACGAATCCCATGGAAACAAGGTGATCCAAGCCAACCCTTTGATCGGAAAGTTCCTGTTCTCCCAACCGCCGAAACACTCTGGATTCCCATTTATGGCCCCTGCCCGCCGAGCCGTGGTTGTCCATTTGCCAGATGACGAAACCCTTGTGGGCTAAGGCTTGTTCCCAACTGAGACCGGTGAAGGAATCGCGAATGGTTTGAGCGCCGGGTCCGCCGTAGATCATCACGATGGCTGGATACTTCTTAGTGGCATCGAAATTGACAGGCTTGATTAAGCGGGCGTACATGATATCGCCAAACTCGCTTTTCACGGGAACAATTTGTGCTGGAAGAAGTTGGTAATCGGTGAGAACCTTCCGGTCCTGTTCGCGGTAAATGGCCAATTGCTTGCCACCACCTTCGTGTAAAGTCCGGCGGGATGGTTCGGTGAAGCTTGAATGGGTATCCATGAAGAAAGACGCGGAAGGGCTCATGGAAATTGTGTGGGTGCCGGAGTTCGTGGTTATTCGTTTCGGTTCTCCGCCATCGAAGCTGACCTTAAAGAAGTGACGTTCCAACGGGCTTACTGCGGTGGAGGTGAAATAGACGGCCCTTGCAGTTTCATCCACTGCGGCCAAGTCGGACACTTCCCAATCGCCACTCGTGAGTTGTTTCTGCAATTCCCCTTTTGCGGAATAGAGATAAAGATGGCGAAAGCCGGAGCGTTCACTGGCCCAAAGGAACTGGTTGGACTGGGGCAAGAAGCGAAGCATGGAATTGACATTGATCCATGCCCAATCTTTTTCTTCCAAAATTGTCCTGGCGGAGCCATCGGCTATGTTGACTGCAAGCAGTTCCAAGCGGTTTTGAATGCGAGGCAATTTTTGGACGAAGAGTTGTTTACTATCGGGTGTCCAATCTATGCGGGCTAACAGAGTATCGGTGGAACCGGTGACACTCATCCAACGCGTTTCCCCTCCGGTGGCGCTGACCACACCCAGCTTCACTGACGCATTCGGCGAGCCGGCTTTGGGATAGCGTTCGGGCTCATATACGGCACGGTTGGCTGAGACGAAGTCGACATGCGGGTGGATCATTTGCTTGCTGACATCGAACTGAAGGTAGGCGATGTTTGCCGAATCGGGAGACCACCAGAACGCACGGGAAAGACTCAGTTCTTCAGGGTAGACCCAATCCAGACGGCCATTTCGGAGCAGATCGGAGCCACCGGTGGTGATCCTCTTTTCCTGCTTGCCGGCCATGGTAATTACGAACAGGTCATTGTCACGGCGAAAGGCAACGCTTTTACCATCAGGGGAAAGACGGGCATCTCGCTCCTGGGCGGGAGTAGCCGTTAGCGGTTGCCAGCCCTGATCCCAAAGGAAAATATCGCCTTTGTAAGAATAGAGAAATGTGCGGCCATCGGGAGCCCATTGTAGTTGATCTTCACGAACGCGGCGGTTTTCCCAGTCGAAAGGTTGTTTGTCTTTGGCCTCCACGGCAAGTTCCTCGAGCGCCTCCAAATTGGCGAGTTCCGATTTCTTGCCGGTGGCAGCATCGTAAAGCATAAGCCCTTTGCCTTCGGTGTAGGCGAAGCTTTTTCCATCGGGTGTCCAAGTGATGGATCCGCCGGTCTCGCGTGTCCTGTTTGAGGTGACGGCATCAAGCGTCACTGGTTTTTGGGCCAATGCAAAAGGCAAAGCCAACAGGAAGAGAGCGAACCGGAAGTTGTTCATGACTATATCTGATGATAGCGAAACTGATCCTATTTTCCACCCGGCGGGCGCAGGCTTTGCGATTTGTAAGGGTGGAGGCGATCCCATTCTGCCCAGTCCATTTTCAATCCAAGCCCGGGCGAATCGGACAGTGTGACGGTGCTTTGTTTCACTAATGGGAAAGTTCCTTTCGTGACGGCGGCGAAAGTGGATTCCATTGCGGCGTCCCATTCCTGCATCAGAAAATTGCGTACGCCTGCCATGGAATGCAGCGAGGCAACGTGGGCAATGGGGCCGTAGTACATGTGGGGGGACATTTCCGCACCGTAGACTTCAGCCAGAGAAGCAATTTTGCGGATCTCAGTAATGCCGCCGCAATGGATGACGTCGGGCTGCAGGATTTGAGCGCCTTTGGCATCGAGCAGTTGCTTGAATTCATAGCGGGAAATTAGGCCTTCGCCACCGGCGAGTGGGACGGGACTCTTGGAAGCAATTTCGCCGAGAGCTTGCGGCGTCTCGCGCCAAGTGGGCTCTTCAATAAACATGGGGCGGAATGGGGCTACGGCTTTGGCAAATTCAATGGCGGAGCGGACGCTGAAGGTTTCCCACATTTCCAGACCGATTTCAAGATCAGGACCGCCGCCACGTCTTACGGCTTCCACTTCAGCAACCAAGGCGCGAAGACGCTCGGGCTCTGAGCCACCTTTGGGAAGGACCCACTTGATGCAGGTCCAACCGTCCTTCCTGGTTTTGGCGGCAAGTTCCGCCAGCTTGTCCAGTGTGCGAGGTTCCATACCATGGCTCCAATGGCTGTAATAGACGCGCATGGGTTTGGCTTCGTTTGCGCCGAGAAGACGCCAAATGGGTTCACCTAGACGTTGGGCTTCGATGTCCCACAGGGCAATGTCGACGGCTGCCAGGGCGGTCATCAAAATGGGCCCATTGCGGTAACGGGAAAGCTGGTAGTAGGCGCGATTCCAATGATCTTCGATGCCTCCAGCGGGTTTGCCGATCAGAAATGGCGCGAACCACTGAATGGCTTGTTCGACTATTTCCACACGACCGGAAACGGAACCTTCTCCCAGGCCCGTTATGCCGCCATCTGTTTCCAATTCCAGAAAGAGGTAGTCACGATTGCCGATGGAATGTTTACGAGTGGTTAGCTTGCGGATATTCAGTCGCGACGCGGCGAGGGCCGGCAGGGCGGAAAGAAAGATGCGGCGGGAAATTTTAGCGAGTGAAGACATGCATTCAGAATTCTATCGAAAGCGACTGGGTGTGCATCCGAAGGTTTTCTTGAAGGCGGTGATGAATGCGCTGACGCTGGTATAGCCGCAATCAAGGGCCGTGTTGGTGACGGAAGAGTCCTGTGCAAGAATGCGAATCGCATGCAGCAGCCGAACTTTCTGACGCCACAAGCCAAAGCTGATGCCGGTTTCGTTGGAAAATTGCCGTTCCAGTGTGCGCTTGGCTGCGCCGTATTGCTTGGCCAACTGGTCTAGCGTTTCAGGGGAAGTGGAATGTTCGAGGAGGTGGAGGGCTACGAATCTAGCGGGCTTGCTTGTGGGCAGCGGAAGAAGAAACGGCATTTCTGGAGCTTGCAAAAGTTCGGCGAAAAGCACTGCGTATAAATTTTGATGATGGGGGAGGCGGGAATCGAGCGCATCCATTTCAAGAATGCGCAAAATCAATTCGCGCAGCAAGGGTGATACGGATAAAACGCGGCATTGTTCGCTCGAGAGGGCGTTGGGAGCGAAGGCAGTTTGAAAGTAGAGAGTGCGCATTTCCACTTGGCCCCACATTCGAATGGAATGCGGACAGGCGGCGGGAATGAGGACGCATTTGCCGGGAGGAATCATCCAGGAAAACTGGCTGGCGTGGACGGTCATCGCGCCGGAGCAAGCGAACAGGAGTTGATGCCAGTCGTGTGAATGGGAAGCAATGAGGTGATTACTGCGATAGCCTGCCGATAGGGAACGGACGGAAAGGAAGGGTTCCTGTTCAAGGGTTATCACTTAGCTAATTTAGCGCAGCTTGGAACTTAAGTACTGCGCGGTTAGGACTGAGGCTCTAGTCCTTTAGGTTCATTTTGATTTTGAACGTGATTTTTTGGAAAAGACGGGCAAAGCTTTCACGGACCAATACCGATGGAGTCCATTGGAGGTGGTTTCTTGTTTTCACGTTTTCTAGCGCAAGTTTGTGGACTGTCTTTGGTGTTTTCTTCGGTTTGTATGGCGGGAGTTGTCCCTTCAATTTGGGATCCTAATTATGCATCGGGAACACTTTTGGTTTTTCAGGCAGACGATGCCGTGGCAGCCTTCACTCTGACGTCGAACTTCACTTTTGGTGGTATCACGTACTCAGAAGGCAGTGTTTCCACCAACGGTTTTCTAACGTTAGGAACGATTGATTTGCTGAACGGCGCTGGGTGTTGCAGCGGGGACGTCAGTGGACTCTTGAGCGGCAATCCTAGGGTCTCACCTGGTTGGACGGATTTATATACATCGGTCTATATGAATGCCATTCTGAATGGAGTTTCCTTTACTTGGGAAGGCGTCGATCAATTTTCTTTTGCTCCCGTTTTGTTTCAAGCACTTTTGTATAATTCAGGACAAATCTTGTTCGGATATGAATCTTTGAGTACCGATTCGATTTCGAATCCGACGTTGATAGGGTTGTCGGTTGGGGGAAATGCTGCGGACCCCGGTGAATCGAATCTGGCGCCAAACAGTACCTTTGCGTTTGGAGCAAGTCCCACCATTTATCAGGTGCTCGCACCGACAGGTGGTGGAGGTGGACTCCTTGGTCCAACTATCCCTGTGACGTTTGATGGATCAAACATCCAATTCGATCCGAGCGCCACCACGCCCGAACCGTCTACTCTTCTGCTTGGTCTGAGCGGTTTGGCTGCGCTGTTTACGCGTCGTCGGGCACTACAGAATCGGCTTTGGCAAATAAAAGAGTTGAAAGAAGAACCTGCACATCCAGAGGATCTGCGGTGATTGCCGATCCAAGATGGCCAACGGAATAAATGCGGCCCGAATGGGGACCGCTGATCGACAAGGGCGCAGATCCTAAGTATCGAAGCGGGATCAATCCAGCGTTTTCATTCGGCGGCGCTGAAATAATGGGCGTTGCCTGACGATTCCAGGATCGCTGCTGAAAGCTTAACGCTGCACGTTTTTGTCCACAACAGGACATTCTATTCACCTCTTTCTGTGATTCGTTCCAATAAACAGGATCCGCCGGAAATGGCGAACCATGCGAATATCCACGCAATAGGACTGCTTGTAAGTTGATATGCCGCCGGAGCGGCAAACCACAAGCTGAGGCAGTAGGGGCAATCCATTAATCTGCCAAACATTCCATTTCCTACCATTGTTCTAGCACGAACGATCAAATCAAAAGGCCCATCTTCCTTAGCGATGAGGTGCGCGACTCTCCAAGTTGCCAGAACCGCTATTATCAAGCGGAACCAGGGGGACCATTCGGCAGTCATTGTTTCTCCAAGAACGTAAAACTAGGGACACAGGAGTATTCCCATGTCCCCTCCGGATAACTGAGTCCAGAATTTCTAATCCGCGTTGATCACGGAAAAGGCGAAGTTTGGATTGACATAGATGTCTTGCGGATCGTATTCCCAGGGATCCGGAAGAATCAAATGAGAGCCGTCTCCCCCGTTAGGGTTCATTGCCCTGCTGACTACAAGACCCGAAAAGCTATAGGTGCCTTCCAGTGTTGCGGCCGGCAAACGGAAGATGGCTTGCAGCAATTCGGCGTTGTCGTTTATGGCAGTGTGCCAATGTTCGGTTGTGCCACTGATGAAAGCGAAATCGCCTCCACCACAACCACCGGCAAACAACTGCGCGGATCGCATATGAGCTGCCGATGCGTCGAGAGTGACGCGGAACTCGAGTTCCGCAGGTGTGGAACCGCGACGAACCAACGGGCACGGTGGCGTCAATAGTTGAAACGCTCCACCGCCAACCTTGCGCCACTCGATAGTAAGTGGGCCGCTAGGAGCAGAGTTATCCACATTAAAAGCCACTTCAGCCGACGTTGAAGACATCACACCGCTGTTGCCGAGTTCCAGCTTCAGAACATAACGGCCATTGGCTTTGGCGTAAGTCGGCCAGTCCAGAATAATATCCTGCGGCAGGTATGGATTCGGGCCTGCGGGCAGAGCGATTGGATACCAACCTTGCGCGTCGGAAACCGGATAGTGGAACTGCGGATTGCCAGCGCCGTCAAGGCGGAACAGCGGCCAAGTAAGTCCGACGAACGGCGTGTAGGTAGTGAAACTAGCTCCGTTGTCAGAACTATATTTGTACTGCACTCGATATTGAGTAGCCTTAGAATCGGTCTTGTTGCAACCAAGCAAAGTCACAGCACCGTGGAAAGGAGTGGCTGCGGAAGGGTTGGGCAAAGGGTCGATCATGGCACCCGACGGATGAGGACGATTGGGGCGAAGTGCGTATCCATTCACGGCGTCGTAGATGGTCGGCACGTTGACCACGGGCATTCGACCAGCTAACACAATGGCAGGAACATTGCCGCAGGGCACGGGCGTTCCGCCGCAGGGAAGACCGGAGAGTGCGTTGGTATTGGCTTGAATTGTCAGGGGTCCAATAGGACCGGCATCCCAACGAACCTGGGAGAGTCCTTCGGAGTAAATCAATTCTTCGACGCCATCTCCGTTTGTATCTTGGGTGACTCGGAATGTGATATCAGGGATATCGATCAAGGGCACCCATTCTGGGACAAAGATATCGATGCAGCGCTTGAAGGGTCCATAGTAGGCACGCAAATCGAGATCCTTCAAATCGATGGCTTGCATCTTGGCCATAGTTGCCAGGGTTGAACGGGTCCCGTCTTTTTGCGTATCGATGCGTAGAGTTTTGGGAAGCGGTGGGGGGATGCGTTGATCGAGGACAGCGGTGCTAAGAGTTGCGGAGAAATCGACTGTGCTGGAGCCGAGTTGAGCAGCTGAACTAACGCGATCGAGCGAGCGGGCGGCGTCGCGGCCCAACGAATCTTCAACGCGACGAATGAAGGCGCCGCGATCAATTCCCTTAAATGGGGCAGGGTCGGGACCAGGTCCGGGGCGAGGTGGGAATTGAGGTGGAATCAGTTCTTCCAACAGGTCGCGCAGATTTGGGCGTTCGAAGATCACAGGGAAGCAGAAACGTTCGCGTCGGAAGCGCAGGATCCAGTCGATGTCCCAGCGGGGAATCCATACACAGAAGTGACCGCATTCATCGGTTTTTGCAGTGGCGATTTCTTCGCGGCGGCATCGGAACGGGAAGTACCACGACCATTTCGCTTTTACAGGGAAGAAGCCAAGGAAAGAGCAGTCTGTATCTTCCACGTGGACGGTTGCGTAGGGGACTGGGAAATTGTTTCCAGTAACCGGATCCTTCTTGACCACAGTTCCGCAAACCTTACGGAAGAATAGCAGCCTTGGGTCAATTTGGAAGCGGAATTTCTCACTAATTTGGGCGACGGTGAGTCCGGAGAGGGACTTTGCGTCAACTCCAGAAATAGATGCGAGGCGTTCTGCCTGCACCGCTTTAAGCTTTACTTGGTCGGGTACAACTGGGGCCTCCGTTCTGGGGGTTTTTTCTGTTGCCATTGTTTAGAACCTCCATAGTTCTATACAAATAGTGCAGTGCGGTGGCGTACCGTTTCAATTGGAGGGATTAAAAAATGTTCTGAATCCGAGTTTAGAAGTTGAGAATTGCAGAGGAACTAGAAGAGATCCGGTTGAGATCCGGGACGGGGGTACAATTGCCGTAGCCTTTTTATCGCAACAGTTTGTAGAGTTCGCTCCTCGATCTCGTTCTTGGAAATTAGGCCTTCTAATCTTTCCTGATAGTGTCGGCAATGAAGTTGATGTTACAGGAATTTTAATCAGCAAGTCAGTTTTTGCCAGTATTTGAATGGTCCGAATGAGATAGTCCAGTAGGTGCGAAATCGACAAAGCTTACAAGATCGTCCAACACTTGCCCGGGCTTGATACGCTTGCTCCACTGCATGGCCAATGGAACGTGCAACCCATATTCGTAAATGTTTCCTTTGGCGCGTGGAAAAGCCATTCCGTTATCGGATGTGATGATCATGATTGTGTTGTCCAATTCGCCGGAGCGGTGTAGCATATTGAGCATATTCAACAGTTGCTGATCTGCCCATTCATTTCTGCTGTATAGTCTGCAATGTCGGAGCGAACTTCGGGAGTATCTGGAAGAAAAGCAGGAACGGGAATTTCGCTAAGTTTCTTGCCGGACTTGATTCCGTAACCTTGTTCAAAAACACGATGCGGTTCGCTGAATCCAACCCAGAAACAGAATGGTGCGGGGCCGCAGGCTTCGAGGAACTGGGCGAAATTACCGGCATAGTCGATGTCGGCGATTCCGCTGGCAGGGGCTTTCAGACGAACTTTGTTGAATTCTGGACATGCAGGCGGCACGGTGCGTCCGGCACTTTTCCAATTACCGGGTGCCCAGCCTTTGCCGGTGCTACCGGTTTTGTAGCCGCGTTCGGCAAGAATATCGGGATAGCCGCGAAGGCCTGTTTGCCATTCGGTATGGTTCATTGAAGCGGAACCAAAACGATAGAAATCCTGCCCGGTTAATGCGCTTGAACGAGACGGGGCGCAGGACGGCATGGAGACGAAAGCGTTTCAGAACAGCACACCATTTTGAGCAATGCGGTTAAAGGCTGGTGTATGGATCCACTTAGATCCCGTTGCTGCCGTATGCAACCAGGATTGATCATCGGTGATGCAAAAGAGAGTGTTAGGTGCGCCTTCCTGCGCCAGTAAGGCAGTGCCACTGAGAAGGAATTGCCGACGTTTCATGCCTTCTTTTTCTTGCCTTTATTTGTATCGGGCACAGCGGGCGCTTGTCCCCAATCCGTGCGGCGCGGACCAGTCCATGGTTCAGCAAAAGTTTTGGCAGCCCACGCATCATAAGAGGTGGAAAGCCTCGTTACAATTTCGGGATATTTTGTTGCAAGATTCTGCAATTCGCTGCGGTCGGCTTCCATATCGAAGAGTTCCCAGGGGTCCATGTACTTGGCAACAAGCTTCCATTTTCCATCACGCACTGCGCGATTGCCTTCGTGCATGAAATAGATGGGTTCTTTACGCGACAACTTACGACCTGAAAAAGCTGGTAGCAAGCTTGTGCCTGCAACTGGTATGGTTTCCTTGCCGTGCATGGTTGCCGGATACTTTACTCCAGCGGTCTGAAGGATAGTGGGCATAATGTCAACCAAGTGTCCAGGTTGGGTTTCGAACTTTCCAGAGCGTGCTTTCGGAATGCCAACCGGCCAATGAGCTATGAGCGGAGTGGCAACGCCACCTTCGTGTGTGAAGTGTTTGTAGCGGCGGAAGGGTGTGTTGCACAGCGTGGCCCAGTTCATGCCGATGTAGATGCCTGAGTCAGGTCCGCCGGGAGGGTTGCCATCGTAGCGGCCGTTGGGTCCTGATTCAGCATTGCCGCCATTGTCGGACATGAACAGAATTAAAGTATTGTCCAGAACTCCACGCTGCTTCAATCCATTTACCAAGGTGCCGATGCTTTGATCCATGTGGTGAACCGTAGCCGCGTAAATAGCCATCATATGATCAAAGCGTTCCTTGTCAGGTTGGCTCAGGCTGTCCCAGGCGGGTGAATCTGGAGGACGTTCGCTCAACTTCCAACGCTTATTAATTAAACCGCTGCTCTGTTGACGTTCGTGACGTGCCTGTCGTAAGTTATCCCAGCCGGCCATATACTTTCCGCGGAACTTCTGAATATCTTCCTCCGGTGCCATCAACGGGAAATGTGGAGCATTGTGGGCAAGGTAGAGGAAAAATGGTTTCTTTTCCTTGAGAGCTTCATCGATGAAGCGAAGCCCAAAGGTGGTCCACAGGTCGGTGCTATACCAATCCTTGCCGAGTTCTGGGGAATCCAGCGCAAGTCCCTGCCCGTTGAGAAACAGCTTGTCATTCTGCCTGTCGCGCTGGCCTGGGTAGTAGAGTCCGCCGGCGGCTGAATTAAGACTGCGATCAAATCCGCGCTCCCATGGAGGAGTGCCGTGCTGTTGGCCGAGATGCCATTTGCCTGTCATGGCAGTAAAGTAGCCGGCTGGTTTTAGGGCTTCGGCAATGGTGGAAGTCTGATCATTGAGTCTGCCTTGATAGCCCCTTGAACCTTCGCGAACATCGTTATCCAAATGGCCCATTCCGGCTTGATGCGGATACACGCCGGTGAGCAGTGCGGCTCGGCTAGGACTGCAGCGCGCGGTGTTGTAGAACTGTGTGAAGCGCACTCCTGCTGCGGCAAGACGGTCGAGGTTGGGTGTAGGGATTTCACTCCCGTAGCAGCCGAGATCTGAAAAGCCCATGTCGTCAACCAGGACGACAACGATGTTTGGTTTCGTTGCTGCGGCAGAGACATTCAGTGCGCTGGTGCAACTGCCCATCAACTGGACAAACATTCTTCTGTTCATGTTCATAGCCTATGTTTCCTTTATCAGCATAACTTTCTCATAATTTGGGGAGTGCCTTTCGCCACTGCAAGACATGATTGGAAAGACGTTTCACAACCGCTGGATACTTGGCCGCGACATTCTCGCGTTCCTTGTCAGACTGCTTGAAATCGTAGAGTTCGGCCTTCGATCCATCATCGTTGATAAGAAGCTTCCAGCGTCCATCACGGATGGCGAGATTGGGGCTAAGGTCATCCGGCTTCCCGGGCCGTGGATAATTTCCCCCGCGATCATAATCCCAGATTAGAGGCTTGGACCTACGGATTGGTTTGCCACGAAATGCTCCACTCATGTCCTGCCCGTCGAACATCACGGACGGTGGTTTTACGCCTGCCATCGAGCAAAATGTAGGGAACAGGTCAACAGCTCCGACGACTGTACTCTTGTCGACCTTACCAGCGGGAATGCTATTTTTCCAGCGCACCAACAACGGTTCGCGAATGCCGCCTTCATAGAGACTCCATTTGCGTCCGCGAAGTCCGGCGGTGGAACCCGGAGGTTCAAAACCTTCTTTGTAGTAACGAGGCCACGCTGTGGGTCCATTGTCGCCGGTAAGAGCAACGATGGTGTTATCGGCGACGCCGGCTTCTTCCAGCGCTTTGAACAATCGACCCATCTGTTTGTCGAATTCATCAAGCACGGCGTAGAAGCGCTGCTGGTATGGGTTTGCAGAAAAGCGCGCATAGCGTTCCATCAAATCCGGGCGAGGGATGTGGCCGTCATGCACATCGCACGGCCAGAGATGCAGATAGAAGGGTTTTTGCCGATTGCGGCGTATGAAGTCGATGGTGTGATCAACATATAGTTCGGTGAGTTTGTGCTTGGGGGCCCATTCGATTTTGCCGCGACCAAGCGCTGCACTCTGCTTTGACAAGCCATCGCCATCGATCAATATACGGTCACCCAAACCTTCAAATGATGTGACCGATTCGTCAAATCCATAGGCTTGTGGCAAGGGTGCATCACCTACATCGCGACCGCCACCGAGGTGCCATTTTCCGAAGTGTCCAGTTGCGTAACCGGCACTTTGGAATGAGCGGGCTACGGATGGGGCAGCAGAATCGAGCCAGTCACGCATGCCAAGATCACGATTCGATTTTCGATCATTGAGGTAAGAGTGAATCAGGTGGCGGGAAGGGAACTGTCCGGTGGTGATGGCAGTACGGGATGGAGAGCAAATGGGAGATGCTACATAGAATTGGGTAAACAGAATTCCATCGCGCGCAAGGCTATCCATGTGGGGTGTTGGCACGTCCTTGTTGCCTGTAACGCCGAGATCACCGTAGCCGAGATCATCGACGAAAATGAATAGAACATTGGGCTGTGGCGACGCAGGCTTAGCTACTGCTAAGAAACAAGCGCATAACGGACTACTTAAGAAATCACGTCTGTTCATTTTTGCTCCAACTTACGGGGGTGTCCGGCAGCGCTAAAAAGATTACGCTTTGGCGCGACTATTCCCCAGATGACCAAGCAACACGGAACTCTGGATAAAGCGTCAAACCGCCGCAAGCGAATATGGTCTGGCCGGTAATGTAGGAGGCGTCATCGGAAGCAAGGAAGGCAAACACAGCCGCAATTTCACTGGCCTCAGCCGCTCGTCCCATGGGGATGTGGCTTTCAACTTCGGCACGTGCCGTTGGGTTGTTGATCCAAGCGTTGTTGATGGGAGTTACGACTGCTCCTGGACCAACTGCGTTGACGCGAATTCCTTGTCCGGCGTATTCGAGAGCCATCGACTTGGTCATGTTTTCCATGCCACCCTTGCTGATTGAATACGGCAAGTACTTCGGTTTCGGTATGATTTCATGAACGCTGGAATTGTTTAGAATTACGCCCTTGGCGCTGCGGCTGAGGAAGTGCCGAACAGCTTCCCTTGAGCATAGAAAAGCACCTCGAAGATTGACGTTTAGTACTCGATCAAAGTCCTCCATTTCAATGTCATTAGTTGATGCGGGCTTTTGAATGCCGGCATTATTCACAAGCACGTCCAAGGATCCGAATGCCGTCAGGACCTGGGTGAACATTCCCTTAACCTCATCTTCTTTTGAAACATCGCTTGGAAGTAGAATTTGTTTTCCCTGGTCAGTCCTCGCATTGCGCACCATTTCAAGAGTGGCCTCGGCCATGGGCTGACCGCCGTAATAGTTGATTGCCACGTTAGCCCCTTCTTGTGCAAACCTTATGGCAATAGCCCGCCCGATGCCTGACGACGCTCCGGTGATCAGGACATTCTTTCCCTCTAGTTTTTTCATTTTGCCTTTACTCCAATTTAATTAGAAATTATCGCAGGATGCTTTCCGTATATGTCTTCTACTGCAGCTCGCAAAAGTTCGGCAACGCTCCAAGCCTGGGCAATGCAACCGCGACTTTTATGGGGAGCGTCCCCATCGGCGATTTCGGGCAATTGCCCAAGACCTTGGTGCTGCATGAATGTGTGAAGTCCTTTTAGCCATTTCAAGGCTTGCTTCTGCGCCGCTTGCGACTTGTCCACTTTCAAAAACGCGGTGATGAACGGGCCCATCAACCAGGGCCAAACGGTTCCCTGATGATAGGCTGAATCGCGTTCCCAAACTCCTCCTTCGTAGCGTCCATGATAAGCAGGATCGCTTGGGGAAAGGGTTCGTAATCCTATAGGCGTAAATAACTCACGTTGTACCGCGTCCACAATTTTGCGAGCATTCTGTAGCGAAACCATGGAGTGTGGAAGGCTGACGGCAAAGATTTGATTTGGTCTTATGCCGGCATCGACGCCAGCACCATTCACCACATCGAACAGGTAGTTGTTTTGATCGTTCCAAAATAGGGCGTTGAAGCTGAGCTTTGCTTTCTCGGCCATAGAGGCGTAGTCAGGGCTTGCTTCAGGATCGAACTTTTCCGCAAGGTGGCGCATGATGCACAGTGCGTTGAACCATAGAGCTTGAATTTCAACTGGCTTTCCGTAGCGAGGGGTGACCACCCAATCACCGATTTTTGCATCCATCCAGGTTAGTTGCACGCCGGGTTCTCCACACGACAGCAGGCCGTCGGTATCGACGCGAATGCCGTAACGTGTCCCTCGGTGATGCCATTCAATGATGTCTTTGAGTTTTGGATAGAGTTCCTTTCCGACGAAGTCTTTATCGCCGGTGTAAGCCAAAAAGGATCGGATGGCTTCGAAGAACCAAAGCGTGGCATCAACTGTGTTGTACTCGGGCTGCTCTCCTGCATCGGGAAATCGATTCGGTAGCATCCCTTGATTCAAGTTGTTGGCGAAGGCGCGGAGAATGTCTTTTGCCACATCTGGCCTGCCAGTGACCAACGTTAACCCGGGAAGGGAGATCATTGTGTCGCGGCCCCAATCGCCAAACCAAGGGTAGCCTGCGATGATGGTTTTCAGATTGCCTCGGCTGACAATAAACTGATCGGCTGCTGCTACCAGATCGCGAACGAGTGCATGTTTGGTTGGGGCACTGCGTCGAATGCTTTCGCGGCGATTGCTTTCAGCGACACGCAAAGCAGGGACATCTGCACTCTTTCGGGCTATGGTGGAAGCAATTACGACAGCGGAAGAATTGGCAGTTAGGCGGAAAGTCGCTGCTAGTGGATTGTACAAATCTTCCTGGAAATCCAAGCCTCGCTGCTGTTCCAAAGTGTATTCAAAGTTGCGGTACCAATTCCCAGTAGCTTCAATTTGTTCGGCGTTGTGGGCCAGATACAACGATGGAAGCCCCTCGTAGGGAGTGAGTTTCACTAACCCTGGTTGAGGCGAAAACGAACCATTTATGCTGCTGTTTTCATGAGTTGTGCTGTGAAAATCACGGAATGCAATTAAGGGTCGAATTTCAAGAACAACTTCCGTTTCAGATGGGGCTACTAATTCGTACTCAACCACGGTGGTGTTTTCGCCGTGCACCATGAAGACGCGTTTTAGGATTTCGATGTTATCCAAGCTATAGGTAAAAACTGGAAATGGATCCTGCTGGAAAGTCTTTTGGAGTTCATCGCCACGGGGATGGATGACTCCTGGATATTGATTCGCTGAAAGTTCGTATCGACGCCCATTGACCGTAACAACTTCTTCTAGTTTGGACAGCAGCAACATGCGTCCTGCTGGGGGTTTTGTGGCCGCCGTCAGCAATCCGTGGTAGCGCCGGGTATTCATGCCGATGGTTGTGGATGATGCGAATCCGCCAAGCCCATTGGTTTCCAGCCACTCTTGTTGCGCGTTCATTTGGCAGACTCCTAAGAAACAAGCGCAAAACCGACTCGCTTCGGCGAAGCCACTGATTGTTTCTTCAAATGCATTGCGCCGCGCCGAAGCGGCCTTTGCGCTAGCTAAACAGTTCCAGCAGCGGTGCACCTTTGTCAGTGATTGGGACGGGTCTGTCGCCAGCGTACAGATTCTTGGCGGGATCAATTCCCAAAGCACAATGAATCGTAGCGTGGAAATCCGGTATGCTTACGGATTTCCCGATTGGTTTGACGCCTAGTTCGTCGGATTCCCCTACAACTTGGCCGGTCTTCAGGCCACCGCCAGCAAGCACTGCGCTGAAGACTTTGGAATGGTGGCCGCGACCGCCACCGGAATCGAACTCCGGGGAACGTCCGAATTCGGTGGCAATCACCACCAGCGTTGTATCCAGCAATTTGCTTTTTTCCAGATCAGTTAGGAGTGTGGCGAATGCCTGATCCAAATCCTGAATCAGCAAGTGCTGTTTCACTTGCCCATCGTTATGAGTATCCCAACCGGAGCCATTGAGGAAGTTCAGGTTAAACGAAACCTCGACGAAACGCACGCCTGATTGCACTAAACGACGTGCCAGCAAGCAGCGTTGCCCGAACTCGCCGCCATAGGATTCGCGCAGAGTCTTGGTTTCTTTGGCCAGATCAAACACGTTCATGAACTTCGGCCCTGCCATTTTGAAGCCTTGACCGGTAATGGACGATTGGGCGCGAATCATCTGATCGTCTGGATTGCGTTTCTCGAAATTCTGGCGTAACTGCGCAAGCAAAGTTTCGCGCCGGTCTTGCCGTGGATTATCCACATCGGGTGGACGAACGAATCCGTTGGGGCCGGTTTCGGTTTGCGTCAGATAGATGTAGCCGTACTTTGCACCTAAGAAGCCTGGGTCGCGAGTGATGTTGGGGTAGCCCATGACCACATAAGAAGGCACTGCGGCATCTTTAGTTCCCAGTTCTTTTGAAACAATGGAGCCGATGGATGGATATTGAATTGTCCCGCTGGGCATACGGCCGGTGTGGACCAGATTGGAGGCCGCGCCGTGCTCACTGACGATGTCGTGTGAAAGCGTTCGAATCAAAGCGCAACGATCCAGCAAGGGTGCTGTTTGTTTTAGGTGCTCACACACTTGAACATTCTTTACGGCAGTGTTGATGGCGTTGTAATAGGAGCCGGGAACTTTTTTGCCATCACCTTTGCGCTTTGGGTCGAAAGTGTCAATGTGAGCGGCTCCTCCACCTAACCAAAGAAGGATGCAGGCATCGGCCTTGCCTTTGGGCAGATGAGCAGTGGCGGCCAAGGCCGGTGTAATCGCCGCTGTTTTGAGTAGGTCTCTGCGTGTTAGCTGCATTAGGGCACCATCACAAATTCAGGCGAATTGACCATTGCCCATAAAGCATCTTCAAGCCGTTCGCGGAAGCGAGGCTCCAAGCGAGTGGTGGGTTTTGCTCCCAATCGTAATGTCCGCTCCTCTTCCATGCGGATTACTGTGGCCTCAGCGCTGAGGTGGTTGGACCAACTAACGCGATTGTCGCTCTTCATAGTGGCATCCACTTTTTGCGCACCCTTCACTCTTCGCTGTGGATACAGGTCCCCCAACAGGTTCGACATTACTCTGAGTTCTTCAGCGGCTGGTGGCCGGGACAAGACGCGCAGGAACATTTCCGTCATCATTTTGTCCAAAGGCATATCGGCAAGGGCTAGCTCAGTGAGTTCGCTATCGTCCGACAGCCGCACCATGCGGGTTCCCATAATGCCGTTCGCAAGGATCAGGGTTTGCATTGGGGAAGGAGCATCGTCGCGCGAAGTGGCGGCGTTCTGCCGTGATTGTCGCCAACCAAAAACTGACATTACGTCGACGATGGACTGTGCAATTGGCAGTGCTAATGCGGGCCGGTCGCGCTCATTGGAAAGTGCGGTCATTTGCCACGCTCGGGCCGGCTTGCCTAGATTGAGGAACTGGTTGGGAGAGCGATCCCCAGATGGATTGAGGTTCATGTCCTCGCACTCATAGGCGCGGCCTGTGCCCAGATGCAGCGAATCTACTAATTGTTCGGCGGTCATGTTGCGGCGAATTGGTCCGGTGAACAGACGCCCTTTCGACCCGGTGGAAGTAGCGGGGTCTGCCACGGGCTTTCGTTGATACAGGTGTGATGAAAAGATCAATCGTGCGACATGCTTCACATCGTAACCGCTGGTTACGAATTCGCGAGACAGGTATTCAAGAAGTTCCGGGTGAGAAGCTTTGCCGCGTGACCAATCGTCGGCCGGTTCCACAAACCCGACGCCTAAATAGCGTTTCCAAATACGATTCACAATCACTTGCGGGAAGCGTTTGTTGTTGGGAGAAATAATCAGTGCCGCTACTTCATTGCGAGAAGGCACTTCAGCTTGATTGGGAAGCTGTCCGGATTCTGAATGATTGATAAGAGTAGCAAACGGCCATTCTGGACCGATTGCCTGACCCGGCTTCAACGCCACTACTACAGCTGGTTTGCGTCCACCTTCAATCATTGGAACCGTTGAAGTCTTCGGCAGCTTCAGATCTTTTCCTTGCATCATTGCGGCCAGACTGAATAAATCTTTCTGCTTGAAGGGATGAAAGGGAGCATCGTGACAACGGGCGCATCCCATTTTTTGTCCTAAGAATGCCTGTGCAACAATTTCTGCTTTTGCGGCCATTGGTGCATCGTTCAAGGTGGCTTGCGCAAAACCTGCAGGGCCGCCCTGATAGGCACTGCCTTCCATGCTGAGGAGTTCTGCCACGAAACGATCGAAGGGAATGCCGTCGGCAAACGATTGATGAATCCACCAACGGAAAGGACCTGTGTTGTTCAAATCAGGTTTAAGGATGCCGGGATTTTCGGCCAGAACGTCCTGCCAATAAGCCACCCAATGATCGGCCCAGCCGCTGGATGCAAGCACCCGCTCAATGGCTTTTGAACGACGTGTTTTGGGTGCATCAGCCAAGTAGGCACGAATTTCGGCTGGAGTTGGAATTACACCTGTTGCATCCAATGATAAGCGGCGCAGAAATTCCAAGTCGGTTGTCAGAGCGGTAGGCCGCACAGCTTCGGTTTCCATTTTTGCGCCAATAAAGCGGTCAATGTCATTGTTCACGGGAAGTGCCGACTTCAATGCGGGAACCAGTGGTGCTGGAGATTTCAGCAACTCGGCGCGAATTGTTTCATGCCTTGTTTTCCATTCGGCAGCTACCGCCACGCTAGCCAATCGACGGCGAACAATGTCGGCTGCATCGTGCTTCTTATTCACTGCGATTACATAGCGGTCCCATTCATCGTCAGTTAGGAAGGGAGCCGTTGGCGGCCCTAAGAGCCTTTCCAACTTACCAATTGGTGCGAAGCTTACGGCCAACTCACCGGGGGTGGGGTACAATCCTTTGCCACCTATAACTGCTGTTAGAACGAACTTGTGATTCCCTGCTGGCAATGTCACGCGGTACAAAATGTCCTGATGCGGATATTGTGCAGGACGCAATTGCGAATCTTCGCGGACGGGAGGTGGGGGCACAGGATCGTCGCCTGTTGTATTTGGAGGTTGCGGCTTGGCTTCGGCAATCGATTTACCATCAATTTCCAACCTTGCAGCGCCGCGGGCACGTAAGCGGAAACGGTATTCGCCGGCTGTGAGGATGCGTTCGTAGGTGGCGCGCAGTCCGAATGGAGTTGAGCGATCCATGGGCAACGCATTGCCAGAAAACCTGGTTGGAATTCTAACAAAAGCGAAGGCAGGCTCCTGGTAGGTTTCAACAGGTACCGCGTCTGAGGGTGGAGCCAGAAGTTGAGTGGCATTCAACTTCTCAAAAATCTCAACCTTGACGGGTTGGGCGAATAAAAGAGCCCCACTAATTGCGAATAAGAATAGGCGAAACATGGCGAAGTTCTCCAAGTGCTGACGCTATCCATGATATCGCGAATATCGGCGAAACGGGGTGAGGATCAAGCTGCGCTGATCGCCCGAACCTTTGCTGGTTTGCGACGAGTGGCCGCAACCCAGGCGAATCCCAAACTATGGCGGACTTCATCAAAACTAAGAGGGTAGGGAATTGCGTGAAATGCCCCAATTGCATCTAACTGCTCAGAGGCAGGTTCACAAGACATAGGATGGCAAACGATCCAGCGTGCATCCGGAAGAATTCCCCGGACTACCTGCAAGAGATCGATTTCCACCAAGACGGCGATCACATTCATTTGCTGCGCCGTCTGCTGCAGTTCCTGCACATTCGCTGCTAGGACCACATTCATTCTAAATTTGCGCCCCAATTCTTCCCAGGACACATGCTCCGAGCACAGAGTGCCGAAGACAACCGCACACATTGTTTTCTGCACGATGTTGGCTACACCACTTGATTCTACACCGCAATTGCGAGTCCAAAGTAGCCGTGGCCCCATACGTGCAACCTAATTGTTGAAAGGAAACTTTATGTACCCCTTTAAGAAGATATTATTCGCCACAGACTTCTCTGCATCCTCAGATGCAATTGTTCCTTACGTTGTTGACCTAGTGCGCCAAAATGAGGCAAGCTTGACGGTTGTTCACGCCTTTGACCCGGTTTCGGCAATGTTTACGGATCCATCCACGCTGGTGGAGTCGTTTCCTATATTCCGTAAATCTGTGGAAACCCGGCTCGCTAAGTTTGTGAAAGATAAATTTCCCGGACAGCATGTGGAAAAAGTTCTGGCTGAAGGCGAGCCTGCTGATGTCATTCTAAAAACAATTGAGCGATATGGCGCAGACCTATTGATGATGTCCACCCACGGTGAAGGGATTTTCCGAAGGATGCTGTTAGGTTCAATTACTTCCAAGATGCTGCACGATGTGAACTGCGCAATTTGGACTGGCATCCACGAAAAGCCACGCGGCCATGTTCCCTTGTTGCCATACAAATCTGTTCTGTGCGCTGTGTCTAGCGATGATGAAGCTAAAGCCATTTGGAAGTTGGCCGATTCGTTTGCCAAAGGCTGTGGTGCGAAGCTTACGATTGCGCACACCATAGAAACTCCGACTGTAACTTGGGACGTTGATTTGTCACCCATGCGCCAGCAAATGCTGACTTACGCCAGTGATCGGCTTGAGTTGATTAAAAATCAATTGGGAGTTGACGGTACGGTGTCGCTGTATGAGGGATCTGTTTCCGTGGCACTGTCGCAAGCGGTGGATGATTGTAAAGCGGATTTAGTGGTTACGGGGCGAGGTCACGCTCAGGATAGATTCTCGCGCTTCACTTCGCACCTTTATGCCATTGTGCGCGATTCCCCGTGTCCGGTGTTGAGTGTTTAGGCAAGTATTACTGAACGGGTCCTTGGTAAAGAAAGCCTTCGCCCAAGTAGACCCGTTTCACTTCAGCGTCACGGCCTAGGGATTCGGGCGATCCGGCGCGGAAAATTTTGCCGTTGTTGATGATGTATGCGCGATCCGTTACTGCCAGAGTTTCGCGCACGTTGTGATCCGTTATCAGAATCCCAATTCCTGATCGTTTTAAATCGAAGACGATCCTTTGAAGTTCCAGCACTTGAATTGGATCGATGCCGGAAAACGGCTCGTCAAGCAGCAGGAAGTCCGGTTCAATCACAAGAGATCGGGCAATTTCCACGCGCCGGCGTTCGCCACCGGAAAGCATGTAGCCCTTGTTCTTACGCACCGTATCGAGCCCCAGTTGATCGACCAACTGGTTCATTCTGGCCTTGCGTTGGTTATCCTTCAAGGGCAGCGTTTCCAAAATTGCCAACAAGTTTTCTTCAACGGTTAGCTTGCGGAACACGCTGGGTTCCTGAGGAAGATAGGAAATGCCACGGCGGGCCCGTTGATACATTGGCTGTCCGGTGATGTCTACGTCTTCCAGCATTACTTGGCCAGAGTCTGGAGTCACCAAACCAACAATCATGTAAAAGGAAGTGGTCTTGCCTGCACCATTGGGGCCAAGCAAGCCGACTACTTCGCCTTCGTGCACTTTGATGGAAACGTTGTCAACGACTTTTCGGCCACGGTAGGTTTTTGAGATCTCGCGGGTTTCAAGCGTCTTCATTAGGGAGTTCTCTTGAAGGTACCAAGACTGATGAAGCAGAACAATAGGGCGGCGATGGAAATGATGCCAGTGATCCAAACTGGAAACGGGCTGGACCACTGCAAATCGATTTGGCAAGCTCCGGTGCAACCGGGTTTTATTACCATAAAATCCAGAGCATCCTTTTCGATTGGAACTCGCTTACCGCCGACGAAAGCTCTCCATCCGGGGGCGCTGGTGATCTTTAAACTCAAAACCTGGTTCGCATTCATCTGCGCTGAGATGGTCGCTTTTTGCGACGTGCTCCATTTCATTGTGGGCGGAATTGATCCGACTGCCCCTTCCACATATTGCTCCATTGCTGAGGAATCGGAGGTGTTTTTCAGAACTTGGTCCTTCTCCAGAATTTGTACCAGATGCGGGGCATTGTGCGGAACGGCGTAAATAATATCGCCAAAGCCTTCATGCAGAATCGGCAACTCTTTCCTAAACTTTTGAGCGTTGCGAAAGTCTTTATACTCTTCGGTGCTTTGTGGACCAGGTGCGATGAAGGCGCCAACTCCGAAGGCCTTCAGCCATAGAATTGCTGTTTTCCTCCGCTCTGCGGTTTCCGATAAATTTACAATGGTTGCAAGTTTGGAAGGCATCTGGCTAATGCGCCCTTGATCACAGCAGCCCGTGGCTTGCGGGATATCAGTAAAGACATTCAACCAGAAAGCGTTTGATCCGGGCGCGAATACGCGACCTTGCCAGGCACCTGAATTATCGGCCAACCAACGGGTACTTTGGTATTCGGAACGAGATTCCAGTTTGGCCGGAATCAAGTCGTATGAAGCTCTGGTGCGGAAGCTTTGAAATTGGAATACCAATGCAATTGTGCCTGCAAGGATCAGTGCCCACTTACCCGATCTGTGGAACGACATCAACACTCCAGCGATCAAGAGGCAAAGTGCCAATTCAAGTTCTAGGTGAAAGCGTCCTGCTTCGGGCAATAGTTCAAACCGGTTGGAATCAGCACCGGGCACCACAGCTAACAGGAAGAGACTGTATAGAATTGCAAATCGCAGATAGAGCGGTAGCGGCGCAAGCAGCTTTCCCAATCCAAACAGGAAGACTGGAAGTGCGGCTAGTAGCAACCAGCGTTGTCCGCCTGAGGCGAAGCCGACATGAGTGCTTTCCAGGTTTTTCAAAATCATCTTTAGGTACGAAGGAGGCACCGAGTAAACGGCAAGTGAGTAGGCCCAGATTGCAACGAAGGCTGCGCGGAAAAACTGCGCTCTTAGTGGAACTGCTGGGAGCGCAAAGAAAAGACACCCAAGGGCTGCGGCCATTGCTAGTGTTGCAGGAGTGTTGGTCATAATAACAGCGGCCAATGCGATTGCTGCCACTGCTGATCTCCGCACGTTGAATGAAAAAAGGCAGCGGTACATGGCGGCCAGCGCCAGAGGGATCAGCGTCATTGCGGTAATGTGGGGGCCTTCCCCGAACACTGTAAGAACTCGCAGACGCCGACCTGCGAAGATGGCTCCCGAGTCCGCTCGAATGTCGGCCATGAAGAGTAGAGAGGGCGAGAAGAGTGTGTATAGGAGGCCGCTGACTAGTGCGGTTGCGGGATTTGCCGAAAGGGTTCTGGCCAGAACATAAAGCGTCACCGGTCCAAAGCAATAGGCCAACGCAACAACAAAATGATAGGCCCTGGCTGCCGACCAACCGGTTCCCCATGAAAGTGCGGCAACCAAAGTATGGAGCATTGGCACATAAACATATTCAAAGGGCATCCCCGAATTCCAGATTGGCCACCAGGCAAAGTTTCCCCAATGATCTTTCATGTACCGGGCGATGCTGATGAAGGCACCTTCAATGGAACTGAAATGATTGAGGAATTCGATGGAGAACAGCTCTCGCGCCAACACGAGGTTCAATGCCAGGAGCAACGTGCAATTCAGAAAATCCGTCCGGCGGTATTTCAAGTGATGCACCTAAAGCGGAATGTTCCCATGCTTCTTCCGCGGCATAGTGTCGGTCTTATTCTCCAGCATTCGGAACGCCCGAATCAGCTTCGGGCGGGTTAGTCTGGGCTCTATTACATCGTCAATAAAGCCTCGCTCTGCTGCTGCAAAGGGGCTTGCAAAACGGTCTTTGTATTCTTCAATGCGCTGTTGTCTTAACGCGGGCTCTTCGCGCCGGTACAAAATGTTGACGGCCCCTTCTGCCCCCATGACAGCGATCTCTGCTGTTGGCCAAGCCAGATTTAAATCCGTGCGCAAGTGTTTTGACCCCATCACACAATAAGCACCTCCGTAGGCTTTGCGGGTGATCACCGTGATCTTTGGAACGGTGGCTTCGGCATAGGCATACAGCAACTTTGCGCCATGCCGGATAATGCCGCCGAACTCCTGCTCTGTTCCTGGCAGAAAACCGGGGACATCCTCGAAGGTGAGGATGGGTATGTTGAATGCGTCGCAGAATCTTACAAATCGTGCCGCTTTGGTGGACGTATTTATATCCAGGCATCCAGCCAGGAATGCGGGTTGATTGGCAATAATTCCAACTGTACGTCCATCCAACCTTGCAAACCCGATTACGATATTGCGGGCAAAATGTTCGTGAATCTCAAAAAAATCCCCATCGTCCACAATCAGTTTGATGACTTCCTTAATGTCGTAGGGTTGGTTCGATTCCAGGGGAACAATGGTGTTTAGCGCGGCTTCCATTCGGTCTGGGGAATCCGTATTTGCGCGCTGTGGAGCATCGTCCACATTATTCTGCGGCAGAAAGCTGAGCAACCGGCGAATTTGGCGAAGGCATGCCGCATCGTCAGAAGCAAGAAAATGCGCCACGCCGCTTTTTTCGTTGTGCGTCATGCCGCCGCCTAGTTCTTCCTTGCTGACGTCTTCATGTGTCACGGTCTTGATAACGTCTGGGCCGGTGACGAACATGTAGGAAGTTTGGTCCACCATGAAAACGAAATCGGTGATGGCTGGTGAGTAGACGGCTCCTCCAGCGCAGGGACCCATAATGGCGGAGATTTGTGGCACAACTCCACTGGCTAAAGTATTTCGGAGGAAGATGTCGGCATAGCCTCCCAGCGATAGAACACCTTCTTGAATCCTGGCTCCACCGGAATCGTTCAAGCCCACCAGCGGGGCACCATTCTTCATTGCCAGATCCATCAGCTTGCAGATTTTTTGCGCGTTTGTTTCCGATAGCGAACCACCGAAGACGGTGAAATCCTGGGCAAAGACGTAGACCAGACGGCCGTGAACATAACCGTATCCGGTGATGAAACCATCGCCATCTACAACTTGTTCGTCCATGCCAAAATCACGGCAACGATGACGGACAAGTTTATCAAGTTCCTCAAACGTTCCTTCATCGACCAACAGTTCAATGCGCTCGCGGGCCGATAATTTTCCGTCTTTGTGTTGGCGCTCGCGACGTTCCGCTCCGCCGCCTTCCTCCGCATTGCGGTGACGGCGTTCCACTTCTTCCATTCGGCTATGGGACATTCAGCTATGATACTGAAACATGGAGTGGCTCAATTATCATCACTTGCTTTATTTTTGGACAGTAGCGAAAGAGGGCAGTATTGTTCTTGCTTGTGAAAAGTTGAATTTAGCGCAACCTACAATTAGCGGCCAGTTGCGGCAGTTGGAGGAAACGCTTGGGGAAAAGCTTTTCAACAAAGCAGGACGCGGGCTGGTGATGACCGAAGTGGGGCAAGTTGTTTTCCGGTACGCCGAGGAAATCTTTGGACTGGGACGCGAATTGCAAGACGTCTTGAAGGGCCGTCCGCAAGGCCGGCCACTGCGCCTGGTTGTGGGCATTTCCGACTTGGTGCCGAAGATGATTGCCTATCGCATTCTTCAACCAGCAATGGAAATGGTTGAACCGGTGCATTTGGTTTGTCATGAGGACACCCCTGAACGCCTGATCGCAGAATTGATTGAGCATCGCTTGGACGTGGTTCTCTCTGATGCTCCGGCAATTTCGGCGGCCAGGGTGAAAATATTCAGCCATTTTCTGGGCGCTTCTGGCGTGTCGATTTTTTGTGCACCCGGGCTTGCAAAGCGTCTTGCGAAAAACTTTCCGGATTGCCTTCACCATGCTCCATTCCTTTTGCCATTGGAAGGATCGGGCATACGGCGCTCGTTGGATCAATGGTTTGATTCGGTGGGAATTCGGCCCTTTATTGTTGGCGAATTTAAAGATAGCGCCCTTATGAAAACCTTTGGCCAAGCAGGGGTTGGCGCCTTTGCTGGACCTACTGCTATTGAGTCTGAGCTGAAAGCGCATTATGGCGTTTCCGTGCTGGGAAGGCTGGATTCGGTGGTGGAGCGATTCTACGCCATCTCCGCTGGACGGAAGATAAAACATCCGGCCGTGGTGATGATTTCTGAAGCGGCCCGTGACAAAGTGTTTTCCAAGGAATCAATTCAGACACTTCGCAAAAAGCGATGAAAAGTATTCAAAACATCTATTAGTAAAGCTGGTGTTCCAGGTGTAGTCTGGGATTAAATGGCAGTCCTGTCTTTAACTGCGCGAAATGGTGTCGGCTTCGGGTTGATCATCCTGGGCATCCTTGGATGCATGTTGCCAATTCTGCCTGGGATTCCGATGATTCTTGGCGGAGTGGCCATTCTTGGGCACGAGCATCCAGTGGTGAAACGGTTTCAACTTTGGCTGAAAGCAAAGAAGGAACAATACAAATGACCTACTTTCCATTCGCTGAATATTGGTGGTTCTATTTTGGATTTACCATCTTTGTCCTTGCGATGCTGGCTTTGGATTTGGGCGTGTTCAATCGGAAGGCGCATGTAATTTCCTACCGCGAGGCAGCCACTTGGACAACGGTATGCATCCTGCTGGCGTTAGCCTTCAATTTCGGCTTTTACCAATATGCGTCCATGAAATTGAGCGAGCCCATTGCTCGTCAGCTTGGGCTGGAATTCCTAACCGGGTACCTGGTTGAATATGCTCTTTCCCTGGACAACCTTTTCGTGTTTGTAGTGATCTTCAATTACTTTGGAATTTCTCCAACTCATCAGCATCGCATTCTCTTTTATGGAATCCTTGGGGCGCTGGTGTTTCGTGCCTTGTTTATTGGAATGGGTTCAATATTGATGCAGTACGATTGGGTGATCGTCCTGTTTGGAGTGTTTCTGATTCTTACTGGCGTGAAGATGATGTTTGCTCCAGAAAAAGAAATTGAGCCGGAAAAGAATCCTATCATTCGCCTGGTGCGGCGGTTCATCCCAGTGGCTTCCGAAGCCAAGGGGCATGAATTTTTTATCCGGGTCCACGGCAAGTTGTACGGCACTCCTTTGCTATTGGTGCTGCTGTTTATTGAAATGAGCGATATTGTATTCGCCATCGATTCCGTGCCGGCTATTTTTGCACTCACTAAGGAGCCGCTAGTTGTCTTCACATCGAACATCTTTGCTATCCTTGGGCTTCGCTCTCTATTCTTTCTACTAGCGCGTGCAGTGTCTCAGTTCTATCTGCTCAAATATGGATTGGGCATTGTGCTTGTTTTCGTGGGGTTGAAAATGGCATGGCTGAATCATCTTTTTGGCGGACACTTCCCCATAGGTTTGTCGCTAGTCGTGATTGGCGGAACGATTGGAGCATCCATTGTGGCTTCACTCCTGTTTCCTAAGCCTGTTCCCATAGAAGTTGAAGCACCCATTCCTGTGTTAAAATCAACGCCTTGTGATAGAGACCAAGCGAGTCTGCTTCCTCCTCCGCGTTAAGCCTGATCGTCTGCAAGAATATCGCGAGCGGCATGGCACAGTTTGGCCTGAAATGCTTGAGGCTCTGCGCGAAACTGGCTGGCGCAATTATTCCCTTTTTCTAAGTCCTGACGGTCTGCTTGTGGGTTATCTGGAAACCGTCGATTTTCAAGCAGCGCTCTCTGGTATGGCATCGAAAGAAGTGAATCACCGCTGGCAAACACAGATGGCCGAGTTTTTTGAAGGCGGCGAAAACGCAGCTGCGGATGAACAGATGCTCCCACTTGAGGAAGTTTTCCACCTTAACTAATAGCCATGGAACTTCTACAGGCCTCCGCTATTTCTAAATCGTACGCTGGAACTCAGGCACTAAAAAATGTCTCCTTTACTTTGAATCAAGGGCAAGTTCACGCGCTGATTGGTGAGAATGGCGCAGGCAAATCTACCCTGATCAAAATCATTACTGGTGCCGTGAGTGCTGATCAAGGAACCGTTTCTATATCCGGGAAAGTTGTGCCTCAAGCCACGCCCGCAATGATGAAGTCGCTTGGTGTTGCTGCAATCTATCAGCAACCGTCGCTTTTTGCTCACCTAAGTGTGGCAGAGAACATTGCATTGGCTGTGGAATCCCGGAGCATGCTGGGAAAGGTGGATTGGCTGCGAAGACGTGAACAGGCCAAGCAGTTGCTGGATCGTCTTGGGGCAAGGATTGATCCGGATGTCGAAGCAGGTTCGCTTTCGATGCCACAGCAGCAGATGGTTGAAATCGCCAAGGCAATTGGAGTCGACGCCAAAATTTATGTGATGGACGAGCCGACTGCATCGCTCAGTGATACCGAAGTGGACCATCTTTTTCGAGTGATTGGTGAGCTTCGTGCCAAAGGTGCCGGGATCATTTACATCTCTCATCGATTGGACGAATTGGGCCGAATCGCCGATCACATTTCGGTATTGCGCGATGGCGAATCCATTGCCACTAAACCAATGCAAGGGGTAGGCAGGGATGAACTCGTACAGCTAATGGTGGGTCGCGAAGTGTCCTCGATTTTTCCCAAGAAGTCCGTTCCGATTGGAGAAGTCATTTTGCGGCTTCGCGGTCTTAGCAACAAAATGAGTGTCGTTAACGCAGTGGATTTGGAAGTGCGGACTGGTGAAATTGTAGGTCTGGCTGGGTTGGTTGGATCGGGAAGGACCGAACTGGCCAACATCCTTTTTGGATTGACTCCGGCTACTGCGGGAACCATTGAACTGCGTGGAAAGACCGTGAACATTGGTTCTCCGCAAGACGCAATCAGCGCGGGAATTGCTTATGTTCCAGAAGACAGGCGGCGTCATGGACTGGTTCAGGAAATGACAGTGACAGAAAATACAACGCTTGCCAAGCTGAGCACGGGCTTGCTTAATTTTCAGGCAGAGCGGCAAACAGCTACTGAATTTGTGAAAAAGTTAGGGACTAAAACCTCTTCGGTGGATGCTGCTGCAGCAACACTTTCGGGAGGCAACCAGCAGAAAGTTGTGCTGAGTCGTTGGCTGGCAACTAATCCTGTCGTTCTGATCCTGGATGAGCCCACCCAAGGGATTGACGTTGGAGCCAAATCAGAAGTGCATGCGTTGATGAGCGAAATGGCTGGGGAAGGTATGGCGATTCTAATGATATCGAGCGAGCTCCCGGAGATCCTGAGAATGAGTGATCGTATCGCGGTGATGTCGGAGGGAAGCATTGTTGGAGTGCTGGATCGAGCCGCAGCAACACAGGAGTCCGTGATGCAATTGGCATTCCCCAAACGAAAAAAGGCCACTTCATGAAATCGCGCGAAATGGCCGCAGGTGCAGTTCTTGCGACTGTTCTTCTAGTTCTGCTATTCGCTGCACCAACATTTTTCGCTCCTGCTAACTTACGTGATTTATTGCTAAACAGCGCTGGTGTGATGTTGGTCGCCATTGGTATGACGCTGGTGATCATTGCTGGTCACATTGATATTTCTGTGGGTTCGCAATTTGCGGTTGCAAGCGTAGCCGCAGGTTTGCTGGCCAAAGCTGGTGTGCCTATGCCTGTGATGGGGATATTAGTGCTGGCTTTGGGTGCACTGTTGGGAGCGCTGAACGGTTTTCTGATTACCTCGTTGCGCATTCCTTCCATTGTGGTAACGCTTGCCACCATGATCATCCTGCGCGATTTCCTGCGCTGGAACACCGAAGGTGCCTGGGTCCAAAATCTTCCTCCTGGTTTTCAATGGGCGGGACTGGGACAATCCACAGGAACCATTCTGATTCTTGCGAAGACCCTTGTAGTGATACTACTGGTTGCCTGGTGCCTTCGGAATCTTTCTGCAGGGCGGCAACTGTTTGCAACCGGATCTAACCCAGTTGCCGCAATGCTTGCTGGAATTCGCACTGACGCTGTGGTCACCGGAGTGTTCGTCATCATGGGCATCTTAAGCGCGGCCGCTGCCATGCTGAACGCTATCCGCTTTAGTGAAGTTCCGGGTAACCCAGGGGCAGGTTTGGAATTGAAGGCGATCGCCGCAGCAGTGGTGGGTGGCGCATCCATCACTGGTGGCCGAGCTACTGTTGCAGGCACTGTATTAGGCGTGTTGTTGCTCAGTGTGATTGGTTCCGCACTTACTTATTTGGGCATCAATCCATACTGGGAAAAGGCTGTGCAAGGGGTGATTCTGTTGGCCGCTGCAGCCTCTGAATCGGCTCGCCAATCGCGTAATGCCAAGAGGTCTTATGCAGGCGTCTAAAATTCTGGTTGCGGTGCTGGCATTGGAAATTGCAGTTTTCAGTTTTACTGGCACCAATTTTCTTACCAGTGGCAATGCTGCTGAAATCCTGCGCTTGAGCATTGAATTGGGACTTTTAGCGGTTGCCATGACATTGGTTATCGTCACGGGGGGCATTGATCTTTCGGTTGGCTCATTGATGAGTTTGTGTGCTGTTGTTATGGGGGCACTGTGGAAAGATGCGGGTTGGCCGCTTGGTACCAGCATCGCCGTTGGACTGTTGGTTGGTGTACTCGGTGGTTGGCTAAACGGATTCCTGATCACCCGATTCCGCCAGTTACCTTTGATTGTGACGTTGGGAACTTTCAGTTTGTTCCGAGGATTAGCAGAGGGTTTAACGGGAGCCGTGAAAAACTACACTGGCTTTCCGTCTAGCTTCTTGTCGTTAGGACAAGGTTACTTGTTTGGCACGATTCCAATGCAGGCGTTAGTGTTTATCCCTGTTGTGTTGGCGTTCTGGATAGTGTTGCATCGCACTGGTTTTGGCCGCTCTCTGCGCGCCATTGGCTATAGCGAACCTGCTGCGCGTTACGCTGGCATAACAGTTGAATCGCGATTGCGGCTGGTATACACATTGGCTGGTTCAGCAGCTGGCCTTGCTGCTATGATTTACGTTGCTCACATAGGGCAAGCAAAATCGGACGCCGGAATTGGCTTTGAGCTAATGGCGATAACCGCCGCAGTGCTTGGCGGTACGTCGATTTTTGGCGGCAAGGGCTCAGTGCATGGCACGTTTCTAGGACTATCTGCTATCGTCATTCTGCAAAATGGATTGCGGTTATCGGGGCAACCAACGGAGTTCGCAGGTATCCTTACGGGGCTGATGTTGATTGTCAGTATTGGACTGGAGCAACGCCCAGCCATGTCACGAGTGGTGCTGGCGGTTGGCACGGCGATGTTGGCACTCCTCATTGGGTTCAACGGGCATGCGACGCAGACAGGTCAGCAAAAACGATTGCAGGTTGGCATGATGCCGAAGGCAAAAGGCGACCCCTACTTTATTAGTTGCCGCAAGGGTGCCGAAGAAGCTGCGCGCGAATTGAACATTGATTTGATTTGGGATGGCCCCACGGATCTTGACCCGGCCAAGCAGAACGAAGTTGTGGAAGCTTGGATTACTCGCGGCGTGGATGTGATCGCCGTCAGCGTAGAAAGTTCTGCCAGCATTTCCACGGTGCTGCGAAAAGCGCGAGCCAAGGGAATCAAGATTCTGACCTGGGACGCCGATGCCGAACCGGATGCACGCGACTATCTGATTGATCAGGCAACAGCTCAAGGTATTGGCTATGCGGTGATTGACCAAACGGCTGCGATACTCAACGGCAAAGGCGAATTTGCAGTTGTCACCGGATCCTTAAGTGCGGCGAATCAAAACGAATGGATTAAGCACATGCGTGTCCGCGTGGCAGAAAAATATCCTGAGATGAAGCTGGTAACCATTCGTCCCAGCGATAGTGACCGGGACCGCGCATTTGCCGAAACTCAAACTATCTTGAAGGTATACCCAAACGTGAAAGCCATTGCAGCCATAAGCGCTCCCGCTGTGCCTGGTGCTGCTGAAGCGGTGAAGCAATCCGGACGCAAGGATGTGCTGGTGACTGGACTCTCGCTTCCCAGCATGTGCAAGACCTACATCCATGACGGCGTGATCCGGTCCATCGTATTATGGAACACGCATGACTTAGGTTACCTAACAATTCAGGCTGCGCATGCATTGATGAATGGCAAATTGGTGAATGGATTTAGGGCTGGAAGCCTGGGGCCACGTGAAGTGCGTGGCGATCACGTAATGTTGGGCGAACCCTACGTATTTGATATAGCCAATGTCGATAAATTTGAATTCTGAATACCGGATCCGTCGTGCAGGGGTGAACGTACTTAGCATAGCGCTGCACCATCGCCGCTCCCGTTGAAGAAGCGATGGCCATTTCAGAGACTATGTTTACCGAAGCAATGAAGCAGGATCGTTATGCCGGTTGGTTTGTGGAAGGCGCAACGGGAACGGTTGTCGCCGGTGGTGGTATTGTCCTAATTGAATTTCAGCCAGGACCCCGAGACCCTTCCACTTACCGTCCATGGGTCGTGAACATGTATACCGAGCGCGACCATCGTGGGAAAGGCTTGGCGCGTGAGTTAATGCGACTCATGATGCTATGGAGCAGGCAGCAAGGCTTTCGCAATCTCTATTTAAATTCCAGCAAGCAGGGTCGGCCAATCTACGAAAGGCTAGGATTTTCGCCGACAAACGAAATGGGCCTTCGGCTAGGTGGTTCGCAATAAAGTTAGGCAATAATTTCCTTCACAATTTCGCCGCGCAATTCTGTTAAGCGTTCCTTGCGGCCAAGGTGCATGTAATTCAGCGCATCCTGATTCAATCCCATTTGGTTTAGCAACGTGGCATGTAGATCTCGGAAGTGAACCGGTTTTTCAACCGCCTTCAATCCAATGTCATCCGTTGCGCCATGCACCACTCCGCCCTTAAATCCGCCGCCAGCCACCCACATGGAAAAGCCTGTGTTGTGATGATCGCGTCCCTTACTCCTTTCCGATTCCGGGGAACGGCCAAACTCACCGCCCCACAGGACAATGGTGGAATCTAACATGCCGCGGCGCTTCAAATCGCGGATAAGTCCAGCCACAGGTTTGTCCGTCAAAGAAGCCATCTTCAAATGATTTTCTTCAATGTCGTTGTGGGCATCCCACTCGGTATTGGCTGCGCCACCGCCTGAAACTACGCAGACAAAGCGCACGCCCTTTTCCACCATCCTGCGTGCCAGCAAACATCGTCGACCATAGTCGTCAGTCTTCGGATCACCAACGCCGTAAAGGTCCAATGTCTCTTTCGATTCCTTGCTTAGGTCGAAGACTTCCGGCGCTTCCGTTTGCATGCGGAAAGCTGTGTCGTAAGCTGACATCCGTGCAGCGAACTCAGGATTCTCGCTCCTTACGTTCACCTGATTCAGCCCCTTGATCAGATCGATCGTTTTGCGGCGTTCCTCAATACTTACCCCTTCCGGAAGTTCCAAATTCAGCACCGGTCGGTTGCCTGGTCTTAGAAAAGTTGGCTGATATACAGATGGCAGAAACCCGTTCTTGTACATGGGCACGCCGGCTTCCTGCGCACCCGCCTGATCAGGCATCACCACGTATGCCGGCAATGACTGTGCTTCCGATCCCAAGCCATAAACTACCCAGCTGCCCATCGCAGGAAAACCAGGAATAACGCGGCCGCTCATTAGCTCTTCACGCGTCGCAGCAGGGGCTGGTTTCAAACCGGCCTTGCGGATGCCTTCGAGCAGAAACGCATCCACTGGCGTATGAATCCAAGTTTTCGCAACCACATCCAAAAAAAGCGGAGGAATGGCGTTTGAACGCGGTTGAAAGGCCCAATAGCGGCGTTCTACTGGCGTGTAGCTGCCCAATGGAGCCACCATTTTTTCCGCAGCGTTCAACAGAAGTACCACGGCAGAAAATACCGAAGCCACTTTTTTCATCTCAACTTCACTCCAGATTTGCTAACAACATCCTATCAGGCCACAGGTATACTTACAGCCCCGCGCGAAACGAACTGATTGCTTCAGACGTCCGCAGCGAACGGTCATAAACAAGAAGACGTTTGACTTCCGAGCCGGTTCGCACAAGCTTGTCTCCATTGATGGAATACAAATTCGGACTGAAGCGTCCCCACCCGAATTGCCGCTGATCTTCCCCATCGCAGAATTTGCCATCAACCACAAAGCTTATGATATTCGGTCCGCCGTCGACGATCACTGCGACGTGGTGCTGTTTCCCCTCACGGATAACTCCAGAATCCGAAACCCAGCGGTTTTCCGTGCGGCCATCATTCAGTACGATCTCAATCGCCCCATTGGCCGCCGTTTGAATGACAAAGCCCTTGCCCTCTGCAGTACGGTTGTCTACTAACATCTGCCCAACATTTAGGGACTTTGGTTGAAACCAAATGTCGAAGGAAACTCCACTGCGCAGGTGGTCGATTCCATGATCAGCCCTGGTGGATCGGCGCACGAACAATGGAAATGCAGGTGCCATTCCACCCTTTGGCATGGCCTCCTGTATTTTTAAAATCAACCCTTTCGTTGCCACTGTTCCTTTGTCGCCGAACTGGCTCCATAACCCTTCCAATAATCCCCGGTCGATTTTGTGAACCCGAGCTACATCTTTCTGAGTTTCCGTAAGAAAATATTCGCCGCCATCTTCTACCAGGTCTGGGTAGCTCATTCGGATCCACGGGTCATCGTCGTAAAGTACAATTTCCGGTTGCGACCATTGAATAATTTTGCCCCGAGGGGAATCCACTTCCACTCCTCCCACCATCCAAACTGGATTGCGATCCTCATAAGCTATGCTGCGGCGGTTAGCATGCTCGCGAATAAAACGGCCGCCATGATTGTGAAACCAATAAAGGTATTTTCCGTTTTCGCAACGCCAGGCGAAGTTTGCTGCGCGGGGATGCTTCATTAGTCTCCCATCGGCGTAACTCATATAACGGGAAGGGTCCCATGTACGCCCTCCGTCACGACTGTAGGTGTAAGCAGAGTGCCCGTCAATTGTGCGGAATACGCAAAACAAGGAGCCATCACTCATCACGGAAAAGCTCTGCTCTTCAGCAATTGGTCCGCCACCCGGCGGTGTACGAATTCCGATATCGCCATCAGGCAAAGTTTCCCAATGTAGTTTCAGTGGATCATTTTCAGTAAGAATATTATTGCTGCGTAGGAGCACTCCTTCACTTGAAGTGAAGAAGCCTTCTCCAAATCCACCCACCTTGTGGAGCGGAACATAACCAGCGCCCGCAGTGGCAAAGGCTTTGCCTACATTCCAGAAAAACTTGAGTTTCCCTGCATAGGGATTCTTGCGGTCGATCTCGAAGTCACGCATCGGAATATCGTAGCGTTGTTTCGACCACGACTTGCCATTGTCATCGCTGAACTTAAAGACAAAATGTCCCAGGCTATCCACACGCTTCACAAAGCCATCTTTGTAAGCTGGCCTGTCCGCAATTACTTGGCGAATGTTATCGGTGTTGTGGTCATAAAATACATACACCCTGCCACTAGGCACTTTCAACAGCACAGCGTAGCTGGCTTCCGGCCCATTGGATGGTTCCACGTCAACTGATTTTTCCCAAATCTTACCCTGATCCTTGCTCCGCAAACTGATGATGTGCTGCCCACCCTCCCCTTCTTTACCGCTGCCGGTTGTAATTACAGTAAGCCATGCTCCGTCGCTGGTTTTCACAACGTAGGGTTGGTCGGCGTACGTCTCGTCAGGGATAATCGAGCCGTTAGTGATATGACGCCAATCGGGAATTTGCGCTCCTGCCAATAACGCGAACTGCACTAAATGAAACAGCTTTTTCATGGCTTCACCTTCACTGCGTTCTTGCGGACATAATCTTCCACACGATCAGGCTCTGGACCAATATAGTGGAACGGTTCGGCAAAGGCCAAGCCATAACGCTTGCCCACTTCGGCATCGCGCTGCAGGACTAAATGCTTAATGTATTGGTTCGATGCCGTTTGATCATCATCACCCAGAAGTGGCAGTTTCATACCACGATCGGCCAATGATTTTCGCAGAGCCGCGCCGCTTTCGCCACCGGGGCCTTGGGCTAGGTTCACTCGGTTAGCGGCAACCTTCAGATCGATTGTGCTGCTGATGTCCACCACACGATTCACCACTTGCGGCCCACGCGAGAAATAATATTTTTCCCGCACCGAATGGGGTTTCATCCCCGCCGCAAAGTGCTCCGGGTAGTCTTTTGATCCACCTGCCATCCAGCAGGCGGCCTCCACACTTTGGGCCGTTACGTAATGATCGGGATTCTCTTCGTAATGTGCCACTGGATCGTAGCAAATCACCGTATCCACTTTCAGCAAACGGAACAGGAAGATAAGCCGTGCTCTAATTTCCAAGCGCGATTCTTTGTCCATCTGATGATTGGCATAATTCAAATTGAATACTTTTTTCAATCCCAACACACGTGCCACTGCGTCGTTGTCTTTTTCGTTCGCCAATACTGTATCGCCTATTGTGCCGGGGCCAGCCATGTCGTCATTGGTCATTCGAATCAAGTACCCGCTATAGCCCTCGCGGATTAGCTTTGCCACGGTGCCTGCTGCGAAAATTGGGATGTCGTCCGAGTGAGGTTGAATCGCCGCCAGTATTTTCCCTGCATGCGGCGAACCGTTCGTCACCCCTTCCACTTTTACTTCGGCGCTCATTGAGGTGCCGTCTGTAACTGCTTGTGCCAACAATCGCCGGGTCGCCATGCCCGCGCTGAGTACCGCAACGAATGATCGTCTGAACATGGGTCTTATCTTATCGGAATTTGAAAAGTCATGGAAGAATTCGCTGTTCATTCACTTCGATTTTGCTATAGTAGAAAGTTCATGAAGCCGTTCACTGCTTGCGCCGTCCACCATCATCCTCATCATCATGCGGACGTAGTGCGTGCGCGGGCCTGTTCTTAAACAATTTTCAAACATGGAATTGAAAAGACGCCCGCCCCAAAAAGGCGGGCTTTTTCTTTTTCAAGCTAGCAGTAGGGAATCAATATGGATTTGGACTTTGCAAAACTCGATGGACTGATTACTGCCGTCATTCAGGATCACAAAACCGGCCGCGTCCTTATGGTTGGTTATATGAATGAGGAATCCTTCCGCATCACTCGTGAAACTGGCTATGCTTGCTTTTACAGCCGCTCCCGCAAAAAGTTGTGGCTAAAAGGGGAAACCTCGGGGCATAAAATCGTCATCAAATCGATTCAAACTGATTGCGACAAGGACGCGCTTTTGATCCAAGGCGAAGAGCTTGGTCCAGGTGTTTGCCACGATGGCTACCAAAGCTGCTTTTACCGTACCTTGCAGGGTGACGAATGGACCGTCACTGAAAAGCAAACCTACGATCCGAATTCCGTTTACAAGAGTTGATCATGAAGAAACTAAAATTGGGCATTCCAAAAGGTAGTCTTGAAAACGCCACGGTGGATCTGTTCCGTCGCGCTGGATTCAACATTAATATCTCCAGCCGTTCCTATTTTCCCGGCATCGACGATCCGGAAATAGAATGCATGTTGATCCGCGCGCAAGAGATGGCTCGCTATGTGCAGGATGGTGTTTTGGACGCCGGACTTACGGGCTTCGATTGGGTTGTCGAAAACGAAGCTGATGTGCAAGTTGTTGCCGATCTGGTGTATGCCAAGCAAAGCTTTGGTAAAGTTCGATGGGTGTTGGCCGTTCCCGAATCTGCTCCCGTAAAAACTGTGAAAGATTTGGAAGGCAAGGTGATTGCAACCGAACTGGTGAATGCCACCAAGCGTTATTTGGAGCGCAATGGAGTGAATGCCAAAGTGGAATTCAGTTGGGGTGCTACTGAAGTAAAGCCTCCGGTGCTGGCTGACGCAATTGTTGAAGTGACAGAAACTGGATCCTCCTTGCGCGCGAACAATTTGCGAATTGTAGAAACTATCATGGAATCGAATACACAGTTAATCGCCAATAAAACAGCCTGGGCGGACGAATGGAAGCGCCGCAAATTAAGCGATATCAAAATGCTGCTGGACGGCGCTATCAACGCGTTGGGTAAAGTTGGCCTCATGCTGAACGTGGAAAAGGCGAATTTGGAGCGCGTCCTATCCGTGCTGCCTGCCTTGAAGAAACCTACCATCTCCCATTTGAGTGATGAAAACTGGCTGGCTCTGAATACCATCCTTGAAGAAACAACAGTACGCACAATTATTCCTCGCCTGAAGGAAGCCGGGGCTCAGGGCATTGTGGAATATCCGCTGAACAAGATAGTGATGTAAGCATATGATCAGAATCGTAGACAGCAGGCAAGTACCAGCTATACTCTCCCGCAAGGCGGCGCGCTTTGAAGAGGCGGAGGAAATTGTCCGTCCCATTCTTCAAGCCGTGCGCACACGCGGCGACAAAGCATTGTTGGAATATGCTCGTAAATTTGACAAGCTCGACCGCGGAACCGTTGCTGTACCTCTTTCTGAATTGAAAGCCGCAGAAAAGAAACTCTCGAAGCAATTTCGCGACGCAGTGAAAATTTCCTCGGCAAATATTCGCGCCTTTGCAGAGTTGCAACTGCCTCAAGCAAAATCGAAGTTAGTGGCCCCTGGCTTGCGGTTGGGGCAAGTTGTCCGCCCTCTCGATACCGTTGCCGCGTACATCCCCTCTGGCCGCTATCCGCTTCCTTCCACCTTATTGATGACAGTGATTCCAGCGCAGGTTGCCGGCGTACCGAATGTGTGCGTGGCGTCTCCCCGGCCGGTAACTGAGATCTTCGGTACGGCCTTCCTGCTTGGCGTTAAGAATGTTTATCAAATGGGCGGAGCACAAGCCATAGCGGCATTCGCGTACGGAACGGAAACTGTACCGCAAGCTGATCGTATTGTCGGACCGGGCAACATCTATGTAGCGGCTGCGAAAAAGTTGTTGGCCGGCGAAGTGGGCATCGATTTTATTGCCGGCCCAACTGAGATCCTCATCATCGCATCCGAAGGAAACCCTTCTTGGATCGCCGCTGATATGTTGGCTCAGGCCGAACACGATACAGATGCCTCAGCGGTTCTCCTGACTACTTCGAAAGCATTGGCCATCGCAGTGGCGAGTGAAATTGAAATCCAACTAGCCACGCTGTCAACGGCTGAAACTGCGCGCATCGCCATCAATAACAACAGCGCCATTATTTTGGTGAAGTCGTTGCAGCATGCTGTGGAAATTTCAAATCAATTTGCGCCTGAACATTTAAGTATTCCCGACGCCAGTCTGGTTCCGTCCATCCGCCACGCCGGCAGTATTTTCATTGGCCCTAACAGTCCTGAAGCTGCTGGAGATTATTCATCGGGACCCAATCACGTTCTGCCGACCTCAGGTGCCGCTCGTCTTCGCGGTGGTCTATCTTCGGCTGATTACGTGAAGATCATTTCCACCCAACAACTGTCGAGCAAGGCTTTGGAAAAATTGCAGCCTGCCATTACAACGCTCGCTCGCGCCGAAGGCTTGGAAGCCCATGCGCGCAGTGTTGAAGCCAGATTTAAAAAGGAACAAAGGAGAAGCTGAACGGTGCCGAAAGAGGAACTAAGGCCGCGCCCAGCGGTAGAACGCATGGCCCCATATTCGCCGCCCACCGGCGACCGTGTCGACAAGCTGCGCTTGGATTTCAACGAAAATACTATTGGCTGTTCTCCACGGGTAACTCAGTTTATAGCCGAGAATCTGGTTGAAAATGATCTCGCCGTTTATCCCGAGTACTCCGATGCAAGAAAGGAACTGGCCCAGTTTTTCCAGGTAGCAGACGAAGAAATGCTTTTCACCAACGGCACCGACGAGGCCATTCAGGTGCTGGTGAACACCTACGTTGACGACGACGATGAAGTGCTTATTTTGCGGCCCACCTACGCAATGTACAAGTTCTATTCGGAAGTGGCCGGTGCCGTGGTTCGGGAAATTGATTACCGCGTAGCCAAACTGGAATTCCCCCTGCAGGAATTGTTAGGAGCCATCACCCCATCCACTCGGGCGATTCTCATCGCCAATCCAAATAATCCAACTGGCACTGGTACCAACCTCGACGGTATTGAACGGATCCTTAAAAAAGCTCCCAATGCTGCGGTCTTGATTGATGAGGCTTACTATGAATTCTGCGGCGTCACAGCCCTCCCGATGATGGCTGAATATCCAAACCTTTTCGTTAGCCGTACCTTTTCTAAAGTGTATGGAATGGCGGGAATGCGCTTTGGTTGTTTATTCTCCAGTGCGTCGAACATCAAGTGGATGCACAAAGCGCAGTCGCCTTACAGCGTGAATTCTCTGGCAGCTCTTGCCGCCCGTGCCGCAGTGCGTGATCAAGGCTACATCCGCCGCTACGTTACTGAAGTGCTGGCGGCGCGCGAACTGCTGTACGTGGGTCTGGAAGAGTTGAAAATTCCCTACTTCCAAAGCCAGGCAAACTTTGTTTTGCTGCATGCTGGAGATAGGGCAATTCCAATTCGCGACGCGCTTCGAAATCGGGGCATTCTGGTGCGGGATCGCAGCTACGAACTGCCTGGGTGTGTCCGCGTCACGGTTGGAACGCGGGACCAGATCCGGCGCTTTCTGGAGGAACTTTCGGCCATATGGTAGTTACCAAAGACTTAATTATTTTCGACATGGATGGTGTGCTTGTGGATGTGCACGAATCCTACCGCGCCGCCATTTGCGCCACAGTGAAACATTTCACAGGAAAACCAATTACCCCTAATTTGATTCAGGACTACAAGAATCAAGGTGGATGGAATAACGATTGGTTGCTGTCTCAAAAAATGGCAGCCGACCTTGGAACTGCTGTTGACTATGACACTGTAGTGGATCACTTTCAAAAAATATTTTATGGCTCAGCGCCAGAAGAAGGGCTCATGTGGCGGGAACGCTGGATCGCCAATCCAGGCTCGCTGGAACGTTTGAACAAGAAGTTTCGTTTCTCCATTTTCACTGGCCGAACCAAAGAAGAAGCGAAAATAACCCTTGACCGTTTTGCCCCTATGCTGAAATTCCATCCCCTTATCGGCGCGGACGAAGTGAAAATAGGCAAGCCCGGCCCCGAAGGTCTGGAGCTCATCCAAACTCTAATTCCCCATGTTGAATACTTTTACATTGGCGACACTGTGGATGATGCTCGCTCCGCCGCCGCTGCTGGAATGCCCTTCATCGGCATCAATCATCCGGCCAGTTTGCAGGCGGAAATAACCACCAAACTTCTGTGGGACGAAGGTGCCATTGCTGTGCTTGACGACATCAATCAACTGGAGACTTTCCTATGCCAGTAAGAATTTCCTCCGTAGAACGCATCACTAAAGAAACCCAAATTCGCGGCACGCTGAAAATTGAAGGCAAGGGCAAATACGAAATCAACACAGGCATCCGTTTTCTGGATCATATGCTTGAGCTGTTCACCAAGCACGGTGGCTTCGATATGAAATTGCAAGCCGCCGGCGACCTGGACGTGGATCAGCATCACACTGTGGAAGATGTGGGCATTGTGTTGGGGCAACTGTTCTCCAAAGCTTTAGGTGATCGCAAAGGCATCAATCGCGCTGGCTACTTTGTGCTTCCAATGGATGAAACGCTAGCCGTTGTTGCCGTGGATTTGGGCGGCCGACCGGCCTTAGTGTATGACCATAAAGTAAAAGTGGTTCACGTGGGAGGCCTGCAAACAGAGCTGTTGCATGATTTCTTTGACGGATTCACAGTGCATGTTGGCGGCAATCTGCACGCCAAGATTCTCTATGGCCGTTCCAACCATCACAAGATTGAAGGCATCTTCAAATGCTTCGCTCGAGCCATGAAATTTGCCTGCTCCACTGACGCTCGCTTGAAAGATCAGTTGCCTTCCACCAAAGGATTACTATGATCGCCGTATTTGATTATGGTGCCGGAAATCTTCGCAGTGTTCAAAATACGCTGGCAGAAATTGGCGCAACCTACACATTGGTGGACGACGCTGAGGGCCTCAACAAAGCCTCCAAAATCATTTTGCCGGGTGTTGGTCATTTTGGTCAGATGCTGCGCTCTCTGGATGCCATGCGCGTCCGTCAAACCATCCTCAATCGAATTGAAGCGGGCATTCCATTTCTAGGAATCTGCCTTGGTCTGCAAGCTCTGTTTGAAGAAAGCGAAGAAGCCCCGGGTGTGAAGGGCTTGGGATTATTTCCTGGAATGATCAGACGATTTTCCGAAGATGCCAGAGTGCCGCATATGGGTTGGAATGAAGTGGAGCCCAAGGCCAACTCTCAACTATTTCGTGGCATGGGGGAACGTCCGTATTTGTATTTTGCCCATAGTTATTTTGCCCCGGTAGTTCCCCAGGCTGCGGCCACCTGCCAATATGTCGAACCATTTACTGCTGCACTGGAAGCAGACAACGTGTTCGGCGTACAGTTCCATCCGGAAAAATCAGGGCCTCTTGGCCTGAAAATTGTGAAAAACTTTGTCGAACTCTGATCACTCCTGGACCTTCGATTCCATGCTTGCAAAACGCATTATCCCTTGCCTTGACGTCACCGGCGGCCGCGTCGTGAAAGGTATCAACTTCGTTAACCTGCGCGATGCAGGCGACCCCGTTGAATTGGCCACACGCTACAACGAACAGTCCGCCGACGAGTTGGTATTTCTTGACATCACCGCTTCCAGTGACGAGCGCAACACCATGGTGGATGTTGTGGCCCGCACCGCGCGCAAAGTATTTATTCCCCTCACCGTTGGCGGCGGCATTCGTAGCATTGTCGATGCACGTAAAATTCTGATGGCAGGTGCGGACAAGGTCAGCGTGAATACCTCCGCTGTTCGTCGGCCAGAGTTGATCACTGAATTAAGTGCCGAGTTCGGGTCGCAAGCGGTGGTGCTTGCCATTGATGCGCGAAAGCGGCCCGATGGGGGATGGAATGTTTTCACCAAAGGTGGCCGCGTGGAT
>JAYTTF010000275.1:0-12746 GCA_043745195.1 Bryobacterales bacterium | reverse complement strand
CAAAGAAGCAATCCGTTACGATTTACCGCCCTGGGCAGGAGCCTGAAACTCGCACCGGCATCCTGCAGCTTGAGGGCGAAGGCCCCGTGGATGGGTTTGTGCTGGAGTTTGAACGGATCTGGCGACCGGTCTGAATTAGGCTCTTTACGGGGTCCTGGCAATTCTTGGCGGGTCAGCAACGCGGGCCAATTCAAAATCACATGCAGTGGGCGGGACGATTCATTTATAGAAACTATCGCACTGCTGACGAACCTATGGCAGAGGCACTCTCTTTGCTGCTTGATCAGCAGGCTAGATCGACGCCGGATTATATGAACGTGTCTTGATCCCTGTCGATGAGTAGGCTGCAACTATCGCACCAGAGGATCTTCCACCCACGGTGGCGTCGCTTCGATCAAACGCCCTAACTCCGGTTCCAACTTCTCCATCTCTTCTTTCATTCGCCACGCAATTTTGCGGTAACTGAAGTGCCCCTTCACTCCGCTTCGCAAGCGGGAAATGTACTCGGCTTCAGCAAAATCCATCTTGAAAAGGAATCGCGATTTTCCCGCAAACGGCAAAAGGTACTGTGCCGCTGGTTGGGGCAGTAGGCGCATCGCAGTCCAAGCAGATTCCATGGCTGTGCGATAGTAATCCGTTAAACCCGCTTCACCAATCACGCTCGGTGTATCGTATCCAAGGTTCCCCTCATACGACTGACGGAACTGTTGGCAGCGGCGATGGCGATGAAAGTCGCGATAGGCTCCGGTGTCCATCACCATGTCATAGCAATACAAACCACCGCGGAATCCGCGCAGCAGTTCTTCCCGCGTGCGTGAAGCCAAAGCCGTGTCAATCACTTCTTTGCGTACAGCGGCACTTACACCGCAGGCCCATTCGTATAACTCGCGGAACGGGCGGTTGGTTACCGGATAGAGCAGTGTTGCCACAATGTCAGCCGGGGTGTCCGTTGGCTTAGACAAGTCCACGTCGCCAAATTCAGTGCCCCTCGACTTTGGCAAATTTTGAGACGCCCATTGCTTTAACGCCTTTGTCGATTCGATCAGGTGGGCGTCCGGATCTACATACTTTGCAAGCGTAGGGGCCAGTGGTTCGCGGCTGCCATCTTTGTCCCACAAGCAACCTGGCTCTGATGCACATGCCTGGGCCAGTTCCGCACCCAAGTCACGAACCTCAGCAAATTCAGACGCCTTCATGCGGCGGATCTGGCGTTCCAGCGTGCGGATACTTGTGATCTGTCCAACATTCGTCGGGATGCCCCAGAACAGGAAGTAGCGGGCAACGTCGAACGCCCGAGCAGTAATATTGCGCAAGTAGGCATCGGGCTTCATAGCCTCCGGGCGGGGAAGCTTGTCTTTTAAATGTTCCAGCGATTGCTCATGGACATGCCGGTAAGCTTCCAACAGCGCAGCGCTGGCCGATTGATAAACGGCTGCTTGTGCCTCATCCAGATCGGGCGGAGTAATGAAGCCAGCCGATCCAAAATCCTGATAGCGTGACGACTTCGCCTGGCCATCCCACAGCTGCTCATCTTCAGCCTCGGTGGCGGCCAGTTCGGAGACCCCTTCCAGGCAAATCACAAGGTGGCCAAGGTCGGCGATGGATGCGTGGCCATATTGGAAATAAAAACTATCCAGAAACTTTGAGGAATCGTGGGTACGGACCCAATCGATGGATTCGCGGATGGAATCAGGCGAGCGGCTATAGCGGGCTAAAGCGTACGCACATTTTTCAGGTGGCATGGGGGCGACACTGACGACGCGCCCTTGGGTCTTCGGCATGGTAACTTAACATGTTAACTTAAGACCGTCTCACAACATGCAAATCAAGATCAAAAGACTTTCAGAAGATGCGGTTCTGCCGCAGTATGCGCACGGCCCTTTAGAGGACGCGGGCATGGATATTTGCTCGGTGGCCGAGGTGATTTTGGAGCCGAATGTTCCAGCTTTAGTTCCCACCGGGCTGTCAGTAGAAATTCCTTCAGGATATGAATGCCAATTGCGCCCCCGCAGTGGATTGGCGTTGAAGCAAGCCATCACACTGCCCAATTCGCCGGCGACAATTGATCCCGGGTATCGCGGAGAGATCCGCGTAATTTTACTGAATTTGGGCAAGCAGAACTACACCGTGAAGAAGGGAGATCGCATTGCGCAAATGGTGATCGCCAAGTATGAAGCGGTGGAATGGGTGGAGAGTGATTTAGGCGGATCGGAACGCGGGGCGGGCGGGTTTGGCAGTTCCGGGCGTTAGTGCGATAGAATTCAAAGCACAATGTCCCTGATAAAACCATTATCCCTTCTTGCCATCTCATTGAGTTTGGCATTTGCTCAAGCACCTGCCGGACGCCCCGCTGGCGGTGGCATCTATCCTGAATACCAGCCTGACGACAACACTGGTTTTGTCTCAATCTTCGACGGCAAAACACTCAGCGGTTGGGACGGTGACACCACTTTTTGGCGGGCCGAAAATGGAGAAATCATCGGAGAAAGCACACCCGAAAAAGTTGTCAAAACAAATAGCTTCCTTATTTGGCGCGACGGTAAGGTGAAGGATTTTGAGTTGAAGGTGGAATTCAAACTCAGCGGAACCAATAGTGGCATTCAGTACCGCAGCGTTGAAATGCCAGAGATCGGCAAATGGGTTTTGAAGGGCTATCAAGCGGATCTAGATATCAGCAATGGCTACACAGGTAACCTGCACGAAGAGCGCGGCCGCAAACCTGGGCACGTTGTTCTGGCGCGCCGAGGCGATGTAACTCGGATTGCCGAAGGCCCTAAATACAAGGTGTTGGCCACTATCGGAGATAACAAAATGCTGCGAGGTGTGGTGAATGTTCAAGGTTGGAATCAGTACCACATCATCGCGCGCGGACCGGTGATGATCCAGATTTTGAACGGCCAGTTAATTAGTGCGACCATTGACGAGGATACAAAGAACTTCGTACCGGAGGGATTACTGGGATTCCAAATGCACGTCGGGCCTCCGTTTAAGGTTGAGTACCGCAATATTCTTTACCGGAAGCTTTAGTAGCGCAAAGGCCGCTTCGGCGCGGCGCAATGCATTTGAAGAAACAGGCAGTGGTTCGCCGAAGCGAGTCCGTTTTGCGCTTCTTTCTTAGTTGACCTCGGGGCGTCCTGCGCTGCACTCGTGAAGATGGTTCTTGGGGCTGATCGCCGGGCTGCCATACGCAAGCGCCGCGCGGAACTATTCCAGGTTTGGGCAGCGGTTCCCGTAGGCGAAACTCTTGAGTTAAATTATCCACAAGGCTTGCTTCGAAGTTAACGGTATAGTAAGCTGCCGTTATCGGTAGTGGGGGCTGTTGAGCTTCCTGCCGAATCAAGGGGATCTCCATGTTCGAAAAAACTCACCTCCTGGCAGCCAAACTTCTGGTTGTCTTAACCTTAATCCCGTGCTTAGCCTTTGGGCAAGCCGTCACCGGAAGCCTTGTTGGCACCGTAACTGATTCATCCGCAGCAGCAGCTCCCAACGCGAAAGTAACTCTTACGGAAACTCGCACGGGAATTTCTCAAGGCACAACTTCAAACCAAAGTGGGAACTATTCTTTTCCCAGTATTCAACCGGGCAGTTATCGCGTGGAAGTAGAACTGCAAGGTTTCCGCAAAGCGATTAAGACTGGAATCGACGTTCTTGTAAATTCCACAATCCGTGCCGACCTGGAACTTTCTCCTGGAGCCATCACCGAAGTGGTGAACGTTACGGCGGAAAGCGCATTGCTGCAAACTGATCGATCCGACACCGGCCGCAAGATTGAAACACGCACACTGGCCGATCTGCCATTGACTTATAACCGTAACTTTCAAAGTGTGCTGAACCTGGTACCAGGAACCGTGCGGGCATTCCGTCCTCACTCGGAATTCTTCAACGTGCAGGATTCACTGGCGACGCGTGTGAATGGCCAATCGCGGCTTTCCAATAACGTTCAAATGGAAGGCGTAGACAACAACCAGCGCACTGGATTGTTGACCGCTATGATTCCTCCTATAGAAGCACTGCAGACTGTGGACGTAACCACATCGAACTATGAAGCTGAGTTGGGACGCGCTGGTGGTGCTGTTACTAACGTGAACTTCAAATCCGGTGGCAACGAAATTCATGGCAGCTTGTTTGAGTTCAACAAAGTGAGTAAGTTGGGGGCCCGTGGTTTCTTTGCGTCCCGCAGACCCGTGACCACTTACAATATGTTCGGTGGTACGATCGGTGGGCCTATTCGCCGCAACAAAACTTTCTACTTCGCTGATTTCCAGGGCATCCGTGATCGTCGTGGCGATTTTCACCTTTACACAATACCTACAACCCAATTTCGAACAGGTAACCTTTCGGTCGGAGCACAGCCGGTATTTGACCCTGCAACTGGAGACGCCGATTCCTTGGGCCGCACGCCTTTTCCCGGCAACATTATTCCAACCAACCGCATTAGCCCCATCTCTGCAAAAGTGCTGGCGCTGATTCCCCAACCCAATCGCAGTTCTGGGCTGAATCAGAATTTCGAAACAGCCACTGTTCGCAAGAAGGACACCAATGGCGGCGACATTAAAGTGGATCATCAGATCTCCGATAAAGATCGCATGTCGTTACGTTACTCCATCCAGAAATCGGAAATTTTTGATCCTCCTCTCTATAGTGTAAAAGGCGGTGGTCCCAGAGATTTCGCAGGAACTGGAATTCAAAAGGCGTATAACGGTGCACTTGGCTATACGCGAATCTGGTCCCCCACGATACTTTCGGATGTGCGCATCGGCATTATGTACTATCGCAACAACGCTGACAATGCCGATAAAGCTTTGAAGACCGCTGATGAACTTGGCATTAAAGGTGTGAACGTTTCCGATTTCACAGGCGGTGTGCCCAATTTCAATGTGAATGGATTTTCCAACCCAATTGTTGGTTACTCTCCAAGCTTGCCCTGGGAACGTGGCGAAACAAACTTGAACTTTGTGGTGAACACTACCAAGACACTGGGCAATCACACAATTAAGTTTGGTGTGGACTACCGCCGCAATCGCGATGAGTTACTACAGAACCAGACGTTCAGTCCTCGTGGACGGTATTCATTCAATGAAGCTAGCACCCAGCTAATCACCAGGAGCGCAGCTGGAGTAGTTGGCGTTAGCGGCGGGACAACACTGGCAAACTCTTTCGGCAGTTTTTTGCTGGATCGTCCCAATCAATATGGTCGCGACTTACCTTTGATTTTCCCTACTTTTATTCAACGCCCGTGGTTTAGCTATGTGCAGGACAAATGGCAGGTGAATTCAAAGCTGACGGTTGACATTGGTCTGCGGCATGAATTGTGGCCCCCTGGCGTTCCCCGTGTTGCTGGTGGTTTTTCTAACTACGACCCCACAAATAACAGCCTTGTGCTGGCTGGAGTGGGAAGCAATCCACTCAACCTGGGTCGTAAGAATTTTCTCACCAATTTCGCACCTCGTTTCGGTGCAGCTTATCGCCATAACGAAAAGACTGTTGTTCGAATGGGTTACGGCATTAGCTGGGCGCCGTTGGTGGATAACGGTTACGCGTTTAACTTCCCCGTGCGGGAAAACAACGCATTCGAAGCAAGGAACTCCTGGAGTCCAGCCGGCGCTATGGCCGATGGGTTCCCGGCATTCAAGCCGTTTGCCGTTCCGGCAAATGGAATTATCCCCAACGCACCATCTTCGGTATTCAACGCGATTGACAAGGATGTGCGGGAATCGTATATCCAAAGTTGGAACATTGCTATTCAACGGACGCTGCCAAAGAACTTCACCGTGGAAGCGGCCTATGTTGGCAACCATGGGGTGGGAATTAAGGCCAATTACAACCTGAATGCAAGCATAATCCCCAATTCTGGTGCCAGTGGCCGTCCGCTGAACGTTAAGTTTGGCCGCAATGCTGATACAAACAACATCTACTTTGGAACCAGCACCAACTATCACTCTTTACAAACTAAGCTGGATCGTCGGTTTTCCAATGGTTTCAGCTTGACTACTGCTTACACCTGGGCGAAAGCGATTGACTTGAGTGGTTCTGACAATGGCGGCTTGTGGGTGTACATTAACCCGCAACGCAACCGGGCACGAGCCGATGGCGACCGCCGCCATGTTTTTGTACAAAGCTATATTTACGAACTGCCGTTTGGCAAGGGCAAGAGCTTCCTGACGTCGGGTCCTGCTGCTATGATTCTGGGCGGCTGGCAGGTAAACGGGATACTTACTCTGCAGACTGGTGAACCGTTTAACTTGAGTGTGGCGGGCGGTATCATCAACGCTCCAGGGAATGCGAATACACCGAACATTTCCGGTGAATTCAAAGTGCTGAAGGGAGTTGGACCGGGTACCTTCTGGTTCGATACTTCCTCATTCACTGCGCCTGCGGCCGGAACGTTTGGCAACCTGGGGCGCAATATTTTGAGCGGTCCTGGCTTCTTCAACCTGGACGCATCTTTGTTCCGTACCTTCTCTGTGACCGAACGGTGGAAACTGCAATTGCGAGCTGAGGCGATTAACTTCTCCAATACGCCTAAATTCAACAATCCGAGCGGCGATATCACGAGTCCGAACTTTGGACGCGTGACAGGAGCAAATGGAGCACCTAGTGGTCCGAGGGAAGTGCAGTTAGGCTTGAGAATCACCTTCTAGTAACAAACTAGGGACGACCGATGGAAAGGGAGGAGGGCTTAGGTCCGCCTCCCTTTTTGCTTGTGTGACTGGCACAGATTGACGCCAGACACGCTATTGACTCAACCCAAAACAGCAGTTGAAGAAGAACTGACTAAAACGAAACTGACATCATCAGGATTGAATTAGACGCAATACGTCGCCTGCATGCTTTGCTACAATTGCATCGAATTTGGCGGCACTCCGCATAAAACGCAGGGCATCACGGATATCGCGGACCGTGTCATGCTCACGCTCGACCATCTCGTCACGAGAATGCACTATCAAATCTTCAAGTACAGAGATTACACTACCCCAATATTCAGGGGTTGAAAGAGGTTCATTCTTGACATTGCATAGTACTCGAACTGATTTTGGCCCACCGATGTTCCCCAGCGCTCCAATGGTAGCGATCACCTGTGTCTTATCATTCCGACCGGCGAGGGCACTACACAACAGGCTGCTTTCATTGAGACCGCCCCATTCGCCAATAACCCTGCAAACACTTGATTTTGGTTGTTCGCCCAAGACTAACAGCGCGGTCAATTGTCTCAGACTGTAACTCGACTCAGACATCTCCACTTGCCCTAAATTCCTCTCGCTCGCCGCCAAGAATAGCGATCCGCGGGGTTCAGACGTACCTCTTTCTTTCATTCCGAATTTGTACAGTAGCACCATGTCTTTTTCAAATGCGCTGCACAAGTCCCTTTGAACGGTGTACGCAGTTCTTTCTACCTGATCCGATAAGTTCCCACGTTTCAGTACCTCGTGCAACGCCAAAAGGACTGGCGCAAGAAAATTCCTACAACGAGTCATGAATGCTACCGACGCAAATGTATTTGGTTTTCTCTGATCAGGGTAAAGTGAGTTGAGTGTGGCAATTGAAAAACCTTTGAGCTGCAGTTGCAGCTTCTCAGACAATATTTGTGAACGTTGAGTTATTACGCTCAGATTGTACGCACAAACCAAGAGAGCATCCGGCCTTTCGGGGGAGATTGATTCTGAGGGTGTTTTCCATGATGCTAGTGAGGGTTGTAAGTTTGGTACGCCAGCAGCCTTATGACACTGCACGCTGGCGGGATCAATTGCGGCTTGAACAACATCCCAAGCGGTTTCTGCGACGTCGATTCGCCGATTTTCCATTTATGCTCCTTCGCCGGGCTTACTCGCTCTACCCCTTATTACAACTATTGACGAATTTCTCCAAAATGTACCCTGCATCTGAAACAGTAAAATCTTCTTTCTGAAAATATCTACAAGCATGCTGTTTTGAGAAAAACTCCTCAACTTCAGATTCAGCGCTGTTGGTTAGTACAACGACTGGCAAACAAGGTCGTAGACTCCTCACAAACTTAAAAAACTCAACTCCAGTTCTCAGCCCATCTTTAGTTACATCCATCTGAAAAGTCGGTTCCGAAATCATCATAATATCTAATACAAGTACGTCGCATGCGTTTTGCAGGTTACTTAACCAAGATGCTGCATCCTCAACAAGTGATTCGAAAACTATTGAGTGCCCCTCAATTCCTAGCTGGAGCACAATCCCTTCAATTGTATGCATCTCATCGTCAAGTACGAATATTTTCATGGTTTACTCCAGTCTTGGGACTCTTGGGGAGGAAGACATCAAATACCGTTGGTTTTTCATTGCTTGCCAAAACCAAATCCCCACCCATGTCACGCATAATCCTCCTTGCAAGAGGAAGTCCAACACCTGTCCCGGTAATATTAAGCGACCGGACATTTGGCGATCTAAACCCTTCCTCAAATATCCGATCTGTGAATTCGGTCTCAACTCCTATGCCATTGTCGCTCACACTGATCACCCAGTATTCGTGAGTTTCCCTTACTTCAACTTTCAACTTGAATTCGCGCCTCTCCCCACCATACTTTATTGCGTTATCGATGATATTAAAAAACACTTGGTTAATTCTCGATCTGTCAACCATTGCGATGACTCGGGTACCATCTTTCTTATCGAAAGACACCTGCGTCTTGAAGACTATTTTTCTATCCTTAAATTTGGGAGCCATAGAAAAAAGAGTTTTGAAGACAATTTCTTGCATGACCAAACTTTCTGCAACTCTCTCTTCAACAGGTGGACCACCATAAAGGTGTGCCAATCGACCAACCTGGGCCAATGACGTCATGCAGTCCGTAACTATCCCCGAGAGTAACCGCGATTCTGTAAAAGGTGTGATTCTTCCTCCACCCAAGTGTAGATCGAGAAACTCGGCATTGTTCTTGATTCCAATCAATGGTGATTTTAGTTCGTGAACAATCTCGGCAATTTTTAACTTTCTGCTTTGATCAATTACTGCAGTCGCATGATCAACGAATTGCTTTAGGATCTGAACGTCACGGTCAAAAATTTGTGGCAAATTTGCACGACGATACCCCGCCTCCACTGTACCAATGGCATTGCCGTCGATTGCAACGATCATGGGAACGTAGACTCGAATGAGCCCGGACAAATGAAACTCATGGTGAATGGCTTCATCAAAATATTTGCTGTTCTCCGGGGGGACTATAATCCTTTTCTCTCTCACAACCCAAGATTGAATATCCTCGTTCGGAGTCGGCTCAGCATGTGTACAATGAGACGCCATACTCATAAACCGAGCAGCGTCCGCCTCAGGGATGTACCCGCCTTTGACGCATTTCGAGTTTATCCTGCCGGCACTGAAATCCACTAGCGATATGTTTAAGTGTTCGAAGCCAAGAGTATTGATGACTTCCTCAGCCAAAATATTGAGGATTTCATTTTCTCTTCTAATTCCAAGAAGTCTCGTTTCGGCGTCTCTAAGCAATTTAAATTTAGCTTCAATTGAAAGCCTCAGTAGACTGAGTGCCGCAGGTGCGGCGAGTGCCTTCAAGAGGTCTACGTCGAATTGGGTAAAAGCAGATTGAGCAGGGCTCTCGACACAGATTACACCTACCGCCACGTTTTTCCTGGTATTGCTTTGATCTTCCAAAATTACGCTGTGCACGAGAAGGGGAATTGCCAGCGCAGAAACTGAATTATTCCAAAGCAATGTCGTCTCTTCTAAGGAGCGTCCCTGTGCTACATATTGCTGTTCCTTCTTTTCTTCCATTGCCCGCCAATAAACCCCGTCACCTCCATGTAGGGATCCTGCTTTGATATCCGGCGGGGTGCTAAAGTTTTTGACTTCAAGAATCGAAGTCTGGGGATCAAGTTGCGCGATTGCGACGCGTTTACAATCAACCAACTTAGGGATGTCTTGGCAAAGAACATCCAACAATCCATCCACTGTGGTTTGGCCGCCTAACCGCTCAGTCGTTTGAGCCAGCAAGAATCGCTTCTCCCGGCGACGAAGATTGCGAACGCCAAGAGACGCGACCTGTCCGAGTAAAGTGAGCATTGCCTCATGCCTTTCATCAAATGATCCATTTAGTTCCTGATAGGCCTCGAGAATCCCGTAGTTAAATGTTCCGGACCGAATCCGAACTGATAATACGGTTACATTTCTGAACGCAATTTCCAGAGGCGCAAGAATGAAATTCTCATCAACAGTTGCTTCCCCCAACATGGCCCGAGGAGAATTCAGAATTTTCCTAACGCGAACGTCACTACTCCGAATGAAACAAGTACTGCTATGCCCAGTCACAAAGCCGTCCCGATCTTTGTCAAAAAGGTAGATCACACACTGAGTTGTGCCCATCCAGCGACGAACCGATTCAAGGAACCTAGAGACAAACGAGGCTACATCCTCCTCGCCTGATAGCATTTCAATCAAGGCTTCGAATTGGTTTTGATCCATCAATGCCCGTTACCTGCTCACTTCACTCTCAACGAATCGAGCCTGGAAATCATCCCAATTCTCGTAGCTTGATCGATCCCACTGTTCAGCTTTGATCGTGGATGCATTTTGAAAATTACTCCATCCAGCAAAACCGTCCGTTGAAGAACCCGGATTATCTAATTGAACAAGGAGTTCATCGGCCCCCGCCAAAGCGAAAGTAAACAGGTTGGGATAGACAACCCATACTTTCCTATCATTGCTAAGGGTCCTTAGTGTCACTTGCGGCGGCAATTTGCCCCGCTTAAATGAACCTTCCGTCTTCTTTGCCTCAAAACAAGTCCATTCGAAAGTTTCGGGCTGTGCGCGCAGGATCGGAAAAGCTTCTTGTATTGCCGGAACCATTCCGCGCAACCACTCCGCCTTTGTCGGATTTGGAAGGCCAAAAAACTGATCTAGACGATCTGAAACCAACCAGCAGTTCTTCCCGTCTTTAGTTCTTGTTGCGATGAAGCCTATAGGGAAAAGCATTCCCGTAAAAGTTGGTAGCAAATCCTTCGGACCGGAAATAGCCAGCATGAACGTGCAAACCTCCTGACAGAGTGGCTCGCTGGATGCCTTCACAACCTGACCAGCTTCAAGTATCATTGACGCTAAAGTTACGTTTCCTGATCCAGCCGCAAGTACCAGGGTATTGGCATATAGCGTACCTTGTTGTCCATCTGCGGTCACGCATATGAGTTTGACGCCCCTATCCACCTTCTGAATGTCTTCAATTGATCTAATGCGGCAAACGCTATTGCGGTGCCCGGATAAGAAATGCTGGGCCAAATCCGACCAAGGCAGGCATTGGGTAGGCACCTCAAAACTTGTGGTCCACTTGTTGGAAAGGGTCGTGGGCGCGACTCCATCTTTTGTCACAAGTTCCGCGAGTTCCCAAGAAACCCGAGCCTTTTGAGCCTTCTCTTCATAGTCACTTCTGTAAATAAAATACGAGTCGACTTCATCCCCTTTGTAGTTTGATGCTTCTCTCCAGGTATCCCAGAGGCCCGCCGCATTTTTTGTGTACTTCACGGATTCAGCGTTAACAAACATGTGCCCGCGGTGTATGTAACAGTGCGAGTGGCCTGTTTGACCCATACCGAGGTCGGCGTTGTCGAGGAGTACAGTGTTATAGTTTGCCTGCTTTAGACGATCAAGCATACAAAGCCCTTGCACTCCTGCCCCCAAAATTATTACGTCAAAATAGAACTCCGGCAAAGATTCGGTCAATTGACTAGTGACTCCTTCTGCAAATGCCTTAAGAAATGCTTGCTGAATTGATCTTAGTCTAACATTACAATTGATCGCAACTTAACAGTAAATAAGTTGTGATATTTCGGAATACAGGACATGCCTGAAAACGGCAAGAGGTAAGGTTGGATCGGACCTAACCAAGCTTAGAAAATTTGGTAAAACTATCGAATGCGAGGCATGAACCTGGCAAGCTTTCGAGGACGAAATGCAGTGTCCTTGTCCTTCGATCTTCTCCAATACTCCGCATTTCAACAATCCGAGCGGCGATATCACTAGTCCGAACTTTGGACGCGTGACAGGAGCCAATGGAGCACCTAGTGGTCCGAGGGAAGTGCAGTTAGGCTTGAGAATCACCTTCTAGTAACAACTAGAGACGAACGATGGAAAGGGAAGGGGGACTTAGGTTCACCTCCCTTTTGTTTGTGGGCAATTAGCTTACAAAATTACGATATACCCGCAATTGAGTTAGTGGTTACCCTCCAAAGAGTTCGACGAGGTAAGGTTAATGCAGCAACAATATTAATGTGACTCCAGTCGCGCAGATCTTTAGAACGAGGTGTTTTTATGTCAAGTCAAGGAACCAAGCGAGCCAAGATCAAGGAAATTCCCACTGAACCAACCCAACTAAGCCCGAGTCATGAGCAAATAGTTTCGCTGGCCCATGCATTGTGGGAGCAAAGAGGGTACCCCGAAGGAACGTCAGAAGTGGATTGGTTTGAAGCTGAGAAGGAACTGAAGATATCGGGTTCTTACGAAGCATAAGCCAACAAGCCACGGGTGTCTTTCAAGTGACTTCTTAAGCAGCCCTGCTATCGGTCTGCTTGTAGAAGTCGTCGACGCATTATCCGCCGAATCCCACCATGATCGCCTGGTCAACCCTTCGCGTGGACGCGCCGCGCTAATTTCGGCGCAAGCTCTTGAACCTAGAACGGCAGTTGAAGCACCGTCCATAGATCAACTCCCGTACCCACCGACAGTTGCGTGGAAACCATCTGTCACCTGAATGGTGAGCGCTCTTTCGATTCTAAAT
>JAYTTF010000274.1:0-12748 GCA_043745195.1 Bryobacterales bacterium | reverse complement strand
ACTATAGGCATACTATTTACCGAATCACAAGGGAAAACAGTGATAAACATATATCACTGTGCCACTACAAAGTCGCAACTGAGCCGACCGCCTTGAATAGAATCAGCGAGTTGTGGCGACTTTGCGCCGCCAAGTGTTTAAGTCGAGTAATGGATCGATCCGAAACCCGGCTTATGCCACTGCGATTGGGGACTTGGGGAGTGGATCGCGGAAGATTGCGAGCGAGATAGAATTAAGCCGCGAACATCAATTGCTGCGACTGGAACCGGACTTAACTTATGTTTCCGAAGAATTCGCTGAGTTGAGCCCGAATTTCTGGCGACCGAAATTCAAGGCCCGTGGAGCCTATCGCCTTTAGCCTAGCTTGCCTTGCTTGGTTATCACTTCCGCATTCAGATAGGGCTGCAATACTTTTGGCACCAGCACACTGCCATCTTTCTGCTGGTAGTTTTCGACAATAGAAACCCAGGTGCGGCCAACAGCTAAACCACTGCCATTCAGCGTATGCACTGCCTCAGCCTTGCCTTTCCCCACTTTGGTTCTGATGCTTGCGCGCCGCGCTTGAAAGCCTTCAAAATTAGAACAGGAAGAAATTTCTTTATAAGCGCTTTGTCCGGGCAACCACACTTCTAAATCGTAGGTCTTGGCTGAAGAAAAACCCATATCTCTGGTGCATAGCAACATTCTGCGAAAGGGTAATTCCAACTTCTTCAGGATGTCTTCGGCATCGGAAGTCAACGTTTCCAGAGCAGCGTGGCTCTGTTCGGCACGAGTGAATTTTACTAACTCCACCTTCTGAAACTGGTGCTGGCGAATGATTCCGCGAACGTCGCGGCCGTGGCTGCCGGCTTCACTTCGGAAGCATGGTGTATAGGCACAAAGGCTGATGGGCAAGGACTCGGCATCCAGGGTTTCATCGCGAAGCAAGTTAGTAACCGGGACCTCCGCTGTTGGAGCAAGCCAGAAATCGGTTCCCTCGCATTTGAATAAATCCTCAGCGAATTTGGGGAGTTGTCCTGTGCCATAAAGACTGGCGGAATTCACCAGGAAGGGCGGAAGCACTTCAGTATAGCCGTGTTCGCGAGTGTGAACGTCCAGCATGAAATTGATAAGCGCACGCTCCAGGCGGGCACCGATGCCGATGTAGACCACAAACCTTGCGCCGGTGACTTTGGCTGCTCGTTCAAAATCTAACAATCCCAGATCCACGCCTAGATCCCAATGAGGCTGCGGTGGAAAATCGAATTCGCGAGGCGTTCCAAATTTGTGAATTTCAGCATTGTCATCGGCTGATTTCCCAACTGGGACGGATTCATGAGGCAGGTTCGGAATGCCTGCTAACTCGGCCCGGAACAGATCGTCCATTTCGCCGGCACGCTTTTGCAACTCGGCAATTTTCTCACCCATCAGCCGCATTTCGGCCTGTTTTTCAGTGGTGTCTTCGCCGGCTTTTTTCAACTTGGCGATTTCCATGGAAGAGGCATTTCGGGACGCCTGGAGTTGCTCGGCCTCCGTCATTGCCTTGCGGCGCTCGGAATCCTGCGAACTTAGAGTCGCTACATCCAGATCGAATCCTCGGGTGGCCAACCGTTCTTTAATGACATCCAGGTTAGCGCGAAAGTATGATAAATCGTGCACCTTCCCATGCTATCGCAAAACCGCTTTCGCACTGTTCTGTTTGCGGCTCTACTGATTTCCTCCTGCGGGAAGAAAGAGAATCATCCTGATCAGGCATCAATGACGCCCGAACAATCGCTGGCTGCGATGAGACTGACTGAGCCATTCAAGGTGGAATTATTCGCAAGTGAACCGCAGGTGGTGGACCCAGTGGAAATGGTGTGGGATGAAAACGGCCGCATCTACGTTGCCGAAATGATGGATTATCCGGATGACCCATTGCCGGGCAAGGACCCGCTTTCGCGCATCCGCGTGCTTGAAGATACCGACCATGACGGCAAAATTGACAAGAGCTATATTTTCGCCGATAAGCTACTGCAAGTCAGCAGTCTGTTGCCGTACAAAGGCGGATTGATCGTGGGATGCGCTCCCGATATTTTGTTCTTGAAAGATACCGATGGCGATGGCAAGGCAGATAAGCGAGAAGTGCTGTTCACCGGTTGGCCCAAAGTGAATCCGGAGGGGCGCATCACCAACCTGCGTTATGGCATCGACAATTGGATTTACGCGGCCAACAATGGCGCTGATGCGAAGGTCACCGTGCCTGGAAAGTCTGGCGAACCACTGCTGCTGCGTGGTGCTGATTTTCGTTTTCGACTTGATACTGGCCAGTTTGAACGTGTTTCCGGTCCTGCGCAATTCGGCCTTACGATGGACGATTGGGGCAACCGGTTTATTACTCAAAATACGATTCACACGCGTCACGCCATTGTGCCTGCGCAATATTTAAGCCGCGCACCAACGCTTGAAACCGGCCCTGTATCGTTCGATATTTCAGAACATGGCAAGGGCACTTCGCCAATGTTTCCGCTTACCAAACCGCAGCAATGGCGCGTTTCCCGAACCGACATTCGGCAGAAGCGGTATAACGACACCAACCCTGGACGCGTTGAGTATCTTGAGGGATTTTTCACCGCAGCCAGTGGCGGCACCATTTATACAGGCGATGTTTTTCCTGAAGAATATTCCAATAACCTATTCACTGGCGACGTCAGCGCCAATTTAATTCACCGGGACATTCTGCAACCGGATGGAGTCACTTTCAAGGCGCTGCGGTCTAAGGATAAGACGGAATTTCTGGCTTCGACAGACGTCTGGTTCCGTCCCTGCCACTTTGCGAACGCACCCGATGGCTTGTTGTACGTTACCGATATGTATCGCGAGTTTATCGAAACTCCTGAATCCATTCCAGAGGAATTGAAGAAAGGCATGGATTTCTGGAGTGGCATGGACAAGGGGCGGATCTACCGGTTGGTACCGAACAATCCACGCAAGAAACGATCCTTGGATGTGAAACTTGGGGCGGCTTCTAGTGCTGAATTGGTGAGATTGCTGGAAGAAACAAATGGCTGGCATCGAAATACATCGCAGCGTTTGCTGGTGGAAAAGCAGGACAAGTCAGTGGTGCCGGCGCTGGTTGAGATGGCTTCAAAGAGTTCGTTCCCGCAAGCGCGGCTTCATGCTCTGTATGTTTTAGAAGGGCTGAACGCGTTGCGGCAATCGCAGGTGGAAGCGGCCTTGAAAGATGACAACCCGAATGTGAGGGAGCACGCACTGCGACTTAGTGAACCGATGTTGGCGAAGAGTGCCGCACTGCAAGCGATTGTCCTAAGCATGGCGACGGACAAAGAAATCCGGGTGTTGCATCAGCTTGCCTACACGCTTGGGGAAATTCCCGGGACAGTAGCACGCCAAACGCTGGCGCAACTGGCTAACCGTTTTGCGAAGGATAACTGGTTCCGCATTGCTGTGTTGACTTCCGCTGCCGCCAGCCCCGGCGAGTTTCTGGAAACTATGATGAGCACAGGAAAGGATTGGCAGGTTCCGGCATTCGTGCAGCAGTTCGGTTCTTTGATTGGGGCGAGACAAGACCCCTCGGAGATTTCGAAGCTTCTGACCATTACAAGCCGATTGAACAATCCAGAAGCCGCGTTCACTGGTTTGGCTCGGGGCCTTGAACTGGCTTCGGGCAGGCGTTTAGATGTGCCTGGGGCTGAGGCAGTTTTCACGCGCGTGTTGAATCAGCCTGACCCGAAATTGGAAGCTGCGGCTTGGCGTGCTGCGAGGTTCTTCAACCTGCCTGGGATTTTGAAAAAGGCGTCTGCCGATGCCATCAACCAATCCCTTCCTTCGCCCAAACGGACAGCCGCGATTCGGGCCTTGGCTAGCGGAACTTTTCCTGAAACATCGGCGTTGGTGGAAACTGTGTTCAGTCAGCAGCCCGATACTGCAATGCAATCTGCAGCGATGGAGACTCTGACGCTGTTCGGCGACAAAAACGCAGCGCTGCAAATTGTCAAACACTGGAAGGCCAGCGGACCGGATGCTCGCAACAAAGCAGTATCGGGGTTACTGAGCCGCACAGATTGGGCACCGGTTTTGCTGGATGCCATCGACCAAGGCAAAGTGGAAGCATCGGCCATTGAAGTGGGGGCGCGGGCGCGCTTGCTGGAAGCGAAGGACGCTGCCATTGCGGTGCGCGCTAAGAAACTGTTTCAAGCTGCGGCAGGGGATCGGGCGAAGGTTGTGGCGGAATATGCAGAGGCCGCTAATCTGAGCGGCGATACGGCGAAAGGCAAGCTGTTGTTTGAGGAAAACTGTTCCAAGTGCCATTCGCCTCGCAAACAAGGGGGACGCGTGGGACCCGATTTATCGGGCGTGAACAATAAGTCCAAGCGGGAGTTGTTGGAATCGATTGTAAATCCCAGCTACGCCATTGATCCGCGCTTCACCAACTACATGGTGACGACCAAGGATAATCGGATGTTTGACGGCATTATCGCCAATGAAACCCCGGGGGCAATTACGCTGCGTGGAGGAGCAGGCGAAGGAGACGTTTCTATTTTGCGGAAAAATATTGCGGAAGTGAGAGCTTCAACAATTTCGCTGATGCCGGATGAGTTGGAAAAGGCGTTAGGGAAACAGGGAATCGCCGATGTGATTGCTTATTTGCGCGCTGGGTTGTAGTTTCTTTATTCGTACTGGACACGATCCATGGCCAAGAATTCCTGAATGTGCGGATGTTCGGCATACTCTAAGCCGACTACAGGGCCGAAATAGATCACATCGCCATCGTGCAGGAAAATTACATTGTCGGCAACGCGGCGCATTAGATCCAGATCGTGGGTCACCACTACGGACGTCAGCCGCAACTGCTGCTTCAGTTTGAGCATCAACGACCCCAGGTGATCGCTCATGATCGGATCCACCATCGTAGTCGGCTCATCATAAAGGATGCATTCTGGTTGAGCAGCCAATGCTCTGGCAATGGCAACTGCGCGGCGGTGGCCGGTGGATAAGTCAGTGGGGAAGTCATCGGCCCGATCGGCTAGATCCACCAGCCCGAGCAAGCCACGGACAATTTCCTCGCGATTTTCGGCATCGTAATCTTCGCGCAATTCCAGCGAAAACTCGATGTTTTCGGCGACCGTTAAGGAATCGAAGAGAGCTCCGGATTGGAAGACCATAGTCACTTTCTTGCGAATGCGGCGGAGGTCGAATTCACCGAAATCCGTAATATCCTCATGGGCAACAATGATGCGTCCAGAATCGGGTTTCAAGAAACCCATGATATGTCCCAGGCTGACACTCTTGCCGACGCCGCTTCGCCCGATGATGGCCACGGTCTCGCCGGCATCTACCCAAAAATTTGTGTCGACTAAAACAGGCTTATCAAACGTCTTATTAACGTGTCGGAATTCGATGTAATGAGGATATTGTTCAGTCATGCTGTGCTAAACCAGCTTGAGCAGATCTTGGGGCCTGTTAATATTTTGAAAACAAAGAGGTTCATCCACTTCAAACAGCTCCACTCGCAAATTAGACAACCCGTCCCAGACTTTTCGAACCCCTGCGTTCAAGGCTTTATCTACTTCAGTGAGACAGCGACGATGATAGACGGCGCACAAGGGCTGTCCGGCGGGCATCAGGCAATCGGCGGATCCAACAACCTCGGCGTGGTGCAGCAACCTGGCCAGCAATTCGGAGTTCAAATACGGCATGTCGCAGGCCACTATCAGATTCCAGTCAGCGGTGGAATTCTCCAGAACGGTGCGAATCCCAGCCAAGGGACCCATACCCGATTCCTTGTCGGCGATTACTGCGAACCCCAGGTGCCCGTATTTGTTAGGAGATCCAACCAAAGTGACCGGTCCAGTTACTGGTTCCACGATGGAGGCCATGTGAACCGTCATTGGCCGACCTTCCCAATCGAGCAGCGCTTTGTCGCATCCCATCCGCGAACTGGCACCCCCAGTAAGTATGTATCCTGCACGGCTCATTTTAAGAGTGTAGCACCGGCAAAAATTGTAGCATTTCAAAGTTGTTACCGGTTAATCCATTTGGCAAAGAGGTATAATCAGTGCTGGTAGCTTTTACAAACATTTCTATGCGTTTCTGTTCACTATTTCTGATCGGCGGGACTCTTGCTTTTTCGGCGTCGCTTCCCTCTGCCCAGACAAGACGAAAACCTGCACCTTTGGCCACCATCGGCACTGTTACCAAGACTGACAACAACACTGGGCGAATTGTTCGCAGCGTGGTGATTGAACCTAGAGTTGTGGCCCCTCGTATGATTGATACTTTTGCAGTTGAGTTTAAGAAAGTGGACCAAACGGCTCTTGTAGATTTGGTGGGCAACGCATCATCAGAACATGGAGTGGACCCTTTGCTGGTGTCGGCCATCATTCACGTAGAGAGTGGTTACAACCCTAATGCAATATCGCCGAAAGGTGCTGAAGGGCTGATGCAACTGATGCCGGAAACTGGCCGGCGATGGGGAGCCCGCAACGCATTTAATCCCGAAGAAAACATTCGTGCCGGGGTCCGGTATTTCCGATATTTGCAGGATATGTTCAAGGACGATCGTTTGGCGCTGGCCGCCTACAATGCCGGCGAGAATGCAGTTCAAAAGTACGGCGGGATTCCACCTTACCTGGAAACAGTTGAATACGTGTACAAAGTTGGAAGGAAGTACGGCGAAAACCGCCGATCTGCTTCCGTTCAGGCAAAAGTAATTCCCGTTAAACCAAAAGCAGTGACTGCTGCCGTAGAAGCAAAAGATACGGCACCAAAAGAAAACATTCCAATCTATCGTCCTGTGGAATACTATGTCGATAGTGAAGGAAAGTTGTTCTTAAAAACGAGGTAGGGATTGAGGGCAGGTAAACAACAGTTCAACACGGCGTGCTGCATGGCGCTGCTTATTGTTTCCCAATTACCTGGCTATCTTTGCGCGGCAGAACAAAACCCTGTAGTTCAAATTAAAGAAATTCGCTTTCTGACCCAAGGCAACTCTACGAGAGTGGTTTTGGAGCTTTCCGGAAAATTCACTTTTGAAACCGACAAGCTGGAAAATCCAGATCGGCTATTTTTCGACCTCAACTCGACAAAACCTGACAAAGAGACTAAGTCTTTCATCTCCGTGCGAGATGGGCGATTGAAGCAAATTCGAGTTGGGGAATCGAAACCCAAAGTTACAAGAGTTGTTTTGGACTTGGAAAAGGGAACCAAGTACACCACTTCAGTGCTGGAAAAGCCACACCGCTTGATTGTGGAAATTTCCAGTGCAAGTGCGGTTACGACTGAAACATCCAGCTACAAGCCTGGGGTGGAATTGACGGAGCCGGCACCGCCACTTGCTGTTCCAGTTCGCGCAAAGAAGAATACACCACGCGCGTTGGTTCCGCCGGATGCATACTTGCGGAAGGCGTCCATAAGTCCACGAACAAATTTAGTGCCTACCCCACCAACTGTTTCAGCAGCGAATTCGCAGGAATTTGATTGGCGAATACAGAAACTTTTCCTGAAAAACCCTAAGCTTCCTCCATACAAAGCTATGGCGAAGGCTGCGGAAAAGAAACCGGAAGAGTTTAGGAAACAAGCACCTTCTAGAAACTCGGAAAGCGTGATTTCTTCCGCAGTCGCGGCGAAACGGACGGCGGCTGGCGCTGATTCCTTAACACGGGCATTGGGCTTGAAAATTCGTCGCATTGTGATTGATCCTGGACATGGTGGACATGACCAAGGCTCCAGTGGCCCCACAGGGTTACTGGAAAAAGAACTGGTTCTGGATGTTAGCCTCCGCCTTGGATCTTTGATCGAAAAACAAATGGGTGCCGAGGTAATTTATACAAGGGATGATGATCGCTATATAGCGCTTGAAGAGCGTCCGCGGATTGCCAACGTTGCTAAGGCGGATCTGTTCCTTTCCATTCACGCGAATTCTTCAGTTCTGCGTGCTGCCACAGGAGTAGAAACCTACTACCTTAGTTTCACAACTTCAAAAGATGCTTTGGAAGTAGCTGCCCGGGAAAATGCTTCCAGCTCGCATAGAGTTTCAGAACTTAGGGATTTGCTGCAGAAGATAGCGTTGAAAGATAAGGTGGATGAATCGCGGGAATTCGCATCTCGACTGCTTCCGCCTCTTGTTAAAGCCAGTACCGTAAATACGGCTAGTGCTCAGGTAAGAAACCGCGGCGTGAAGAAAGCTCCGTTCATTGTATTGATTGGCGCCAATATGCCAAGCGTGCTGGCTGAAATCGGCTTTGTCAGCAATGTGAAAGATGAGCAGAATATGAAGAAGGAAGATCATCGCCAGAAATTGGCAGAAGCATTAATGCGTGGCATTGTTCAGTACGCTGAATCTCTGAGCCATTTTCAAGTAGCCAAACGGGCCTCGGCGGATGAATAGCTAAGTTCGGCTTAGCTATGGCTAGCGTGAACTGTTGGAATGGCCGCTGAGTCCGCAGCTTCCTTTTCTTTAGCCTTCCTGCTAGGAAGCATAAACTCGACTCTATTTCGACCGCCGTTCTTAGCCACATATAGAGCTTCATCCGCCGTTTGCACAAGAACATCTGGCGCAATTCCGGGAACCCAAATAGTAGCCCCAAAACTGGCTGTGACTTTGAAATCTGATTCGTTATGCCGGATAGGCATTTCCGCAAGCATGCGGCGGAAGCGTTCGGCTTGTTTGATGGTGTTGGAGGAATCGCATCCAGGCAACAGAACCAGGAATTCCTCGCCACCGTAGCGGCCCACTGTATCGTAGGGACGGATGCTCTCCCGAAACCGGTGCGCCAATTCCCGCAGCACGGAATCGCCTGCCGCATGGCCGTAGGTATCGTTAATCAATTTGAAACGGTCAATGTCCAAAATAACGATCCCGAGCGGCGTGTGTTCCCGGGTGGAACGAGCCGCTTCTGCACACAGACGTTCGTAAATCATGCCGCGATTCTTCAGTCCTGTCAAAGAATCGTGGGTAGCCTGAACACGAAGCGCTTCCCTGGTTTTGAGCAGTTCGTCCTGTAGTTCTACGATGCGGCGGCCAGCCCGCAAGCGGACGCGCAACTCTTGCTGGTCAAAAGGTTTTGAAACGTAATCGTCGGCACCGGAATTCATGCCTTCAATCAGGTCCTGTTTCAAGGTACGTGAAGTTAACAACAATACATAGGTATAGGTGTCACGGTTTTGTGCGCGTAGCATGCTGCAAACTTCGAGCCCCGTGTAGCCTGGCATCATCCAGTCGAGGATAGCTAACCTGGGTGCGTCTTCCTCTTGCAGGATTGCCCATGCTTGCGCCCCGTCTTCAACCGAAACCACTTCGTATCCCCACTTTTGGAGAGTTGCTTGAAGCAGATGGCGCGAGACTAAGCTGTCTTCAGCTATCAGTACCTTCATGCGTGCCTCGGATTCTTTTTGAACATTGAAACAGGTGCAAAGGATGTTTGCCTGTGCTTGCGTGTCATAGTCATCCTCCCTCTTTTGACCTTATCGGCCAACCTTTTCAATTCATTGATAATTAGCGCAAAGGCCGCTTCGGCTCGGCGAAATGCAGTTGAGAAACAAAGTAATTTTATTCGCCGAAGCGAGTCCATTTTGCGCTTGTTTCACAGGAGCAACGACGCTTAAAATACGTTCTACCATTTTACCGCTACAACAATATCCCCACTGGTCATGTATTCTCATTATTCTAAGACATGACAGTGATTGTTTACCGGCAGGTTGCGTTTGAGCACCTTGGAAATTTAGAGCCAATACTGGCTCATCACTCGGTGGAGGTGTTGCTGCAGGATTCCAATACACCTCCTCTTTCCAAGGAACAGGTGCTCAATTGCTCGGGAGTGATTGTATTGGGCGGCCCCATGTGCGCCAACGATGACACTCCTTTCTTAAGGCAACAGCTACGATCACTGGAACTTGCCTTAACCAGCAATATTCCAGTACTGGGAATCTGCCTTGGAGCCCAGTTATTGGCCAAAGCCGCCGGTGCTCGCGTTTACAAAAATGCAAATAAGGAGATAGGGTTTTTCGATATTGATCTGACGACGCAGGGGCAACAAGATGCGGTGCTGGGAAAGCTGAACAAAAAGGAAACCGTTTTTCAATGGCATTCCGATACCTTCGATTTGCCCCATGGTGCCAGTCTACTTGCCACTTCTCTGTTAACGGAGAATCAGGCATTCCGCATTGGCCAGTCCGCTTATGGCTTACAATTTCACCCTGAAGTAAGTCCGGCGATGATCGCACAATGGTGTGAGGAAGATGTAAATTGCGGGGATATGGCGGAGATTGAAAAACCGTTTGACCCTTACACTAATTCCGAGCGTTTGGAAAACGTGGCCGCGTCCATATTCCAACCCTGGATTCGATTAGCATTGGATAGAGCACAATGCGAATCCTGATTCTTGCCTTTTCCTTCGTTGCAACTTTAGCCACAGCCTCTGCCGCAGTTAGGCTTACCGCGACACCTCAGAAGTTCCGGACCTTCTATAAAAAAGATTCAGCCGAAGTCCCAGCAGCCCTAACGGCGATCCCGAGTTCTGCAAACCCCACGGCGGCCGCACCGGATGGAGCCATCTGGACTGGTTCAGCCATTGGACTCACTCGATCAGCTCAAAAAGAAATTGCGTCTCGTCGAATCCAGTTTTTTGCGGGAAAACGCTATCTGCCGGATGATTCGGTAGAGGCCATCCTTCCCGAAAAGAATGGGGTTTGGGTTCGTACCGCAACCGGCGTTTCTCATATCGAATTTCGATTGATGAGCTTAGCTCAAAAAGCCGCAATTTTCGAGCAGCGTGTTGCCGCGCGGCACGATCGACATGGACTTGTGGCAGATTCGCATTTGAAAACACCAGGGGATCCAGCAACGAATCAAACCGTACCCAGCGACAACGACGGCCTATGGACAGCCATCTATTCAACTGCTGCTTGCTTCCGTTATGCGGTGGAACCCACGCCAGCCAATCTGGAGCGCGCCCGTCAGGCCACCGAGGCTATTCTATTTCTTGAACAAATCACCGGGCGTTCCGGCTTCCCTGCACGATCGCTCGTGACCGCCGACGAAAAATCGTCGTCAGATGGAATGTGGCATTGGACACCGGACGGGAAATACCGGTTTAAAGGCGATACCTCATCCGATGAACTGGTGGGACATTTCTTCGCCTTTGCCATTGCCTACGACCTGCTTCCAGACCCAACACTGAAGGCCCGCATAGCTGCCACAACATCGCGGGTGATGGATCACATTCTGGATCATGATCTGACGTTGACCGATATTACCGGCTTTCCTACCTATTGGGGCCGCTGGTCGGAGGACTACTTCGCATCTGACCGAGGACGCAGCGACGCACCTTTAAACGCCGCCGAATTGCTGAGCTTCCTGAAATCTGCCCATCACATTACCGGAAATCTTCGCTATGAAACCGAATATAAGCGTCTGGCACTTGCTCGCGGCTATGCGCAACTTTCGGGAAAGGTAATTGAACTTCGGGAGGAACTGAATTACTCCGACGAGGAGTTGGCGTTCCTTCCGCTGTACCTTTTGTTCCGGTATGAGAAGGAACCAAAGTTATTGGGTCTCTACCGGGTGGCGCTTGATGGCTGGTGGCAGAACGCTCAGCGCGAGCAAAACCCACTGTGGACGATGATTTACATGCTTGGCCGTCCCGGCGCGAAGGCGGATTTGGAATCGGCGGTGGAAACGCTGTACCGTATGCCGGTGGATATGATCACCTGGAAAATGACAAATTCTCAGCGAACAGATGTGCCTATGGCTAAGGATAACGACCGTCACAGGCGTCCGCAATCGATTCGGCTTTTACCGGCTGACGAGCGTCCGGTGATGCGATGGAATGGCAATCCATTCCAAGTGGACGGCGGAAATAATGGAAGCAGCGAAAACGATGGAGCGCATTTCCTGCTGCCGTATTGGCTGGGTCGCTATCACAAATTGTTGACTGGCGAGTAAGGCCAACCTGGGCACAATGCGTTGAGCGCGGTATCATAAAAACAGAGACAAGCTTTTTCTATGGATATGAACAATTCCGTTTTAGTTCCGATGGTGGTTGAGCAAACTTCGAGAGGTGAACGTGCTTACGACATCTATTCGCGATTGCTGAAAGAAAACATCATCTTTCTTGGAACCCCCATTGACGACAATGTCGCCAACCTGATTATTGCCCAGTTGCTATTCCTGGCCGCGGAGGACCCGGAGCGTGATATTTCGCTTTACATTAACTCGCCAGGTGGTTCGATCACCGCTGGTCTGGCAATTCTGGACACCATGCGATTGGTGGAACCAGACATCGTAACTTACTGCGTGGGACAAGCGGCTTCGATGGCTGCCGTTCTGCTGGCATGTGGAGCAAAGGGAAAGCGTTATAGCTTGCCTAACAGCCGCATCCTGATCCATCAGCCTTCGATGAGTGGATTGGCGGGCCAAGCCACGGATATCGACATTTATGCTCGAGAAATTCTGCGCATGCGCGAGTCGCTGAACGGCATTCTTGCCGATGCTTGCGGTCAGCCTACTGAACGAATTGCCCGCGACGTTGACCGTGACTATATCATGAGTCCGCAGCAGGCTCTTGAGTACGGCATGCTCGATAAGATCATTGCGCACAGAGGCGACAAGAAAGTATAAGGTCGTTTAGTGAAGCTTACTTGAAGAGCCCGGATTCTTCCGGGCTCTTTGTTTGTGTGCCGAGCATGTTCGACAGTTTGAAGGTGAAAGTCCTTTTCACAACCTGATGGAGGTGAAGTGATAGCGAAGCGCAAGGGCGTCGCCGCGAGG
>JAYTTF010000273.1:0-12785 GCA_043745195.1 Bryobacterales bacterium | reverse complement strand
CGGGGACATGGTTCCCTGGCCTGAAGCAACAGAACTCTGAATGAAATCCTATAGAGCACTAGGCGTAGCGGCCTGGGTACCGTGTCCCCTTTGGCGACCTTTTTTACGCACTTCAGTCTCACTCTTTGGGTGATGCTATTGCGCTGATCCTATGACGGGCAAGTCCAATTGTTTTAAGCCCCTTCGTTGTACAGTTACCAACTCAACTGCCGTTTTTAGGTTAAGCCGGAGCGAGTCCGTTTTGCGCGAGTTCCTCAGAAAAGGAATCGGCTTGGCCATTGGAATTCCTACCGCGATTGGGCTGGGCTGTTATATGTCCGCGCAGTTCTATGGAGTGAAGCCAAGCGATCCCTGGATTGCAGTTGCGACAGTCGTGGTGCTGGCATTGGTGTCGGCTTTAGCCGGCTTGATTCCCGCGAGTAGGGCCAGCCATTTTGGCGCTGCGCCATGAGTAAGTGACTCTTTATTCCCACTCGATAGTGGCTGGTGGTTTATGTGTTAAGTCGTGGAATACGGCACTAATTCCGTCCACAGCGAGTAACTCAATTCTAAGTTGCTCCTGAAGCGCGGGTGGCAAAGGTACCGAAGATGCGGTCATGCCGTCCACGGAATGAATAGGGCGGAGCACCACGGCATCGGGCTTTTCAGTAGTTCCTAATGGAATCAGCACAATTGGAAATTGCCACACTTGGCTTTCAAACCCACAGGCTAACGAAAGGCGTCGGACAATGGCATCGGCTTTGCGCAAACGGTCCAGGCGGAGTGCGGTTAAGCCGCTGCGGTGAACAGACAGTTCGCCGATGGGAACAATAGAGCCAATCAACCCAATCACACGGTTCACCGTTGTTAGTTGATTGATCAATTCCGTAGCACTTTCTTGGGCCAGCGTTTCAACAGCAAGCACTGGACGATAACTGCGCATGTCACCCTGCACACCTACCGAATGAACGGGAATCACCCAACCTTCAGGCACACGGACCACCGGTTCCGTTGTGTCAGAACACAAGCAGCGAATCGCTAAACCGGGTCCGGGGAAAGGATGCCGTTCCAGGAATTCTGCGGGCAAACCAAGTTCACGGCCAATTTCCCGGACTTCGTCCTTATAAAAAGAGCTCAACGGCTCAACCACTCTGCCTGCATCCATCAACTTTTGAATGCCCGCCACCCGATTGTGATGGGTCTTGATCAGGTCGGCTTTGGCGGTGCCGCCGGATTCAATTGTATCGGGGTAAATTGTCCCTTGGCCAAGAATCCATTGCTGGTCCAGGTAGTGGCCGGAGTTCAATATTTTGTCCTGAATTTCTACAAACGCTTCGCCAATGATTTTCCGTTTCTGTTCCGGCTCAACAATGCCTTCCAGCTTTCGAAGAAAGAATTCACGGGCATCTTCCACACGAAAAGCGGTAGCACCCAGCGAAGCAAAAACGCCTCTCACAAATTCGGTTTCACCCTCACGCATCAAGCCAGTGTCGACATAGGCACCGTGAACGCGATCTCCACCCAACGCCTGCAGACAAAGAGTGTAGGCTACTGTGGAATCCACGCCACCGCTAACGAAAAAGAAGATTTTGCTTTCGCCGGCAGCCTCGCGGATTTTTTGTTCTACCACTGGAATGCGATGGCGAGGCTCCCAATCCTGACTGCAGCCGCAAATGTTGAAAACGAAATTTTCCAGCAGTTGCTTGCCTTGTCGCGTATGAACAACTTCTGGATGGAATTGGACGCCGTACTGCTTGTTCGCGTCGTTGCCCATGGCGGCGATGGAACACGTTGTCGTTGACGCTAAGATTTCAAAGTGCGAAGGCGCACGGAAAACAGTATCGCGATGACTCATCCAAACTGGTTCAGTAGCCGCGAATCCTGCCAGCAACGGTCCGGGAATTTCGCCAATACTGAGGATCGCAGAGCCGTATTCGCCTTTGCTGCCCTTATCCACTTTGCCATCGAGCAGGTGAGCCATCAATTGTTGGCCATAACAAATGCCCAGCATTGGGGTACCGTTGTGAAGTATTGCCGCATCAATGGTGGGGCTTCCCGGTTCGTAAACACTAGCCGGTCCGCCTGAAATGATGATGCCTTTGCGACCGGCGAGTTGGGGTGCCGGAGTTTCGCTGGTTCGCACTTCGGCATATACGCCCAGTTCGCGAACTTTGCGCGCAATCAGATGCGTGTATTGTCCACCGGTATCCAGTACCGTAATTTGAGGGATCGGTGCGTAATCGGTCAAAAGGGCCAGTCCCGGCTAATCGCGGGCGCCTCCTGTCCGCTGCACAATCAGTTTTTTAGCCGATTCCAGAAGCTGCTTGGCTTTGGGCATAATCTCCGCAGCTTTGATAACCATCGGATCATGTTGCACACCAAGTTTTCGCGATTCTTCGGTACCAAACGCCGTTAAGTAGATTTCGCGCATTAAAGATTGGCGAGCCCAATCCTTATTTTCAGCGAAATCAGCTTCCGTGAAATCTACTTTCTCTTTTAAGAGGAAGGCATGGAAATCATTGAATATTTGATCAGAAAGTTCCCAACCCTGTGGCAGCTTGGCTTCCTTATTGGCGAAGAACTTCGACGTGAAACTGAAGAAGGTATATTTGCGCAGCATCTCAATCTGGAACTTGTTCAGCTTGGCCGGGACAAATTTTTCATCGGGGGCGATACCGCCACCGCCATACACTTTACGCCCGCTATCGGTCATGGCGACGTCTGCCTGGTTTTGCGTGGCCACATCCTTCTTATAGTAGTAGTCAAGGAACGACGAAGAGGAGTAATCGCGTTGGATTAAGCGGTTGCTGGGAGTATAGTATTTCGCTGTGGTCAGCGCCAAACCTGTACCTTCAGCAAGTGGAAACACAGTCTGTACCAAGCCTTTGCCAAATGTATTTTCGCCAAGGATAAGGGCACGATCATGATCCTGCAAAGCACCGGCAACGATTTCAGCAGCCGAAGCGCTGTAACGGTTTACCAAAACTACAATCGGATAATCGCGTTTGACGGAACCGTTACGAGTAAGGTAAGGCTTCTCCGCAGAGGCGCGGCCGCGGTGCGAAACCACAACTTGACCATTTTGCAGGAAGCGTCCTGATACCGCCACACCTTCGTTGAGCAATCCGCCTGGATTCTCGCGCAGATCCAAAATCAAGCCTTTCACATTTTGTTCGCCCACACGCTTCAGGTTTTCTTCAACTTCCTTCGAAGTGTTTTCGTTGAACGATTGAATGTCCAGATGAAGAATCCCAGGCTTTACGAAGAAGGCATCTTCCACGCTTTTGCGAGGAATTTCGTCACGAATAATATTGAAGACTTGCGGCTTGTCAGCTCCTTCGCGACCGACCACTACTTGCACTTTGGTTCCCTTGAGGCCTTTCAGCAATTCGGCAACTTCTGAAACGGACATATTGAGCGTGCGCTTGTCGTTGACTTCCAAAATGGTATCGCCCGGACGAAGCCCGGCTTTATAAGCAGGCGAACCCAAAAATGGTGCGATCACAACCACTGTATGATTCCGCTCAGCAACCTGCATCCCGACACCATAGTAGTGACCCTTCTGGTCGTCTCTTAAGTTGTTATAGTCTTTGGGATCAAAGAAGCTGGAGTGCGGGTCAAGTGTACGCAACATGCCAACAATGGCACCTTTATACACTCCTTTATCTGAGGTAACCTTGTCCGCAAAGTTACCTTCCACCAAGGAGTACACCTTGGTGAAGGTTTTCAGTGTCTGGGAGACTTCGTCTTCTGAAGCAGCAGCAACGCCGGTTACACCGGGGCCGTACAAGCCACCTAAAACGGAACAGACCGCAACAACTGCGGGGTAAACAAATAAAGACCGCCGGCTTGCCATCGGTGGGGAGCCCTCCCGGACTCAACATTATTATAACAGCGTTCAGTTTAACTCATTAAAGGGTGACGCTCTATCGGTTAGACGCCCCAGAGGGGCATTCGGTTTTAACTGATTTCTGAAGTCGAGCGTTAAATAGCCCGAGTTTTGCGCAACGGAGCACCAGAATCGGTCCGAGCGGGTTTGCGAACCGGCAAATCAAGCTCTGGAAGACTCAAACGCTTCACCTGATCGGTTACGCAAACCAGGAACATAGGTTGGTCGGCGTTTTTCAAAATGTCGATGATGCGGCCCTGATCGGCTTCAAGGTAAATTGCCTTGCCATCAGTAACCAAATGCATATCGCTTGAGGCAGAGAAAATTTCACTCACGCGGCGGCCCATCTCTTTTTCCAGGAAACGGAGCACCCTGCGAATTTTCTGGAGCGAAAAACCCTTTCGGCGTAGTTCGGCAATTACTGCTATTTCCACGGCTTCTTCGGCCAGATAGACCCGCTTGTGCCCTTCGTGTCGTGGGGAGACCACCTTCTGTTCATCCCACCATTGCAACTGACGCAGGCTAACCCCGGCAATGTCGGCGATCTCAGCGGATGAGAATATGCGTACTGTGACGCTAACGTCAATTCGGGCCTTTTTTGTTTTGAACATTAAGTTTGATTTCCGTTTTTGCAGGGATATTGGTAATCCCGATTGTACTGGAGTGGCGCAGGGAGTCAAGGAACGAGATGTAGGGGTGCAAAACGGTGGCACAGCACCCTGTAGCGGCGAAGAAAGAGGGAAGAACAGACTGGAGCGCTTGAAACGGGAGTTGACTGTCAGGACGATCAGGGTATCGCGAGCCAAACGGGGACATGGTTCCCTGGCCTGAAGCAACAGAACTCCAGATGAAATCCTATAGAGCACTAGGCGTAGCGGCCTGGGTACCGTGTCCCCTTTGGCGACCTTTTTTACGCAATTCAGTCTCACCATTTGGGTGATGCTATTGCGCTGATCCTATGACGGCAAGTCCAATTGTTTTCAGCCATTTCGTTGTACTGTTACCAACTCAACTGCCGTTTTTAAGTTGAAATAGTCTCCATCTCAGAATGCATCGGATATACTGAATCTTGATCTAAGAGGCATCATGGATTCTCCCACTGGAGAAGTAACCCTATTGTTAGCCAAAGTTCGAAGCGGCAGTCCGGATGCCGCCAACCAACTGGTTCCGCTGGTTTATGCGGAACTGCGGCGGATGGCTGGAGCCTACATGCGCAATGAGCGGCCAAATCATTCGATGCAAGCCACCGAACTGGTGCATGAAGCCTACATGCGCATGGTTGGGGCTACGCCGGCGAATCCTGAAAACCGGGCTCATTTTTTCGCAATTGCTGCCAATACTATGCGCCAGGTATTGCTGGATTACGCACGAAAGCGTTCGGCCGGGAAACGTGGTGGCGCAGCATTGCAGAAGATTGATCTGAATGCGGAATTGTTTGTGGCTCACGATTCGCTGGATGACGTTATTATCATTGACGAATTATTGAACCGGTTGAATGGGATTGACCCACGGCAAAGCCGCTTAATCGAGTTGCGCTTCTTTGCTGGTTTAAGTAATGAAGAAGCCGGGGAAGTGATGGGAGTATCAGAGGCCACGGTGAAACGGGAGTGGCGATCTGCAAAGGCATGGTTGCATCGCGAATTGGAAGCGTCAAGACCTCCGATTTGATACCCGGTAAAACTTGAGGAGTTCGCCTGCATTTTGAATAAACTTAAACAGTGAACTTGAACAGTCACGGCATATTTTCCACTTTATTATCAACCACTTCACTCCAAAACGCTTGCCACCACCCGCTATCATGGAATTAGAGATAAAAACATTCTGGCCAGAATGCTCTTTCAAAGCGCTCGCCGCAAGGTGAGCCAGCTCTCGCGTCGATTCGGGTAGCTAAGAAATTTGCCAGTGGGTTGGTTGGATGGAAAACCTGTGTTGTTCACTTCGGCTGGTTACCGGAGTACTCGAGCCTGTAAGTCAGGCAGAGCCGTTCGTGGTGTGCGGCTTCAACAGGGGAAATTCAATCAACCCATTTGGTGATGGATGGAACGAAAGATGTGGTTAAGGCCGAAGTGTATTTAAGCTTCATCGAGTGGTGTACAATCGTGCACCAGGACGGCGCTTAGAATTTATGAAACAGGACAGCAATGAAGTCGACAAGGTGGGCGGACTTTTCAGCAGACATGTTGCCGTCAGGGCTCATACAAATCCGCTGCTCTCATTACTCGACCCGGGCATCGATTCTACGCCAGGATTTGGCGTTGGACAATTTGTTCTTCCTGCATTTGTCGCAAAAGCGTTTGCAAAGTTGGTGACAAGTAAATGACGAGGGTAAGGTCAGCGAGTGGCGAGGTTGGTCTTTCATTGAACAACTTCGACTGGGCCTGCCTAGTGCATTGAACCAACCGCGACGGGTCACCTCACCGAAGTCCGAGCAGTGGCTCACTGTCAATATTTGGACACAATCCAATCATTGCAAACTAAAATATTATCTGATTATGATCACGACCTTCGTTACTTGGACAATCTCCTAATGTAACCTCTACAAAAAAGGAACTAAAAAAAATGGAAGAATTAGCTCGCGAAACCTGGAAATTTCGATTGGAAGTAATTAAGACTTTCTTTACAGTAGTTGGTGCAATCTCTATCGTACTAGCTTTCACAAAGTTACATCAGGACAACGTTCAAGCATACGATTCTTACCTGCAGCACAAGAAGGACGCAGCCATTCAATTTTTACTGGGATAAAGATACAGGAGAACAGCGTCGCGTAATTGAGGACAACCTTTCTACCATAGGAAAATCGGCGTCGAAGCTGGATTCCAAAACTGCGGAAGAAATCTGGAAGTCCTCCGACGCATTGAAGCTTGGGGGAGATGGGAAGCTTACCGTTTTGTCTGGATAGACAGAGGTTGCTGTATGAGGTTAAGAACAGCATGCATACATTGCTCAACCATCTAGAATCAATTAGCGTAGCTTATATGAGGGATGCGCTTGACGATGACGTAGTGGAATCGAGTTTCAAGGACGTTATGTTAGAGTGGCGTCATCGCTTGACGCCCTATACCGAACTTGTTGACATAGAAAAACATAACGTTAGAAACAACGGCACGTGGCAGCCATTTTATGACGTTACTAAGGAATGGGACGCAAAGCGACGGTTTAAGTTGAATCCTCAACCGGCAAAACGCCCTGGTTGGATCGGGTGGAGAAAGGACAATTAGAAAGTCGGAACTTTCCGGACGTAGTTTGCAAAAGAAGGGAAATTTTGGCTCGGGATCGCATGCTCGAAACCGGTCGGAGCAAGCGGAACAATTCAAACGAAAGAGTCAACTGATATGATGGAAACGCGTCAAACTTGATATCGATTCTCGCCTTATTAAGTAATTATGGGCAGCGGATTTGTCTCATCTATGTTGTTACGGAGCCTGAGCACTTCGCCCTGATGAACGCGCTCAGGTCCTGCCTGTACTACATGAAGAACGCTTTCAAGACCGCTCTCCAGGCCACCTTGCTTGATCAAGGGCAATATTTTAAAGGGCGCGAAATCGTCGGATTTGTTGGGAACTACTCCCTTGCGCCGGACGGTAAGCATTTTGCTGCGCTGATGCCGGTGGAGACATCGAAAGAGGAGCAATCGCCGAACCATGTTGTACTTCTCATGAACTTCTTCGACGAGTTGCGGCGTAAGTCGCCGTTGAGTAAGTAAATTGCATGGCGGGTATAATGAGCGCATGGCACTAATTGCGGGAGGCTACATCAATCAGGAAAAGCTGGATTCGGAAATCGAACGAATCAAGCTGCTGCTTGGACCGGAAGTTGTCCGCTTGAAGCACACGCTTGGTGAAGACCATAACGGAGAACCCTCGATTCACTTTCGGATAGTCCTGACCGATTCCGCCAGCCGGGAGGAGGTTTTAGGAGCTGTCACCGGACAAATCAGTCAGATTCTCTACGATGAATTGCGCCCCTATGAGAATTGGGGGTTGCACCTATACACCAGTGTCCGCAGCCAATCGGAACAAGCAAAGCGCGCTGATCTTGATATCGATTGGGTCTAAAGAAATGGCCTACCATGACGACCTGCTGCGGCAAGCTTTCGATCTTGCTCAGAGGAATGCTGCAAACCCTGTTCAGGCTGACCTGCGAAGAGCTGTTTCAGCGGCCTACTACGCTTTGTTTCATTTGCTAATCTCCGAAACTGTTATGAATTGGCGGCTTGAAAGTTCCAGAGATGGGTTAGCCCGGATGTTTTGAACATCACATAATGGCCAAAGCATCGGCCAGAATCCTCGATTCCAGAATATTTGCGTTTACTGGACAAGATCAGTCCGTCGTTCAGAAATTACGTTTAGTGGCCCTGCGCTTCGGCCAATTGCAGGAAAAGCGGCACACTGCGGAATACGACAATACGACGTTTTGGACTCCGACTGAAGCTCTTGAGGACGTTAAGAAAGCCTCGGACGCATTTTCTAATTGGCAGTCCATCAAACATGAGAAAATTGCGCAGGACTACTTGGTTTCACTTCTGATCAAGCCCCGTATTTGATCTAACGATACAATCGTACTTACCCAATGTCCATGACTCCCGGCACACTCCTCGGTCCCTACGAAATCCTTGCGCCCATCGGGGAAGGCGGCATGGGCGACGTCTACAAAGCGCGCGACACGCGGCTTGACCGTATCGTAGCCTTGAAAACATCGAAGACCGAATTCAGCGAACGCTTCGAGAGGGAAGCCCGGGCCGTGGCCGCGCTCAATCATTCCAACATCTGCACGCTCCACGACGTCGGCCCGAATTATCTGGTGATGGAGTACATTGAAGGCGCGCCGCTCAAAGGGCCATTGCCTTTAGACCAAGCTCTGAAGTACGGCGCGCAAATTTGCGATGCCCTCGACGCCGCACACAAGAAAGGCATCACCCATCGCGACCTGAAGCCCGCCAACATCCTGGTGACCAAGACCGGCATCAAGCTGCTGGATTTCGGTATCGCGAAGATAGCTGAGACAACCACCGCTTCAGAGGACGCCACTGTCCGCATGGCGCTCACCGGCAACAACGAGATGGTTGGTACGCTCTTCTACATGTCGCCCGAGCAGTTGCAGGCGCAGGGCAACGGCCAGCCAGTCGACGCGCGCTCCGACATCTTTTCCTTCGGCATCGTGCTGTACGAAATGCTCACCGGCAAGCGGCCGTTTGCAGGTTCCTCACCAGCCACTGTGATTGCAGCCATCCTGGAGCGCCCGGCTCCTTCGATCACCGAAGTCGCCCCGGCGGCGTTGGACCGCCTGCTGCAGCGCTGCCTCGCCAAAGACCCGGACGACCGCTGGCAATCGGCGCGGGATCTGAAAGCGGAGTTGGAGTGGATCGCGAGTTCCTCGGGCCAAACACTCTCCGTTTCTTCGACGCCTGCGCCACGTTTCCAAAGGTATTGGATGGCCGCGGCGGCAATGGCGATATTGATCGCGGGGGGTGCATGCTAGGTCGCGTACCGCGCAACGCGCTCTGCCGAATTGAAACCGCTAGTGCGGCTCGACGTGGATCTTGGGCCAGACGTGTCAATCGGTTCAACCCAAGGCGCCAGCGCGATTCTTTCACCGGACAGTACGCGGATCGTATACGCATCTAAGGGGAAACTTTTCACCCGCAAGCTGGATCAACCCAAAGCAGCTGAAATGGAGAGTACCGACGGAGCCTACGCCCCTTTCTTTTCGCCCGACGGGCAGTGGGTAGCGTTTTTCGCGCAAGGCAAGCTGAAGAAGATCTCTGTTCAGGGCGGCTCACCCGTCATTCTGTGCGACGTCACTAGAGCATATGGCGGAAGTTGGGGCGAGGACGGAACCATTATCGCCGCGCTGAGCGTCCAAGGGGTTCTCTCGAAGATTTCGTCCGGTGGTGGCGCGCCTACTCCCGTGGCCGAACTGGCTACCGGCGAGGTCACGCAAAGATGGCCCCAGATTCTGCCTGGAGGCGACGCGGTGCTATTCACCTCCAGTTATTCGTCAAGCGGATTCGAGCAAGCTATGATCGAAGTCATTTCTTTGAAAAAGGGAACCAGGAAAACACTGCAGCGAGGCGCCAGTTTTGGGCGGTATATAGCTACCTCTAACGGAGCCGGGCACCTTACTTTCTTGAGAAATGGCACCTTGTTTGCTGTTGGTTTCGATTTGAACGAATTGCAGATGCGCGGTGATCCGGTTCAAGTATTGGATGGGGTAGCCCACAGTACCGTTTCCGCCTCCGCGCAACTCGATTTTTCGGGAACGCCCTCCGGTCCTGGGACGCTACTCTACCGGGCAGGCGAGGCCTTAGGCGGCGATTTAGTCATTGTTCAATGGATGGATAGCACTGGCACGTTGCAACCGCTGCTGGCCAAACCCGGCAATTATAGCCGCCCGTCTTTTTCACCCGATGGCCGCCGTCTGTCCCTAGAGGTTGTAAACGGATCGACGCGGGACATTTGGATTTTGGAATTGCAGCGAGGCGCTATGACACGCCTGACTTTCGACGCCGGAGTTGGAACGGCAATGACTCCAGTTTGGACGCCAGACGGCCAATATATTGTCTTTTTTGGAAAGGGTGGCCTATTCTACACCCGCTCCGATGGCGGGGGGAAACCCCAACCATTGTCATTCAGCAAGAATCCGCAGTCCACAATGTCTTTCACTCCGGATGGCAAGAAGCTTTCTTTTAGCGAATTGAGGTCCAATGGCAAACGGGACCTGTGGACCATGCCTGTGGAGAGCGATGGCGCTGGCTTGCGGGCCGGCAAGCCTGAGATTTTGTTGCAGACGCCGTCGGTGGATATGCGGACGCCCAGGTTCTCTCCCGACGGGCGTTGGATTGCGTATGTTTCCAACGAATCGGGAGCCTATCAGGTGTACATCCGCGCATTTCCGGATAGAGGGGGACAGTGGCAGATCTCCAATAGCGGCGGCACTTACCCCATCTGGTCTCAGCACGGCAACCTGCTGTTCTACCGTTCCGATGACCACCGGATTATGGTTGTAACCTACACAGTAAAAGGGGATTCTATTTTGGCAGATCAGCCGAAGCTCTGGTCCGACCAGCGCCTGGCGGATTTGGGGCAAGTTGGAGGTGGAAACTATGATTTGGCACCGAATGGCAAGCGGATCGCCGCCCTTATGCCGGCCGAATCGACGGAAGTGAAAGGGAACCAGAGCCACGTGGTGTTCCTCGAAAACTTCTTCGACGAACTGCGGCGGAAGGTCCCTCTGAGTAAGTGACTCATAGCTGTACGCGATACAATCATTCCTTACCCATGTCCATGACTCCCGGTACACTCCTTGGTCCCTACGAAATCCTCGCGCCCATCGGGGAAGGCGGCATGGGCGAAGTGTACAAAGCGCGCGACACGCGGCTGGACCGCATGGTTGCAATAAAAGTTTCGAAGACCGCCCTTAATCATTGCAAAATCTGCAAGTTGCACGACGTCATAACTCATGCCTCTGATCCCTGGAACCATGCTGGGTCCCTACGCAATGCTCGCGTCCATCGGGGAAGGCGGCATGGTTGAGACTGTAATATTTTTAATTGATTTGATAAATCTAAAAGAAATGGCGGACAGCCGGCAAATCGTGCCCGCCTCATCTGCATTAATAACTAAGATCCAGACGATGTTGTCGGGCAATCCTATCAATCATAATACGGAGCATGCCCGTTCGACTTTGCAGTTTATTGTACGCATCCTCGCCCATGATCTTGCGCAGCGGCGCATTAGCATCAATCGCGGCAAAGTTCGCATGTTGGGTTACGAGCACGACCTCTCCGGCGCCTGTCGCGCCGAGCCCGCGCCTGGAATAGGTCATCGGGATGCCAGCCTTCTTGTACTGTGGCAGAACCTCGGTCTTAATGATGTTCTCGTATTCGGCCTCTTTGCCGGGATTGATACGATATCGCGTGTAGACGCGCACGGGATACGTCTTGTCTGCGGGGGCCGGATTGCTCATCGCCCCAACGGAGGTCACAAGGTAGGATCGGGAAGACATTGTGCACTTGCGGAGTTTGGCGCTAAGCCGGGCTCCAGCCTCTTTGCCCAAAGCCCGGTCAAGATTAGGAGGCAGATCAAGCGTGGACATTTTGTCGAGGGGCGTGAGTATTTGGAATTCGTTGACGTTGCCGAGCACGGTTTGCATAGTGGTAACCGAGGCAATCCCAGCTTTCTTCAGAGCCGGCAAGACTTCATGCTTGACCAGATCGGTCCATTCATCCAACATGTCAGGTTTGACCGAAACTAGAAGGACGCGAAGGTCCCGATCAGCGGATGGTTGTTGCGCGACAGCCATTGGCTGAAGTGCAAGTATGCAGATGGCAAAAAGCTTTGCCATCGAACGGAGGGGTTTATTCATGATTTTGTCCTTTGGTAGTGCAAGTTGTCGTTTCTCGATAATCCAGGAGTAGACGTAATATTACTCCTAACTTTCGTGGATGTCTACGCGAGTGTTAAAAATGTTTTGATCTTCAGCGGTTCGAATGTCCCGGCCCGCGATGGCCAGCTGTTCCTGGTGAACACGCAGACCGGTGGCCCGACGCCTAACCCCATCACCGTCGTACTTAACTGGACTGCGGGACTGAAGAAGTAATCGACGCACTTCCGCCGGCGCGCAAGCACGATACAATCGTTCCTTACCCATGTCCATGACTCCCGGCACACTCCTCGGTCCCTACGAAATCCTAGCGCCTATCGGGGAAGGCGGCATGGGGGACGTCTACAAAGCGCGCGATACGCGGCTCAACCGCATCGTTGCCCTAAAAACTTCGAAGACCGAATTCAGTGAACGCTTTGAGCGCGAAGCCCGCGCTGTGGCCGCCCTGAACCATTCCAACATTTGCACGCTCCATGACGTTGGCCCAAATTACCTTGTGATGGAATACATCGAAGGGGCTCCGCTCAAAGGGCCG
>JAYTTF010000272.1:0-12906 GCA_043745195.1 Bryobacterales bacterium | reverse complement strand
CAACATCCAAGGTAGGAGCCGTATGCGTTAATCGCGCACGTACGGATCTGTGCGGGGGGCGGTCCGTGAGGACCGTCCCTACCGCGAGGCTCGCTTAGTGCATCTAATCGTTTCATGGGAGTGTCGTAGCTTGTGCCAGCCACTCATGTCCCCACTGGCTTGCGGTATCCAGATTATCGAGTGGTACAACCGCCGTTTCCGGGTTTATGGGAAGTTCTGTAGCTTGTGCCAGCCACCACTGTCCCCACTGGCTTGCGGTATCCAGATTGGATTTATGTCACCAATCGGCTACTGATCCGTCGCGGTGGAAGCAAGCCATCATCACTTCCGGTTGCCAGGGATGTTTGTTGGCCTCGGTTTCATTGACGTCGATACCCAACCCAGGTGCGGTGGGAGCCAAGGCGTATCCTTTGATTACGCTGACTGGGGTTTCAACCACATCGTTGCGCCATGGGACGTCGCTGCGGACTTGTTCCTGAATCAGGTAGTTCGGGATGGCGAATCCAAGATGTGTGCAGGCGGCTGTTGAGATGGGGCCCTGAGGATTGTGACATGCCACGGTGATGTTATAAGTTTCGGCCATGGCGGCGATGCGGCGCACCTCACTAATGCCTCCGCAATGGGAGGCATCGGGCTGGATAATGGCGCAGGCCTGCTTTTCAAGCAACTCGCGGAATTCCCAACGGCCGGTGAGCCGTTCGCCGGTAGCGACGGGGATTTTCAACGACTGGCTAACACGGAGTAGGCCTGCAATGTTTTCGGGGGCGACGGGTTCTTCATACCAATAGATATTGAAGTCTTCCAGCAGACGTCCGAATTGAATTGCGGCGGCGGGAGTGGTGCGGGCGTGGAGGTCGATCATAATGTCCACGTCGTCACCTGCAGCCAAGCGCATAGCCTCCACTGCTTTCATGGCGCGCTTGAGAACTCCGGGGCTTTCAATCATTTCTGAGACTGGAATAGGAAGTGATTTGACGGCGGTGAAGCCTTCTTCGATGGACGCCTGCATTCTTTCGGCAAACTGCGTGGGTTCGATGGTTTCGTAAATGGCTTCCAGATTGCCGCCGCCCAGGTGGTCGTAAAAGCGCAGAGTATCGCGTACGGGTCCGCCAAGTAAATCGGCAACGGGCTTGCCCAGTTCCTTGCCTTTGATATCCCAAAGAGCCTGGTCGATGCCGCTGATGGCGGTGTAGTTATAGATACCACCGCGCCAGAAATATTGACGGTGCATGATCTGCCAAAGGTGCTCAATACGGCGAGGGTCCTGGCCAATGAGCAATACCGAGAGATCCTCAATGGCACCTACCACGCCTTTGGTTTTCCATTCCAAAGTTGCTTCGCCCCATCCATAAAGACCGGGCTGATTGGTTTCCACTTTGACGAAGATCCAGTTACGCATGCGGGCGTGCACTACTTTGGTTGAGATGCGAGTGATTTTCATGAACTTCCCAGTTTAGAAAAAAATGGGTTCGGGCGTGGGTACGAGGAACGAGAAGTCAGGAGGACCGCATTGCAAGCGGCCCTCCGTCACATCAATCAGCTAAGCGCGATTTTGACGCGCCCGTCCCACCAGCAACGCGATGGCACCCAGCGAAGTCATCAGTAGGCTTCCCGGTTCAGGAACAGCCGCCGTGGGTTCGCCGAAAATGAAATCGTCCATCACCACCAGGTCAACCCCGGTGGTTTGGTTCGGACCCAACGCTGCATTCCCGCTGGTGATTACGATGCGGCTGTAACCGAATGGATCGGTCAGGCCAAGGAAAGAAAGTCCGCCAGCAGGGCTGGTGGGCACTGCAAATTGGCCGCCATTGGTTCCGTTGCCCAGCGTCACGCTAAAGATGGTTGTGGAGCCAATGGTGACATCGGAAAAAATGGAGCCGAAGCCGGATACAATGGCCGGGATGTTAGTGCCCGGAACAAAGAAATCCACCTGAACTATGTTGCTGCCAATGGCCGTAAAAACGCGCTGTGCGCTGAACGCCTGGAAAATGCTGGAATAAGTGGGGTTCAAGTTGTCGAACAGGATTGGTGCCACACCCGCGTTGCCGCTAACCTGCAGTCCAGTTCCCGGAGTGCTCAACACCACGCCACGCGGCGAATTCGAATTAAAGAAATTGCCGGGAAGGTTGTTTGGGGCAGCGAAGCCGGTTGGCACGCCGTCCCAATTGATTTCCCTGCGGCCAGAGCCGAAAGAACCAGCAACATTGGCGTTCAGGGTGCCGAGCGCCAGTCGAAAGTTATCCACGGTTGCCTGAATTGCTGCCGGGTTGGAACCGCTGGCTGTGAAGACAGCCGCTTGCGTGCTTGTGATAGAAAATATCGCGAGGCTAAGACCAAGGCCAGCGCGAGTTGTTGATAGATTCATTCGGAATCTCCTTTGAGGGGTTAATATTTTCGTTCGTTGATAGCGATGTGAAGCGCTATCAATGGATTAAGCTTAGCAGCAAGTTGTCTAGGGAGTAGTGATGGGTTTGTAAGAATGTTGTGAAAAAGAGTATTCATCCAGCGAATCCGTTCCGGTATTTCCGTGCTGAGTTACTGACCAACAAAATAGCCACAAAACATTGACATCCCGTGCGGAAGCTAAGAAATATTGGGTCACCCGAAGGGTGAGACTGAAATTCTTAAAAATTGTCACCACTGGCCTGCGGTATCCAGTTAATGAGTTGTGCAACTGCCGTTTCCAGGCACTCGAATCCTTATTGGCTTGCAATATCCAGATTGCTGATGGATATCCAATTAAGCATTCGGGCGTGCGATCATGATTGCTATGTCTACTCAAAATTATTCAAATCACGCAATGCGAGTTCCGGCGTTTTTGTTCATAGCGGCGCTATTGACGGCCACTTTAATTGGGGCCGGAGTGAACCTTTATAAATCGTGGGATGACCATCAACGTTTGTACAGCGCATCCCTGATTTTGGCTTTGACGGTGTGCACCATTGGGGCGACACTATTTTCCCGGATATTTGCGCTTAAGGTGCAGGATAGGGCGATTCGCGCGGAAGAAAATTTGCGGCACTATGTGTTGACCGGCAAACTGTTGGATAAAAGACTTACGGCGAAGCAAATTGTAGCTGTGCGGTTTGGTGATGACAAGGAATTTGTGGAGCTAGCGAAAAAGGCTGCAGAAACAGGCATGGCACCCGATGACATTAAAAAGGCCGTGAAGAATTGGCGCGCTGATTTTGATCGCGCATAAGGGTGAATAAGCATGGCTGATTTTATTTGGAGGACCCGCCTGCTTTTTGTGGACACCGATGCCAGTGGACGGATTCACTACAGTGCCTTGTTTCGTCATGTGGAGGCGGCGGAGATGGAATTTTTCCGTTCCATTGGCCGACCTTTCAGCCAAATGCCGTTCAGCGAATTGAAGTATCCCAGGGTGAGGGTGGAGGCCGACTACAAGGCTCCTATTATCTGCGATGACCTGATGGACATTCACGTTTCTGTGGAACGAATTGGCCGGGCATCCTACACCTTGACCTTTTCCATCCGGAAAGAAGAAGTGGAAGTGGCGACGGCGAAAGAAGTGATTGCCTGCATGTCTGCCAAGACGCAAAGTTCACACGCGCTCCCCGCTGATTTGGTAGAGGCTCTGAAACCATTTCTTCGGAGCAAAGACGGATGACTCGTCGCGACCTGGCAGCTTTCCCAATGGCGGCATTCGCACCCAAGGTGAAGAACGAAGCTGCCGGCGGCATAGTTCTAAATGAAGACAATAGCCATTTTTTCTTCAGCCGCGCGGGCAAGCGGCTTACTGCGGCGGATGTTGACCAATGGGTGGATCAGTACGCCGGTACACAAGTGAAAGAGCTGGTGATGAGTCCCAATTCCATGCGCACGTCCTATGCCAGCAAGGTCTGGGATCCCATTTGGCGTGGCTATGATCCGGCTGGGCCCGATGGTCAAGCCCTGTTTCAAAGTACGGCCGTTGAGGCTCGGCCAAATGCGCGAAAGTGGGTGCACACAGCGTGGCAGTTGGCCGAAGATGGCATTGACGTCTACGCGCGATGGATTGCCCGAGCCCGCATGAAGCAACTTTCCCCTTGGCTTTCCATGCGGATGAATGATGTGCACAACACCGATGATCCGGGCAGCTACATGCATAGCGAATTTTGGCGCGCTCATCCGGAATTTCGCCGAGTGCCATATCGGTTTGACGGGCTGACGGACAGGGCATTCGACTATGGGCACAAGGAAGTTCGCGACCATCATTTGAAGTTGGTTCGGGAGCTTGCAGAACGCTACGATTTCGATGGACTGGAACTGGACTGGATGCGCTTTGGCTACCATTTCCGGCCAGGGCGTGAGGCCGACGGTGTGCCGCTGTTAACTGAATTCATGGCCGAGACGCGGCGAATTCTGGATGGTTGGCAGAAGCGCCGAGGACATCGTATTCAACTGAGTGCGCGAGTGGCGTCGAGGCCGCAAACAGCGCTTGGGCTTGGGATGGACGCGGTGGATTGGGCGCGACGTGGCTTGGTGGATCAATTGGTGATCACTCCTTTTTGGCAGACCATTGAAACGGACATGCCGGTTGAAATTTGGAAACAGTTACTGCTTGGCACTGGCGTGAAGTTATCGGCAGGGCTGGAAGTGATTGTTCGTCCCTATAATGCGTTCCGGCCGATACAAATGAATTCCTTGGAAACGGTGCGCGGCGCTGCTGCGGCGATGCTGGATCGTGGTGCGGACCGGGTTTATTTGTTCAACTATATGGACGCTGATACGGCAATGGAAAATCTGGCGGATTATCCAACGTTGTTGCGAGAAGTTGGGCAGTTGCAGACATTAGCGGGGAAGCCGCGTCGGCATATTCTGACCTATGCGGATACTTATGCCCCGGGGGAAGTTCGTGCGGTCCCGCTGCCTCGGGAACTGACGGGAGGCTGGACTGCGTTCCGCCTGCCGATCGGTCCAAAGCCAGCAGGAATGCGGGTGGAGATTCGTTTGGGATTCGAGGGTGCGGGTTTGAAGGAAGTCCGATTGAATGGAGAGCCTTGCGTTGCGGATGGTTCACGCCTGTTGCCAAAGCCGCGTCCGAACGGCGAGGCGCTGATATTCCTGGCACCGTTAAATGTAGCAGCTAGAGGTGCCAATGTGGTGGAAGTTGTGGGTACGGGCAAGATGCATTGGGTTGAAATTGCATTTATTTGAAAAACTCCGCAACGAAATGGGTGCCTGTTCATATATATGGATGTGAGCAGTCAAACGCCTGCGACGTTCAACGAAATCTACGGCAAATATTCGAAGGGTGTGTTTCAGTTTGTGCTTTATCTTTCTGGAGATTGGGCGCGCGCTGAGGACATTACGGCAGAAGTATTTCTGCGGCTCTGGACTTCGGAATCGGAAATTCGTACTGCCACGGTGAAGGCTTATCTTTTCACCATCGCCCGAAATTTATATTTGGAACAGTGGCGGCGGGAGCGCCGGAAGAGTTCGCTGGAAGGGGATATTCCTTTTCAGGCACCTCAGTTGCCAGACCTGATGAATCGTCAGGAAGTGGAGCGGGTGACTGCGGCGCTGGCGCAACTTCCGGAGGTGGAACGGGCAGCGTTGCTGCTGCGTGCCGAAGATGAGCTTTCTTATGCTGTGATTGGCGAACTGTTAGAAATTCCCGAAGCCTCGGCACGGATGAAAGTGTTCAAGGCGCGAATGAAGCTTACGGAAATGTTGGAAAGGAGCAAAGTATGACTGTGACGAAAGCTTTAATTGAAGACTTGCTGCCGTTGTACGCGGCTGGGGAAGTGAGTGAAGAGACTCGGAAAATTGTGGATGAGTTTCTGGCTGGCGATGGGGAGTTGCGGCAGCGTTTGAAATCCGCAGTTGCGCAGGCTTTGCCTAAGGTCAGCGCGCCGGCTGGGATTGAAGCTAAATCGATACAGGAAACCCGGCGCTTGATCAAGAACAAGAATCATCTTTGGGGATTGGCGTTTGGGTTGAGTTATCTTTCCATGATGTTCGCTTTCGATCAGAAGAAAGGGTTGGTGTTTCTATTGGCTCGCGATGTGCCGCCACTGGCATTGCTGTTCTGTACGTTTGGGTTGTTTGCCTGGTTCCTGTTGCTCCGGAATGATTCAAAGATGCGGGGTACGGGACTTGTGCCTGGAGGCGATACATCGAATGGGGTTGGTTGGGTGGTGGCTAGTCTTGGGGTATCCGCACCGCTGGCAATGACAATGGGACAGTGGATAGGTCCCTGGACGGTTGCTGTTCAAGTGACTGTAGCTGTAGTGACCTATTTGGTTTGGAGACGCTGAGTCAAACATTTTCCGGCCAACTTGCGACAGAATGGAATGACCATATGATTACCCGTAGAAAACTGATGTCACTGGCAACCGCGTCGGCTGCCTTCGATTCCTCAGCTGCTCCGAAAGTTCGGACCACCGTTGCTATTGATCGTGATCAATTCCGCATCAATGGGAAGCCAACTTATGAAGGGCGATCTTACAAGGGGATGAAGATTGAAGGGCTGCTGTTGAATTCACGAATGGTGCAGGGAATTTATGATGACCTGAATCCGGTGACACGAACCAAATGGGCTTACCCGGATACGGGCAAGTGGGATCCGGAAAGGAACACACGAGAATTTATTGCCGCGATGCCTGAATGGAAGAAGCATGGGCTACTGAGCTTTACGATTAATTTGCAAGGTGGCAGCCCGGAGGGTTATTCGAAGCAGCAACCTTGGAATACGTCGGGAGTTAATCCGGATGGGTCTCTGCGCAAAGATTTCATGGCTCGACTAGCGCGTATTCTGGACAAGGCTGACGAACTGGGGATGGTTCCGATTGTTGGGATTTTCTACTTCGGACAGGATCAGTTTCTGAAGGATGAAGCTGCGGTTAAGCGCGCCGTGGAGGGCACTACTCGATGGCTGCTAGGACGCGGATACCAAAATATTCTTCTGGAAATTGACAATGAGTGTAATGTGAAGTCCTACGATCACGAGATTCTTAAGCCGGCAAGAGTGCACGAACTGATTGAACTTGCCAAGAGTATTCAAAGCAAGGGACGCCGGTTATTGACCGGTACCAGTTATGGTGGGAACGCTGTTCCGCTTCCGAATGTTGTGAAGAGTTCTGACTTCTTACTGATTCATGGTAACGGTGTTAAGGATCCAATGCGAATTGCGCAAATGGTGACTGAGACTCGCCAGGTGGAAGGATACCGGCCAATGCCGATTTTGTTCAACGAGGATGATCACTTCGACTTCGATCAACCGATGAACAACATGATTGCTGCGTTGGGCAAATACGCATCCTGGGGTTACTTTGATCCAGGCAAGAGCGATTATGCGGACGGATACCAGTGCCCACCGGTTAACTGGGGTATAAACAGCCCTCGAAAGAAGGCTTTCTTTCAACTGATGAAAGAGGTAACAGGGGCTTAGAAACGGCAGTTGAGAAGAACTAATGAAGGTTGAAACTGAAGGTCTGAAAAAGTGTCGCCGATGGGGACACGAGAGGCAGGCAACTCGCTTGGAGGAATCCGATGATTCATGGGAGTGGCGTAGCTTGTGCCAGCCACTCATGTCCCCACTGGGTTGCGGTATCCAGTTTATGGCTGCTACCCCCGTCGTGAAGTGCGGGCCGCTGGGACTCTTACAGATTCGTAAGCTCCAGCGGTGGCAGATAAGGTATTCGCCAAGTGAACCAATGACTGATCGGTCAACTGGGCCATAGCGTTGATGCTCATGCCTTCCGCTTCTTTCAGAAAAATCAGCTTTTTCTCGTTTTCAACGTAATCGATGCGGAGCCAATCGCCAGCGCGGATTTGTTCGGTTGCAATCAGGTTGGACATCGGTTGTACCAACAATCGTTCCAAAGCGCGCTTCAAGTGGCGGGCACCGTACTTTGGATCGATGCCTTCATGCAAAAGGAAATTTTTCGACGCATCGGTGACGGTAAACACGAAAGAACGTTCTCCCAAGGATTGGAAAATTCTGTTCTGAACCAATCGCAGTTCGATATCTAAAATGCGGCGAATATCGTCCTCGACCAGAGGCTTGAATACAACAATTTTGTCGAGCCGGTTCATGAACTCCGGGGTGAACTTTTTCCGCGCTGCATCCACACCGCTGCGATTAATCTTATCGTTCATCTTGTCATCGAGCGGCATTCCGGATTTGGGAGCGGCAGCACCGCCCAATCCGAATCCTAACCTTGGGGCAAGAAGACTGCTCATTTCATGAGCTCCCAAATTGGAAGTCATGAAGATCATTGCCCTTGAGAAATCTACCTTGCGGTTGTCGCCCAAGGTCAGAGTTGCCTTGTCGAGGATTCCCAAAAGGAGGTTCCACAGGGAATCGCTAGCTTTTTCAATTTCGTCAAATAGGATAAAGCTGATCTTCACCTTTTCCGTATGAAACTGATTGATGGTTTCCTGGCTGAGCAGTGGATGTGTTTCCCGATGCCCCAAATAGCCTGGAGGAGAACCTATCAACTTTGCGATTTCATGGCTGTGCTGAAACTCGGCGCAATCAATTTTGATAACAGCGCGAGGATTGTTGAGCATGCTTTCCGCCGTTGCTTCCACAATGCGTGTTTTCCCTGTTCCGGTTGGGCCTAAGAATAGGAAATTCCCTATGGGGCGGCCAGGAGGGTTCATACCGGTCAGATGCATCTGATAGATGTTGACAATCTGTTGTACAGCTTCCTGCTGACCCACAATACATTTGCCCAGGTTTGCTTCCAGCGTCTCTGCTTCGCGCCCGGTTCGGCTGGGATCAAGGACTTGATTTAATCGAACGATATTATCCATCGGAAAATTCTCAACCTCTTGCACACCCCTAGATGTGCCAAGGCTGCTGCTAAAACTATTGGCAATTTCTTTGCCATTCACTGGACCCTTACCGAGCCGTTCGCGAGATTGCCATGATGCCGGAAACATGTTCCTCCACTTAACTAACTAATATTGAGCTACTTCTTCGGGGGCCGGGAGGGTCTGATTTCAACCCTGCTTACCGTTGTCCGTTCGGGCATTTTAAGCACCGTGATAACCATATCGGCAACATCGGCGGGACTAATTTTCCAATTTGATGCGGCGGCGTTTTTTTCTTTAGCCATTCCGCCGAAATCGGTATCCACACTGCCGGGCATAATCGATGTCACACGAATGTTGTCATACCTGTGATCGAGCATCATTGCTTCAGCCATGCCGTTCATTCCGAACTTCGAGGCGTTATACGCTGCTCCGCCAGCAAAAGGATTCTTCGCCGCCAGACTGCTTAGGTGAACAATATATCCACCACCACTCGCTTTCATGCGAGGGATAGCCAGCCGCGAACAATGAAATGCCCCAGTCAAATTCACGTCGATTACCTTTTTCCAATCCGCCAGACTCAACTCACCGGCCGGCTTGAAAATACCTAGGCCAGCGTTATTGATAAGGATGTCTAAACCACCTAAGGTCTTATCAGCAAAATCGAAAAGTTTTTGTACGTCGTCTTCCCTAGAAACATCGGCGGGAAATCCAAAAACCTTCATCCCCTGGTGGACGAATTCTTCTGCGGCTGTGTTTGCGTTCCTGGCGGTAGTTCCCGTGAGAACCACTGAGGCTCCGGCTGCCGCCAGAGCTTGCACCACGGCGTGACCAATACCGCGAGTGCCGCCAGTGACAATTGCTTTCTTTCCTTCAATTTGAGTGTAAGTTTGGGATCTCATACTTCGATGCTATCTTAAGATGAAACCTTCGGTTCTTTCTATGTGGAGTTTGTTTTGGCTGCGGGTGGCAACTCTGTTGTATTCGTTGGGGTTGCTGCAAACTTTGTTTACCTTGTTCCGGCAGGGCGATCGATTATTTGCTCCTGCTAAGGTAGCCTTTTCAATCGGCACCATTTTCCACCTTGTTTCTTTGGTGGAGCATGGATTTGCTGTCTCATCCTTATACGAATCGGCTTCCTTATGTGCCTACTTTTTGGCAGTGACCTATTTGCTGGTTGCCAAATGGTATGACTTTCCATCGCTTTCCTTCGTAGCCTTTCCAGTTGTGTTCCTGCTTGCGGCGGTGGCTACAACAGACACTCCAACTGCCGGTTGGGCCGATGAAGGGGTCCGAAACGTGTGGCTTGTCGCCCACGTAATTTTAGTGAGTTGTGGCTATGTTGCTATTGTAATTACAGCTGCTGCAGCCGTTGGATATTTGTTGCAGGAACGCCAACTTAAGAATAAAGTGAGTGGGGGATTCGTTGCCAGTTTACCTCCGCTGTCCAAGCTCGATTCGCTCACATCACGTGCGATGACCACAGGTTTCGTGCTGATCACCTTGGGATTTTTCACCGCCTGGGGATGGGCATTTATTGAATCAGGGTCGCGATGGCTGAGTGAAGCAAAAGTTCACATTTCGTTGCTCACGTGGCTGTTCTATCTGTTAGTGATGTACCTGCGAGTGGTGGCTGGGTGGCGTGGAAGGCGCGCTGCGTTTCTGGCTGTCTATCTACTTCTTTTCTCCGGTTTAACTTGGGTTTCGCACAGCGGGCTGAGGACCTTGTTGGAACGATGAAACTCCATCTGGCAGGGCTGAATCACAAGACCGCACCAGTGGAACTGCGCGAGCGCGTGTCCTTTGACGCCTCTGTTTTGGATACCTGCTTACGGGAATTGAAGCATTTCAAAGGCTTGGAAGAAGGGCTTATTCTTTCCACCTGCAATCGTGTTGAAGTGCTGGTAAGTGCGGCGGACGATGCTGATGCCAAAGGCTGCATTGAAACTTTCCTTGAAACCACCAGCCAGTTAGCGGGCAGCAAGCTCCGCAGCCACATGTATCATTTGGAAGGGAAAGATGCAATTCATCATCTTTTCCGAGTGGCATCGAGCCTGGATTCCATGGTGGTTGGCGAACCGCAAATTTTAGGGCAAATCAAAGCCGCTTTCAGCGCAGCCAAGCAAGCTGGAGTGGCCGGCCAGGATTTGGAGTTTGTGTTGACGCGTGCCTTCGGCGTGGCTAAACGCGTTCGGACAGAAACGGAAATTGGATCCTCGGCTGTATCGATTAGTTTTGCGGCAGTGGAATTGGCGCGGGAAATTTTCGGCTCTCTGAAAGATAAAAAGGTGATGCTGATCGGCGCCGGCAAAATGTCGGAACTGGCGGCGCGGCATTTGAAGAGATCTGGAATTGGGGAAGTGCTTGTTACCAACCGGACCCTCAATCGTGCGGAGCAAATGGCTGCACTGTTTTCAGGCAAAGTTGTGGAATATGGCGACATGCTCAAGGCTCTTCCCGGGGTGGATATCGCAATTACTTCCAGCGGAGCTCCTCATTTTATTTTGACCGAAGCAAACATGCGGCCGGTGATGGCTGCGCGCCGCCATCGGCCGATGTTCTTGATCGACATCGCCGTTCCGCGCAACATCGCTCCAGAAGTAAACAGTCTTGAGGCCGTATTCCTTTACGATATCGACGATCTTGGCCGTGTGGTGGAAAAGAACCTGCAAGGCCGGCAATCGGAAGCGGAGCAGGCAGAGACGATCATCGCCGAGGAAGTGGAAAAGATTCTCCATCGCATGGAGGCCCGCAAGGTGACTCCTACGATTGTGAAGCTGCAAGAGCAGGTGGAGAGTTGGAAGAAATCGGAGTTGGATCGAATGCGCGGCAAGTTGGGCGATTTGTCTCCACAGCAGAATGAAGCAGTGGAGACTTTGCTGCGAGGGGTTATGAATAAAATGATGCATGGACCGCTGAGCGAATTGCGCGCAACTGCCGGAAAGCCAGAAGGGGAACTGACGGCGGAGATGATTCGTCGCATGTTCAAGTTGGATTCATAGGAGATTAGAAGGTTGCTGGTAATTGGTTCACGAGGATCGCAGTTGGCTTTATGGCAGTCGCGGTGGGTGGCTGCGCGTCTGGCATTGTTGGGGTTTGAAACTCGGATTGAAATTATCCACACTACCGGCGATAAAATCACGGATGTGCCCCTGGCGAAAGTTGGCACCAAGGGACTGTTCACCAAGGAAATTGAAGAGGCTCTTCTGGCCAAGAGTGTGGATCTGGCGGTGCACAGTTTGAAGGACATGCCTACCGAACTTCCCCCTGGACTTACGTTGGCGGCGATCCCCGCGCGTGAGGATCCACGCGACGCAGTAGTGGGCAGCCGCATTGCCGATTTGCCCCATGGAGCGAAGGTGGGAACCAGTTCCCTTCGACGTGCGGCGCAACTAGCCCAGCACCGTCCGGACCTGCGCATTGAATCCATTCGCGGCAATGTTGATACCAGGCTGCGCAAGCAGGCCGAAGGTCAGTTCGACGCCATCATTCTGGCTGCCGCTGGATTGAGAAGGCTTGGCTGGCAGGACAAGATTGCTGAATCCTTAGATCCGAACTTTATGATTCCCGCAGTGGGGCAGGGTGCTTTGGCGATTGAAACTTTGGCCCGTGGGCCAGGATTCGATGCCTGCAAGCAGATGGACGACGCCGCAACGCGCAGTTGTGTAACTGCAGAACGCGCGGTGTTGGCTGAATTGGGCGGTGGGTGCCAGGTTCCTTTGGGAGCCCACGCTACACTTGCCGGTGGCATCTTGACCCTTACGGCGAAAGTGATTTCTCCAACCAGCAGTGCTTCTTTTGCAGGCACCATGATTGGCCCTCAGTCGAAGGCCGCTGAGCTAGGTCAGCAATTAGGACAACAACTTTTGGCGGCCGGTGCTGCTGATATTTTACGCGAGGTTTACGGGCATTGAGCAAGTTGGGGAAAGTCTATTTGGTTGGCGGCGGTCCTGGAGATCCAGACCTTATCACGGTGAAGGGCCGTTCAGTGTTGGAGCAGGCGGACGTGGTTGTTTACGACAATTTGGCATCGCGAGAGTTGCTGGCATATGCTCCAGCAGCCCAACATATTTACGCTGGCAAGAAAAAATCGAACCATTCCATGCCGCAGGAAGAAATTTCGCAGCTCTTGGTGGATCA
>JAYTTF010000271.1:0-12945 GCA_043745195.1 Bryobacterales bacterium | reverse complement strand
ACTGCGCCGTTGGCGCAAACTTCGATGGTCGTTGATGGTTGTCGTCGATAGGGAATTTTAATTGTCGTTGGCAGGGAGTTCTAATTGTCGCCAATCAGATCGGGAGATTCTCCTTGAACCAAGCAAGTTGTTCTCGGATCGCATCCGCACTAGTGGCACTGGTGCCCTTGTGATCCGCGATAGCATAGGAAATTTCAAAAAGGCCCATCTCTTCGCCAGAATCGGCGTTCCGCCTGTTACCGACAAATCGAAGGAAACTCATGATCCTGGAAGTAATTGTGCCGATGTGTTGACCTTATCACTTCGCGTGCAATCCAGGCTACAGCGTACCTGTCGACTTGAAAAGCTCATCGATTCTCACGCGATCATAGTCGAGTATCCAAGTACTAAAGCTCTCGTAAAGTGTGGTGATCGAACGCTTGTCTGTGGCCACGATATCAAGACCCCGATCATCATACATATGCATGATGACTTGCGTTCGAGGATTGAGGAAATAGACTCGGCCGCCAATCGAAGGCTCTACCCCGTGATCTTGATTTGCGATACCCCGAAAGATCTTCCTGAATTTAAAGCCCCGCGACAATTGTTCCACCCAGCTAAGAACGTAAGCCCCAGAATCCCCTGCCGCTGGAACCTCCATTAGTCCATTTGGATTCCGGAGGCCAACTCCTTCGGCGGCGGCTAGCGCGAATAGAGGCGTCAAATACCTTGGCGACTGCGTCGGAGTATCGTCTAGCCAATTTTGGCTGAGGACAACGCACAACTCGTCAGTCTCAAAAAGTGCAGCGTAGAGCGCAGATGCCCGATCAGTTGCTTGCGTCAGTCTCTCTGAAAGGGAATCCGCTTCGCCAGCTAACTCAAAGCGAATTCCTATCGGCCAACGGTAGAATAACCCACCATCTAAAGATAGAGACGGAAATCCTTTTGTCAAAAACGCGTTGAGATCAAAAGGCACGTCTGCAAGAACCACAAATTTAGTTTATCCTTACCGCGCCTGTGGGCGCTTCCATAGGCATTAATGGTGAAACTCCCGTGAATTCAATTTTTCATATTCCTGGCCCTCGCTAAGTTGTGATTTGTAGTACCCGCATTCCCATCGTTCCAACCGCGCTACATCCTGCCCTTTGACTCAAAATCGCACACCACCGAATCTCGGGTCACGCACAATTAAAATAAATACCTCGCGAACAACTCCCCCAATATCAACAAATTCCCCACCATCCGCAATTCCATCCCCTCAATTCTCTACCCTCCCCGGGGTACATTCATTTCAGAAGAACTTCAATGAAGCAAGCACGCCAACACCCGGCACAACCCTCAGCATTCGAACATCTCCTAGCCGCCTGCACCAGCGCCTCATTCTTCCTAACACAAAGCCGCCAATCCTTCGTCAGCCTGCCCGATGGATCTGCCACTCCCATCTACTCCGAACAATTCCGCGGTTGGGTTCTCAAGCAAGCCGCTGATCACTCCCTCCCCGTTCCTTCGCCATTCAGACTAGCCCACGTCCTCCGCCACCACGACAATATCCTCCAATCAACCGGCACGCCAACCACGGCAGTCCATAACCGCATAGCCATTCAACCCGACGGCACAATCTACCTCGATCTCCAAACCGCCGATCACGAAGCCATCGAAGTCATCCGTAATAATTGGACCCGCACCCACCATCACCCCGCCACTTTCCGACGCCACGAATTGAACTTGCCACTGCCAGTTCCAACCTTTTCCAAAGCCACAACCACCCAACTGTTAGCCAAATCAATGGGCCTTACTGAAGTAGCTGCCAATCCGCTCGCCAACTGGTTGACCATGGCCCTGCTCCCAAATGTCGCTGCCCCCATCCTGGTAATCACTGGCGAAGCCCGCATTGAAGCCGCTCGCTTACTGCGCAACATAATTGACCCCGTCGTCCATCCGCTTTTCCCACTCCCCGTCACCGAAGGCCAACTCGGCCAACTTGCGCAATGGAACAACGTCCTGGCCTTCGATGCCGGACCCTTTATTACAGAAGGACGCAAATCCGCTCTCCGCCGCATTCGCCGTGGAGTCCCCGTGCGCCTCCGCGAAGTCAGCCGACGTCAATCGCCGATATATGAAACCACGCAACGCCCAATCCTAATCGCCGCTGATGCCGCCGTTGAGATTGAGAAAAATCAAATCAACATTGAAATCAATCAGTGCAACGAAGTACAGCTAGACCAGTTGCTAGGGGCGTTACTCAATCAGTTAGTAGGAGCACTAAAACAAATCGAAGCTCCAAACGAACCTTGGCAAATTGACGATTTGCAGTTGCACAGCCTTCCAATCCCAGCCCATTACGCAACAGCGAACAAACCCTTCACGTAACAGAAGGACCGGCGGGAAAATCGGGAGCGCACGCCGGGCGCGATAAGAAGATGTCCAACCCTATTCGTAAGCTCTTTGACAATTTAATAATGATGATGCCCAGAATCATGGCACCCCGAAAAAGTGGGGACTGGCTTGTCTGGCCCAAGCAACAGAAATGTGCACTCTGTGCGGAATGCACTAAGCGAGCGGCCGGACCTGACTGTACCCATTTTTTCCCTTAGCAAATCTCCAGTCCTCTCTTCTTCGCACGACTCAATAATCTGGATACCGCGAAAAAGTGGGGACTGGCTTGTCTGGCCCAAGCAACAGAAATTTGCACTCTGTGCCGGAATGCACTAAGCGAGCGGCCAGACCTGACTGTACCCATTTTTTCCCTTAGCAAATCCCCCGTCCCCTCTTCTTCGCACGACTCAATAATCTGGATACCGCAAAGCCTCTCGTGTCCCCATTGGCGGCACTTTTTGAGTACTTCAGTCTAACCCTTATGGATAACCCAATATTTCTAATCCCCGCCCTTCACCCCACCAGGAAATCGCTTCCATTTCCTGACATAATTACACTATGAGTGCATCACCCGTAGCGAAGCTTACAATTGACGACTACCTTTCAATAGATGGCGCATCTGACCGCCCTCTCGAATTTCACGATGGTGAAATTTACCCGATGGTCGATACAACTGTCGATCACTCAATCGTCGCAACAAACGTTGCCTTCCACCTCACCAGTCGGCTCCATGGCAGCAATTGTCGTGTTTTAAGCGTTGTCTGCATTCGAGCAACGGCTAAGAATGTTGTCTACCCCGACATCGCAGTGTTTTGTGGATCCATCCTTCGCGCGAAAGATGCTCCAAACTCAGCCATCAATCCCAAGCTCATTGTCGAAGTCCTTTCCCCATCCACCGAAGGCTACGACTACAGCGGAAAATTCGACATCTATTGCCAAATACCCACCTTCGAGGAATACGTCCTCATAGCCCAGGATCAACCTCGCGTCCACGTCTTCCACAAAAATTCTGACGTCAAGTGGACCCTCACCAAATATGACGGCATTCAATCCGTCATCAAACTCGAATCCCTCGGCATTGAACTGCCAGCATCAGATATTTTCGCAGGAATAGAGTTCCAACTAGCTGGATAAGGGTTATACTTATGGCCTTATGGAGCGATTCACTGGGCTGATCGGCCTGTTCCTGATCGTAGGCGGTGCCTACTTATTTTCTGCTAACCGCAGCGCTATCAATCCCCGTCTAATCCTCTGGGGCTTGGGCCTTCAATTCGGCTTTGCCTTCCTGGTCTTGAAGACAAATTTCGGACTGGTCTTTCAATCCGCAAGCGTTGCAGTCAACGCTCTTCTCGACTATGCCGAAGAAGGAAGTAAATTCTTGTTCGGTCCCCTAGGTGCCAAAACAGGCCAATTTGGCGTGATTTTCGCGTTCCAGGTTCTGCCAATCGTTATCTTCATTGCTTCCCTATTCGCCATTCTGTATTATTACGGCGTCATGCAAGTCATCATCCGCATGATGGCCATCGGCATGCGCCGCGTCATGGGTGCCAGCGGTGCCGAATCTACATGCGTCGCCGCCAGTATCTTCATGGGACAAACCGAGGCCCCATTAACCATCCGACCCTTTCTCGCCGGTTTAACGCGCAGTGAACTGTTCACCATCATGACCAGCGGTATGGCCCACGTTTCCGGCGCTGTAATGGCCGCCTACGTGAAAATTGCCGGTGTCGAAATTCAGCATCTATTAACCGCCGTCATTATGACTGCTCCCGCCACCATCATGCTGTCGAAAATGTTGATCCCGGAAACAGAGGTCCCTGCCACCGCTGGCGAAGTCAAAATCGAAGTGGAAAAAAACGGGGTCAACGTCATTGATGCCGCCGCTCGCGGCGCTGCCGATGGCCTTCAACTCGCCCTCAACATCGGCGGCATGCTCATTGCCTTCCTCGCACTAATCGCCATGGTCAACGGAATTCTCGGAGCCATTCATAATGTCGGATTCCTACACTGGATTCCTGGTTCACTCGAACAGATTCTCGGCCTCGCCTTCGCCCCCATTGCCGTCTGTCTGGGAGTATCTTGGAAAGATGCGGAGGCCATTGGAAATCTCTTGGGTACGCGCTTCGTCCTAAATGAATTTGTGGCATTCCTGAAACTTGGTCCCATGAAAGAATCCTTGGATCCCAAGTCCTTCGTCATCGCAACCTACGCCCTTTGCGGGTTCGCTAATATTTCCTCCATCGCCATTCAAGTGGGTGGAATCGGGGCGCTGGCACCAAGCCGAAAAAGTGACTTGGCCCGTTTAGGATTACGCGCCGTAGCCGCTGGAACATTGGCTAATTTCATGTCCGCAGCAATCGCAGGAATGCTTCTATGAGCTGGAATCAAGCGGTCGCCTCTATCCAAACCCGAACCAATCTGACCCCAACCGTTGGAGTAATTCTAGGCAGTGGTTTGGGTGCCTTTGCATCCGAATTGGAAGATGCAGTTGAAATCCCTTATGCCGATATTCCCGGCTGGCCCGTTTCCACTGCCATCGGTCATGCCGGCAAATTGGTGTTCGGCAAAATCGGCGAAACAGTTGTAGCGGTCCAAGCCGGCCGCGCTCATTTGTACGAAGGCTACAACATGAGCCAAGTGACTTTCGGTGTTCGAGTCCTGGGCAAGTTAGGCATCAAGTCTTTAGTTTTGACCAATGCCGCCGGCGGCATCAACAAGGAATATTCCCAAGGCGCACTCGTCTTGATCAGCGACCATATTAATTTGCAGGGCCAAAATCCTTTAATCGGCCCCAATGACGAATCGCTTGGCCCTCGCTTTCCGGACATGTCCGACGCCTATTCGCGCGACTACCGCGCTATTGCCAAGCAAGCCGCCCGCGAAATTGGATCGTTCCTCGAAGAAGGCGTATACGCCGGACTTTCTGGCCCCAACTATGAAACTCCCGCTGAAATTCGCTACCTGCGTGCGATCGGAGCTGACCTAGTGGGAATGTCCACCGTGCCCGAAGTTTTGGTGGCTCGCCATATGGGAATTCGATGCGTAGCCATTTCCTGCGTGACGAATATGGCCGCTGGTATTTTGGATCAGGAAATTAATCACGAAGAGGTTTTGGAAACCGGTGCCAAAGTGCGCGGCACTTTGGTTGAACTCCTCAAGCGCACCATTCCTCGATTGGGAAATTAATGGAACCACTTCTGCAAGCTGCCTTAAAGGCCCGGGATCATGCCCATGCCCCTTTTTCTAAGTTTCACGTCGGCGCAGCTCTCGAAGATTCCGACGGTAAAATCTGGACAGGCTGCAATGTGGAAAACGCCAGCTACGGCTTAACCTTGTGTGCCGAACGAGTGGCTGTTTTTAAGGCCATCAGCGAAGGGGTTCGCAAATTCCGCCGCATCGCAATCGCCGCCGATACGCAATCCCTCACGCCACCCTGCGGAGCTTGCCGCCAAATCCTTTGGGAATTTCTTGGCGATGCAGAAGTGATCCTGGTCAATCTGCAAGGGAAAACAGCAACATATCGCATGCGAACATTACTTCCAGAACCGTTCGATGCATCTTTTATCTAATCCGCCATGTTTCGCTTATTCATACTTTCCTTTTGCTTAACACCCCTTGCCGGCTTGGCCGCGCAGGCTGATTTAGTGGTCAGTGCCAGATGGGTGGTAACCATGGATGGCACTCGCCGCGTTTTGAACAATGCTTCGGTGGCCGTCGTCGGCGATCACATTGTTGCAGTTGGTCCAACCTTGGAAATCCTAAAATCCTGGACGCCGAAACAACGCATCGATGCTGCTGACGGTATCATCGCCCCAGGTCTAATCAACACCCACACCCATGCCCCCATGTCTCTACTCCGAGGAATTGCCGACGATCTGACGCTGCAGGATTGGCTCGAAAAATTCATCTTCCCCGCCGAAGCCAAACACGTCAATGCCGATTTTGTCCGCTGGGGTACGCGTCTCGCCTGCCTGGAAATGATGCTTGGTGGAACAACCACCTATACCGATATGTACTACTTCGAGGAAGTCATCGCCGAAGCTACTAAAGAAGCCGGCATGCGCGCCGTCTTAGGCCAAACAGTAATCGGCTTTCCTGTCGCTGATGCCAAAACCCCTGCCGATGCCCTTGCACGAACCGAAAAGTTTTTTCAGAAATATCACAAAGATCCGCTCATCACTCCAGCCGTCGCCCCGCATGCTGCCTATACTAACTCCGATGAAACTTTGAAAAGTTGCCGCGCACTTGCGAACCGTTATGACCTTCCCATGCTTATCCATCTATCGGAAACCAAGCGCGAGAATGATGAAATGATTGCCAAGCGTGGCATGACGCCCACCAAACTTTTGGAATCTCTTGGAGTGCTCGAAGGCCGAACACTCGCAGCACATGGCATCTGGCTCGATGATGGTGATCTTGAAATTCTCAAACGCCGTAACACCGGGTTGGCCCACTGCCCTTCCAGCAATATGAAACTGGCCAGCGGCATTGCCAACGTTTCAAAAATTCTAGACATGGGCATCGCCATGGGACTCGGTCCTGACGGCCCTGCTGGGTCCAATAACGATTTCGACATGTTTGAAGAAATGGATTTGGCTGCGAAGTTAGCCAAAGTTTCCACCATGAATCCTCAAGCATTACCCGCAATGCAAGCTCTTGAAATGGCCACCATCACCGGTGCTCGTGCACTTGGAATGGACAAACAAATTGGTTCCCTTGAAGTCGGCAAGAAAGCGGACCTGATTTTAGTACGGACTCGAAACCCGCATGCTCAACCGTTGTTCAATCCTGTCTCGCAATTGGTTTACGCACTGAAGGCTTCCGACGTTTCCGATGTTGTTATCAACGGTAAGATAGTTGTGCGCAACAAGCAATCACTCACCCTGGATGCAAACATTGTGTTGAATCAGGCGGCACTCTATGGCGCAAAAATCGCCGTTCGATAACAATCGAATTACAATCGCTTTTCGGATTTCACAGTAGCCCAAGGGCATAACCACCTCAGTACAAACTGCCCCACGCGGAAGCGAGAATTCGCTGCCCGCTTAGCCACTTTCATTAAGATCAAACAATTTGAACCGGTTCGCCGGTAATTCCTCGGAGGATTAATGAGAGCACTTTCTTTATCAATGCTGCTGTTAAGCAGTATCCCTGTAAATGCTGGGGTGTTTACGGACAGACCAACTTGGATGGCCAGCGTAACCGGCTTGACCACTTACGATTTCGGCGTACAAGCACCTGGAAGCCAAACCAACTACAACACGTCCACAGGCTTGGTACAAGCTGGACTTGGATTTACCATTGTGGGCTTTAACACTCAAGGCAACGGTTACAATTTCAGCACCGTGCAAGGAAACGCAGGGAACACCCCATGGTACGACTGGGGTACGGGAGCAGTCGGAAGGTCAGACACCGTCTTCAATGCATTGAAGCCGATAATCCGCATTACGTTTACTGGTGGACCCAAAACAGCATTCGGAATTGATTTGGCAACTTCTGGCACTGTTTCTCCTGGAGTCATTTTTGTAACCCCCCAAGGCGGAAGCACTACATCGGTAACCGCGCAATTGAATCCGACGTGGACCTTCTACGGAATCACGTCATCTACCGCTTTTAGTTACATTGACATCATTCCGCAAACACATGATGCCTACGCGCTAATTGATAGTCTTGCTTTTGGATCGGAAGGCGCACCACCTTCTGAAACACCGGAAGTTGGCACCCTGCTCAGCGTTGCTACCGGGTTGGCTCTGTTAGCATCCTGTCGTAAAAAGTATCAGGCTGGTCTTCAAACCAGCTAGAGGAAGTTGAAAAGGCGCGAACCTAGTTCGCGCCTTTGGATTATTTGTCGTAAGCCGCGTAAAGCTTCATCAGCTTCTTCAAGTCAGCAAGATCGGCTTTTGAAGTATTCACTAAAGGTGGTCGAACTGGTCCACCGCGCAAACCTGGAATCATATCCATGGCTGACTTCATAATGGAAACTTCGTAGCCCTTCATCCGATCGCGCAATGCGTAAAGTGGATGAACATATTTCGCCATCAAAGCATTCATCGCCGCACGATCTCCACTTAATCCGGCAGCGCCAATTGCCAATGACATCTTCGGAGAAATATTAGAGATGCTCGAAGTATAAGCCTGGCAACCAATCGCAAAGTATCCAGGGGCACAATCGTCGCCGATCCCACCGATCCACGCCAACCGATCTCCTACCGTTTGCATGATGCGCTGATACTTGCGCATATCACCCTGGCCATCTTTCCACATTTTGAGATTCGGCACAGCATCGCATAATCGACCCACCTGAGCTGGTGTGAAGGCTGCCCAATCTCTTGTATAAAAACTCAAAGGCAATCCACAGGCATCGTTGATGGTTTTGAAATACGCGATCATCCCGGCTTCCGGGGCGTTGATGTAATAGGGAGGCATCACCAACAATGCGGCTGCTCCGGCCTTTTCCATCTTCCTTGCCATGTGGCATGCCATTGTCGAGTTGTATCCTACTCCCGCGACCACTGGCATGCGACCCTTCACTGTCTTCACCGTTACGCGCACTGCTTCAATCGATTCCTCGGGAGTCATCGAATAAACTTCGCCAGTGCCGCCGGTTGCAACCATGGCGCAAAATGGATGCTTCGCCATCCAATCCACATTCTTTTCCAAAGCCGCTAAATCGAGCGATAAATCATCTTTGAATGGCGTTACAGGAAAACCGAATACGCCATGAAATTGCTTTTTGGGATCAACCATCTTTATACCTTTCCAACCTGTTTACCAGCGTGGCAAAATGCGTTTCCAATTGGGATCCACATGCTTTTGCATTTCCGCTTCATCATCCCGTTTGCGGTACGGTAGCTTGTCGTACCGTTCCCTGCCCCGGGCAACTTGGTCGTAGTCCAGTTCCACACCCAGGCCGGGCTTATCTGGAATTACTACCGATCCATTTTCAAACTTAATCCGTCCACCTACCACCACTTCATCCACTTCGGTCTGCCAAGGATAATGAGTATCGCAGGCATACGTTAACGAAGGACAAACGGCAGCCGCATGGGCCATGGTCATCAGGCTAACGCCCAGATGATTATTCGAATGCATGGACATTCCCAACCCCAGCACATCGCATAAATCGGAAAGTTTTTGCTGGTTGCGGATGCCGCCCCAGTAGTGAGGATCGGAGAGAATAATCTGAACTCCATCGGTGCGCTTTGCTTCAGGAACATGAGCAAAACAGGTGGTGGCCACATTCGAGGCGAGAGGCGTTTCATTACCCTCTGCCAATAAGAGGCGGCGAACCTCGGCCATGCCATCCATTCCTGCGCAGGGGTCTTCCAGATAGCCACCATCGGAAAGTTCGGCTTTAAGTTCACGGCCGACACGGACTGACGTTTCAACGCTCCAGGCGCAATTGGGATCGATCCTCAAAGGTAGTTTTGGACCGAATTCGACCCGCAATGCTTTGATAGCCGCGATCTCGTCGTCGGGAGGCAGAACGCCACCTTTCAACTTAATTTCCTTGAAACCGTATTGGGCAATCATCTGACGGCAAGATCGTACCACTGCCTCCGGCGTCAAAATTGCCCCATACTCGTCTTCGCGCGCATCGGCACCCATACCGCCACCACCGGCATGTTTGTAGAAAAGGTATGCCGAAAACGGGACACGGTCGCGTACTTTGCCACCAACCAGATCGCAAACGGGACGGCCCAATGCTTTGCCAATTGCGTCGAGACATGCGACTTCAATCGCTGCGTTGGTTCGGGTATGTTGATCGAGAGGGTTTTCGCCTGGAACCAGCCAAGTTTGGCTACGACCGCCGGCCGAATCCACTTTTTCTTTTTCCGCCTGGGCGGCCAAATACTGCCAGAAACCTGCCAGTTGAAATGGGTCCATTCCGATTACGCGGCTGCGGACTGCTTCGAGCGCCGCTAATGGGCGATCGCCGCCGTAGGTTTCACTGATACCTGTAATGCCTTCGGTTGTTTTAATTTCAACTATGGTCCGCAATGCATAAGGCGCATGCAAACCATAGCTTGATCGCAGCGGCCCATCGGCCACTGCAATCGGATGCAGTTTAAATTCCGAGATCCGCATTTTTAGAGTTGGAAGGTCGGGAGAAAAAACTATTTACGCATTCCAGCGTTGGGGCTTTTCAGCCTTTGCTGACGGCGCTTACGCGCACTGCGCTTGGGCTTGGTAATCAAAAATGTTCCGCTGCCAACGTATTGGGCTTGATAAAGCTTGTCTTCTGCCATGTTCTCTCTAGTTTACACCATGTACATGCCGCCGTTCACTTCCAATGTCTGGCCATGCATATAAACTGCAGCATCGCTGAGTAGGAATTGAATAGTATCGGCGATCTCTTCATTGGTACCCAACCTGCCGGCTGGGGTCATGGTCACGACGGAATCGAGCATCTGTTGGGTCGAGTATTTTTCGTGGAAGTAGTTATCCACGGTACCGGGTGATACTGCATTTACCCTAATTCCATGTGGCGCAAGTTCTTTAGCCAATCCTTTAGTCATACAAGCAACTGCAGCTTTCGATGCCGCGTAAATGGTGGCACCTGGTCCGCCGCCATTGCGTGCGGCGATGGAACTGGTGTTCACAATGAACCCGCTCTTTTTCGCAATCATGGAAGGAACCACTGCCTGGGAAATGAAGTATACCGATTTGGCATTTAGGTTCATTACCTCGTCGTAGGTCTCCATGGTAAATTCAGCCAATTTGGCGCGCTTTACCAGGTGACCTGCGTTGTTGATCAGAATATCCACGGCAGGAGCAATGGAAGCCAATGCAGTAATCAAATCGCGTATGCCCTGATCGGTGGCTAAATTGGCTTGAACCAATTCAGCCTCGCATCCCATACTCTTCAATTCTTCGGCTACCTGTTCGGCACCTTGCTTAAAGCCGTTATAGTGCAAAACAACCTTGGAGGCTCCATTGCGCCCCAACATTTTCGCAGTTGCTGCCCCGATTCCGCGCGAAGCACCTGTAACAACAGCTACTTTACCTTTGATAGAAGAACTCACTTATTACCCTCCAGATTTCGTCCTTGGAGAAGGATAGCATCGATTCCCCTAGTACTGCAGTTCCGGTTCAGGACCATGGGGCTACGAATGGAGTGGCATGAAGCTAGGGTTGAAACAGTTTAACCGCTCTAGGTTTTCCTGATGGCTGTTTCCTACCATCACCAGTAATCTGAACTTAGTTACATCGAATGGAAGGAATACACCATGAATAAAAAGACAAGGTTTTCCAATTGTTGGGCCAAGGCAGTACCGCTGTTCATTTTTAGCTTTTTCGCAATGCCCGCAAGTGCGATTGTGATTACTAGCGTTTCAATTAATGGGGTTCAGCTTGTCTCGGAAGCTTCCTCGCTCGCATTCGGGCTTCCTTCCAATTTAATGATTGCCAGCATCAATGGAAGTTTCCTGTTCAACTTTAGCTTGGCGTCGGATCCATCTCAAAATCCAGATGAAACTATTTTCGGGGACTCGTTCACCGTAAGCTTTTTTGCAAATGCAGGTAGTGAATTGCAGGCTCCGGACAATTTCGGAAGTCTAACTTATTATCTGGGAAACATTCCAGAAATACCCGCTTTCGAGATGTTCACAAGACAGTTGGGTATGACGGGAACATTTGATGGAGGATTGTCGTTCCATATGAGCAACAGTGCAGCGGATTATTATTCCCCATTTTCGGGCTACGAAAGCAATCCGGTGTTCCGCTTCACGCTCATCAATCTTCCGGGACAGATTCCAACCCCGACTGCAGTGACGCAAACTACAAGTACGACGACAACTACAACTCCGCAAGGAGGTTCAACTCATACTCCTCAAGGTACACATGCACCGCAATCCACACACAGTCTTCCAAATCCAGCACCTACGGTTATGGACACTACTCCAGAACCGGGAACCTTCGGCTTGATGATTGCAGGAGTCTTGCTACTGGCTGGGAGAGTTCGCGGTACCAATCGCGGATAAAACCTTTGCAGTTAGGATTGCTTGTCCAACGTGGCGCTGGGTGTGCTCAGCGATGTGAACAAGCAATCCGATCACGGTTGTGGGTAATTGCTTTCTGCCAACGCCTCTATTTTCAGTAATCGCGATTGCATCCAACAGCTCAACTTTCTGCACTACTCCTTGAAATACGACGTCCATTTCTGTCAACAATTGAATTAGGCTTGCACCCGGAATCATTTCTGACCGAAGGGCGGTCAATTGCCTTTCGTTCAACTGATTTCCTTCGACATAACTGAATAGCCGGTCGACACTACCGGCGATGTGGCGGAGTTGGAATCCTAATGGAGCCAACCCAAGAGGCTGTGCCCATACCTGTTCTTCAGATAATCCGAGAGTCCAATGCCTCAAATCCTGTTGTGCCTGTTCTAAGGAGAATAGCAGGGGTCTAAAACAAGGGTGAATCGCGGAGTGCGAGCCACTCAGCCATGGTTCAATATTGGGTTGGGTCATATGAGTAAAGATCTTATCGGTAGCATATTCTCATCGAAGGATGAGCCTGGAGATCGGCCTTTAGGCCGGGCTCCTTTGTTGTTTTGTTTTTTTGTTGTTTGGATAGTAGTAAAGACAC
>JAYTTF010000270.1:0-13040 GCA_043745195.1 Bryobacterales bacterium | reverse complement strand
CGTTGATTGCTCAACCCACCGAACCGCCGGATGCGGACCCGCATGTCCGGTGGTGTGGCAGGGGAGGAGCCGTGAGGTTCCCCCCTATGCCGATTTCGTATGATAGTCGTTGCTATGAAATTCTCCTTCACCACCTTTGCCCTTCTTGCTTTTAGTCTTCCTGCTGCTGAACCACAAATCGTCAAGCTGTGGCCGAAGGGACCAACCAACTGGACGGCACCTGCTGGTGGGGAAAAGATAGAAGAGCGCGGTAAAGATGGTGTGGCAGATCGCGCAGTGATGAACATTACTGAGCCAACCATTGAGGTCTACCTTCCGAATCCGTCTGTACGCAACGGAGCAGCCGTCCTGATTGCTCCTGGAGGTGGTTACGTCCGCCTTGCATACGACAAAGAGGGAGTGGAGATTGCACGTTGGTTAAACAGCATCGGCATTGCAGGAATAGTTCTCAAGTACCGACTTCCGGAAATGCCGAAAGAAGCCACCGAACGGCGCGCGGCAATGTTCGGGGATGCTAAGGCAGCGGCGAAGGCCGTTCGCGTCAGTTTGGAAGATGCTTCCGAGGCGATGAAAATGATCCGTAGCAATGCCGCAAAATGGAACATTGACAAGGATAAAGTAGGCATGATGGGCTTTTCAGCTGGCGGGCATCTGGCGGCATTGATGGCTGTGGAGCCTGAAGACGTCCGCCCCAATTTCCTTGGCCTAATATACGCCGCCATTCCTGAAAATATCAGCGTTACGAAAGATACTCCACAAAGCTTCCTTGCCCATGCAAGTGACGATCCTTCCGTGCCAACCGATTCCAGCATTCATTTCTATCAGGCGCTACGCAAAGCAAAGGTGCCGGCTGAAATGCATATCTTCAGTGAAGGCGGCCATGGATTTGGAATCAGGAAATCGGGCAAGACTTCTGAGAATTGGCCAGGTCGGTTTGAGACTTGGTTCAAAGCCATGAAGTGTTCTTGTGAGAATTAACATGAAAACTACCTTTTGGTTGTTTCTATTCGTTTCGCTGTCGGCTTTCATCAACGCACAAACCTACGACTTGGTTTTGAAAGGCGGCCGGGTGATGGATCCGGAATCTGGACTGGACGCGATTCGAAATGTGGGGATTCGTGGTGGAAAAATTGCCGCCATCTCAGCCAAATCGCTGAAGGGTGCAAAAGAGATTGACGCCAAGGGTCTGGTTGTCGCACCGGGATTTATCGACCTGCACTCCCATGGTCAGACGCCTGAGAACTACCGGCTGAAAGCACGCGACGGAGTGACTACGGCATTGGAGTTGGAGATCGGTGTTAGTAGCGTGCCCATCTGGTACGCCGCGCGCGAGGGCAAAGCATTAATCCATTTCGGGGCAAGCGCCGGGCATGTTCCAGCGCGCATGGCGGTGATGAAAGATACTGGCGATTGGCTGCCGCGGGATAACGCCATTACCAAAATCGCTACGCGTGATGAGCAAATTGCTATTCGAGAGTTGCTGCGTCAAGGGTTGAAAGATGGGGGCCTAGGAATTGGCTTCGGCTTTTCGTATACGCCAAAAGCAGGCACGGAAGAGTTGCAGGAACTGTTCGAATTAGCTGGGCAAACCAAGAGCCCAACCTTCATTCATATGGGCCACGGAACCTTGGGTGAACCAGGGATTGCTGCGGCTCTTCATGAAGTAATCGCAATGGCTGCTGTTACCGGTGCGCCGGTGCATGTTGTGCATATTGGAGCGTCCAGCACATCGAAGTTTGATTTAGCGATGAAGATCATTGATGCTGCGCGGTCCCATGGAATCGACATCACAACGGAGGCCTATCCTTATATTGCCGGGATGACTCGGTTAGAGACGGCAATCTTCGATCCAGGATTTCTGGAAAAATTGGGGATCACTTACAAGGACATGATGTGGGTGGAAACTGGGGAACGGTTGACGGCCGAGAGCTTTGCAAAATACCGCAAGCAAGGGGGACTTGTGGCCACGTTTACTAATACAGAAGAGATGATCCGTAAAGTGGTGGCACATCCAAGAGTGATGATTGCCAGTGATGGAATCATGGAAAACGGGAAAGGGCATCCGCGCGCGGCTGGTTCCTATGCTCGTGTTTTGGGCTTGTATGTTCGAGAGCAAAAGCTATTGCCATTGATGGATGCCTTGCGCAAAATCAGTTTAATGCCGGCACAGAGACTGGAATCCATTTCGCCGACGATGCGTAACAAGGGGCGAATCAAAGTAGGGGCAGATGCGGATTTGGCTTTGTTTGATCCGGCAACGGTGATAGACAAGGCAACTTACGAAAAGCCAAATCTTCCATCGGAAGGGATTCCGTTTGTGGTGGTGGGCGGCGAAGTGGTGGTGCGGGATGGCAAAGTGGTTGAAGGCGTGAATCCTGGAAAAGGCGTGAAGACCCATTAATGATTGGCCGAAATCCACCAGCACTGGTGGCGGTAGGCCAATTGCTAAATAGGACGTTGCTGCATTTTCAAAACGTTAGAAATGGCATCAGGCGTGCATTGTAATGGGTGTAAGGAGAAACCAATGCGCACTTTCATAATTCTGGCGATGGCAATGATGCTTTCGCTCACATCCAATGCTGAACACAACGGACAATCTCGGGGTGGATATTCCAGAGGCGGAAACGGCGGACGTAGTTTTGGCGGCAGCCGAGTATCGGTGAGTGTTGGCCTAGGCTATAACGGTGGTTCCAGATATGTTAGTAACTACCGGGGAGGGTATCGCGGTGGTTACGGCTACAGCCCATATCGCAGCGGCTTTGGGTATAGCTACTCCTCGCCAAGATATTCCTATGATGCTTGTGATCCTTACTATGACAACTGCTATGGATATGATGATCCTTACTATTACGTTGCCCCACGTGTTGTGCAACGAGTAATAGTGCCAATTTCTCCGTATGGAGTTCAGGGCGGTTGGCGCAGATTCGGCTACCGCTAAGCAAATTGCTCCAGGCAGGCACGCTGTTGTATCAACTGCGGCCTGCCTAGATGCTAGGACAGTTATCCGGCTAAAAGTGCGGACGAGCTGAATAAGTTGTGACGCGCGTCACTTAGAATTCATAGCGAAGCTCCACAGGGTGTCGCCGGTGCCCACAACCACATACTGCGTTCCATCCATTTCAAATGAAATAGGCCCATTGCTTAAGGATTGGCCCAGGTTTGCATGCCACAATGGATCTCCGGTTTTAGCATTCAACGCAATAAAGTTGTTGGATGTATCGCCAGCGAAAACCAGATTGCCAGCCGTACTCAATACCCCATTGCGCGGTCCGCCTTGGCCTTCCCATGTACGGGTCCAGCGAACTTTTCCGGTTTTGTAGTCGATAGCTTTCAGCTTGCCCTCAGACCATCCGCCACGATCGTTTCCACCCCAACCTTCAGGCTTTGGATCATCATCGAAAATGTAATAGACACTGTAAGCGTCAGCGGAATTAATGTAGAACAGGCCGGTATCAGGGCTAAAGCTCGGTGGTGGCCAGTTGGCCGCGCCTGCCTGATTGGGGGCAACTAAAGCGCCGTCCGTTTGCGGATACTTGGCTTCATCGGGAATAGGTTGGCCCTTCTCATCAATCCCTTTGGCCCAATTCGCCCTGGCGAATTTGGAAGTGACAATGTTCTTACCCGTTGCTCTATCCAGGACGAAGAAGTACCCGTTGCGGCTGGCTTGGGCCACCAGTTTCCGTTTCTGTCCATTGATTTCGCCATCAATCAGAACCGCTGTTTGGATGGCATCCCAATCATGAGTATCGTGAGGCGATGGTTGAAAATACCATTTCATTTTTCCAGTATCGGGATTCAACGCCACAATGGATTCGGTGTATAGGTTGTCTCCAATACGGCCTTTGCCGGCGATCACCGGTTGCGGATTCCCAGTGCCGAAATAAATCAAATTCAGGTCTGGATCGTAAGTGGTGGAACCCCACACCATGCCTCCTCCATGCAGCATGGCTTCAACCGATGGCCAGCTTTTTGCTTCCGGTTCGCCGGGCTGTGGGTGAGCATACCAACGCCATTCCATATCGCCAGTTTCCGGATTGTGAGATTGAATGTAACCAGGCACGTCCAAGTCATCGCCGCTGACGCCGACAATCACGTGGTTCTTCACGATCAACGGAGCGGTACTGCCGAAGTACATTTGGTCCAATTCGCAAATGGATTTGTGCCAACGTTCTTTTCCGTCCTTCAAATTCAAGGAAACTAAATTGCAGTCCGGCGTTTCAAAATAGAGCCACTTGCCATAAATACCAACACCACGGTTGCCAATGTGAATGCCGCCTTTCGATTGCCATGTGTAATGCCAAATCTCACGGCCGGTGCGGGCATCAATGGCCCATACGTGATCGGGAACAGTGAAGTACATAACACCATCGACAACCAACGGAGTGGCTTTAATGCCACCAGGAGCCGTGATGCGGTAAACCCAGGCTAAGCTGAGTGAGCCGATGTTTTGGTCGTTAATCTTCTTCAGCGAACTGAAGCGGCGGCCACTATAATCACCGTTGTACATGGGCCAGGAATCGGGGGTAGGCTGCAACAACTTGGCTGCGGTCATCTGGCCGAAGGCAGAGGATGCCAACAGGGCAGCGGCTAAATAGGCTTTCATCCGTTTCATTATTTCAAGCTCTCCAGATAGGCAACAATATCGTGCATGTTCTTGTCGGTGTATTTGTCCAGCAGGTCCACATGCGCCTGGTAGGGGTCGTTCTTCACCACTTTCATACCCTTGACAATTTTGAAGGACCGGTATTCGCCTTCGGAGTCGCGCAGGGAAACGTTGAAATCATCCAGCTTGTCTAACACACCGCTTACTGCTGTCCCATTGAAAGGCGTCACGGTTACGGTAACGGGTTTGGAGGTGAACCCACCACCACCACCGCCGCCGCCAGGCCGTCGTCCGAATCCAACAACGCGGGGGAACAGGAACTTGGCTTGCAATGTTGGAGGATCGTACTTGGCACCAACGCCTTTCAAATCACCTTGCGGAGAGTGGCATTTGTTGCAACCACCGTCGCCATTGAAATAGGCTGCGCCGTCTTTGGCATTGCCGGTAAGTACATTCAGAATTTTGTTGTAGGGGCCGCTACGCAAGGTGTCGCCAACTTTGTCGTGCAGGAAATGGGCCAGGTCCGTTACTTGAGCGGGGTTCAACCCAGCGCTTGGATTTCCGCTTTGCATGGGATGCCCTTTCTTCATAAAAGGATTGATAGTGCTGCCGTAGCGGTCTTTTAAAACAACCAGCGAGCGAACCAGATCAGCACCGGGTGAAGGGCCATCGGTACCGCGAGCTTTCACTCCATGGCATGTAATGCATTCGGCAATATAAATTGTTTTTCCGCGAGCGGAGGCAGTGGAATCCACCACATGATTGTCATCAGCACCGGAGGTGAGACCGCCGCCGATACGCGGAGGAGGACCTGATGCGCGTGGCGGAAAGTTAGTAACCAGATAGTCCAGGACTTGTCCAAATTCAGATTCAGGAATTTTGGCACCACGGCTTACCATGCTGTTGACGGTGGCCAACCATTGATCGCGGCCCATGCCGCGCCCAATTACGATTTCAGGGCCATGGCAGGTAGCACCGCAAACGCGCTGCACTAAATCCCGGCCCGGAGCATCGGGCAATTGGCGAGCCCCACCGCCACCCCGAGGTGGCTGGGCGTACAAACATATTGACGCTAGACCAATTGCTACCAGCAGTTTTTTTGAATAGAGCATGAGGGAAACCAGAATCTTCCTTTTTGTTACGGAACGATTTAAATTGTACAACACGGGTTAGAACACAATGTTAAAAATGATGAGGGAAGGTTGGGGATGGTTAAGAAATACCTCTTGTTGACAGTGCTGCGAAAGAAGCTAGCTGCGGTGGCCAAATCCGAAAAACGCACCCGCTATGTAGGCTAATATGAAATCGGAAATGCCGTACCTGGGTGTTTCCACTGTTCCATTGCGTCAAGTGTGTAAAGAGGTTTTCGCCGGGTGCCACTATGAGGACAGCGCCAGTTGGCAGAAGGACGTTCTGGAAATTTGGCGAAGGGCTAAGTATCGTGAGGATGTGCCATTGAACTTAATGATTGTAACCGGCGCCTGGTGGAAATAGGTGGATCCGATTGCAGTGCCGCTGCGGCAATCTGTCGAAGTGGCGCAGTTCAATTCTTTTCCTGTTGAAGATGAAACAGCAAACCGACTGAGGCCTTTTTTACGCCCGCATAGAACCTTCAATTGCTTCGCCAGAGTTCTTTCTTCGCAGGGCCATTGATTGGACACTGCGGCAGTATGCCTTGAGCAATCCAGATGAAGTGAGTCGTTACGTCGCAGAGAATGAAAGCCGGCTAAGTGGGTTAAGCAAGCGGGAAGCGTTGAAGAACATCTTGAAAAATAAAACGCGGTGACCAGGAAGACCTGATCACCGCAATGGAGGAGTTACTTGTCTGGGTTGATCTTTAATTAGCGACGACGACCGCCGCCTCCGCGACCACCGTAATAGCGTGGGCCCGAGGAATAATAGAAGCTAGGTCCAAAGCTGCGGTACGGCGAATAGAAGTACGGATATTCATAGCCGTAACCATAACCGGAACCATAGCCAAAGCTGCTGTAATATGGCGATGGAGCACTTACGTGAACGGTCCGCTGTTGCAGTTGGCGAGCCTCGTAGTCTTCCTGCCGTACAGGGTGAAATGCTTGTTGTCCGCGTTCGGTTGAAATTTCAACCGGAGCTGTTAAACGGAAAGTAATGGCGGCTTCTGGAAAAATCTCGGTTGCCCTTCCACGAGTCACCAGCACGCCGATGGCTGATGCACCTGCACCTGCAATGGCACCCATGCCAGCACCAAATCCGCCGGCAGCCGAGGCACCAATTGCGGCACCTATTCCAGTGGTTGTTCCCACTGCGGTTACATCACGGCCAACTGAAGTTCCGCCCGCATATTGCATTAGTTCCGTGCGAACCGGCACGCGCTGACCATCCACAATGCTGAGTTCAATCATTTCCACACCGAGGCTGGAAGTGCCTTTAATGCGTCCGGCTTTCATGGATTCGGCGACGCGTCCAGCAAGCGTTTGACCACGACGGGCCACTACGATTCCATCAGCAACAACGGGCGCAGTAAGTGTAGCGGTGAATGCATCCCCGGCGCGGTTGTGGTCGCTGGACAAGGGCTGGTCTACTCGAACGGTAATCCAAGTGCCTGCGGGAATGGTGATCCGGCCAGGAACTTGTGCGGATTGGAAGGCGGGAGGTGCAACGTTCCGATTCTGCATGTGCGGAGCGCGTGCTCTGACTTGTTCATCTGGAGCGTCGGAAGGCGGCGTGGAGCTTAGGGAGCTATCACCGTCGCCAAACTTACGCCATCCACCTTCTGTAACTGGAGCTTGTGTCTGCTGTGCAAACGCTGGGGGGACTGCCACTGCCAGCGCCGCAACTGCTATCCATTTTGTATATTGCAGCATCTGAATTATTCCTCTTTTGCGCTGAGAAGTGCAATTTGAATGCCAAACGCTAATTGATTGAAAAAAGAAGTTTGTCTTTTCAGGCGGTGGAAGAAGGTGGCCGAATTGAGCCACCTTGCATGGTGGAACTACTTGTTTTCCACCACAAACAGTTCGTAGTATTGGGCGCTGCCTGCAATCGCCAGCTTACTTACATAATAACCGTCGGCTTGTTCGGTCAGAGTGAGGTTTGTTGTTTCGGCCCGATCCATGCCTTCAACACGCATAGCTGGTGCAAAAAAGTGGAGGTCACCGGTTTGCGAAGTAACTTCCAAAGTTGGATTGCCATTGGAATTCCTAACCTGCTGAATAGTATAGTCGCCCACGGGAACTTCGGTTGCGCCAAAATGTGCGGCTACGGGGATGTGGACCTTAACAAGTCCACTCATTTGTGCAGAAGCTGTTGGAACAAAGGTAGTCAGATACACTACGGCCGTGCCCAGCAAAATGCGGGTAATCGATGTCATTGAATTGTCTCCTTAAGTGTGCTGCAAGTCAGTACTTTTGTTTCGTGGTATAGACTGCTTACATAACTAGAGACGAGGCTGGCAACTGGAATGGTTATGGGCTGATTGCAGGATTCATATAACTTTACGAAGTTCTAGAAGTTATCATCGGAAGTGTGAAATTCAGCTTCCTTCTATCTGCCGTCTCCGCTGCTTCCGTTTTTGCCCAAACATGGCAACCACAGCAAAGCCCCACCACGGCCTCACTACGCGGTGTCAGTGCCGTCAGCAAGAACGTTGCGTGGGCCAGTGGCACGAAAGGAACAATTCTCAAGACCACCGATGGTGGTAAAACTTGGCTGCAAACCGGATTACCATCGGAGCCCTCACTCGATTTCCGCGATATTGAAGCCATGGATGATCGAACCGCTTATGCCAATGAGCGCCGGCCCCGGTGCACTTTCCCGCATTTATAAAACCACCAATGGTGGTGCCGATTGGACTTTGCAAATCACCAATACCGATCCACAAGGATTCTGGGATTGCGTGGGTTTCTGGAATTCCAAACACGGCATCCTTGTCGGCGATCCTGTAAATGGATTCATCAGCATTCTGACGACGGACGACGGAACTACCTGGCGCAAGCGCACTGGCCCCCCAGTGAATAACGACGAGGCGATGTTTGCAGCCAGTGGCACTTGCGTAATTACTCGAGGAGCGGCTGAAGCATGGCTGGCCACCGGGGGACAAGGTGGCGGACGAGTATTTCATACTGCAGATGCCGGCGAAACATGGTCCATCGCATCCACCTCCATTCGTCATGAATCCGCCAGCGCTGGTATTTTCTCGGTAGCATTCGCCAGCAGCCGTAATGGCATCAGCGTTGGCGGCAACTATAGCAAACCAACAGAGGGGGCCGATGCGCTAGCCTTCACCGTTGATGGCGGCAAAACTTGGAGTCCTGCGACGGGCCTATCCGGCTTTCGTTCCGCTGTGATTTATGTAAGGAAGCGGAAGCTATGGGTGGCCACTGGCACTGCTGGAACGGATGTTTCACGCGATGGCGGAAAATCCTGGAAAAACATTGGGGCCGGTTTTAATGCCTTGAGTTTTACTTCCCATGGTGCGGGCTGGGCAGTGGGAGCCAATGGTGCCATTGCTTCGTTTCAGTAGCAGTTTACTTGCCCAGCAGCGCCTTTAGGACCTTGAATTCTGTGAGCGCAACTAAGCGAACCCCCTCAGCGGATGGGTGCATATCGCCTTTGCCTATTGTCAGACCATCGGAATTCGCTTCCTCAAAAGCTGCAGCTATGTCCGCAAGGGGGAATTTGCGTGCTGCTGCGAAGTCCCTGCTCGCCTGCCAATAGGCACCATACTGCCGCTTGTTAACATCGTCGTCCCCTTTCAGCCAAATCCCTGTGCCGATCATAATTTTAACGCCGGGGTAGTCTTTGGAAATTTTGTCGGACAATACTCCCAGCCATTTGGCGAACTCTGCAGGGCTATACTTGCGGCTATCGTTGCCACCATATCGGATTACAGCAACATCAATGCGCGCATACTGCTGATGAATGGCTTTTTCATAGCGGCCAGTGTCTATCATTTCCTGCAAGTATTCACCGTCCGCTCCAAGATTTACGTTGCGGACTTTCAGTTTAGGGGCATTTGCCGCGAACAGTTTTTGCAACAAGGAATCAAGCCGTTCTTCAAAGGGCAAATAAGTGGTTGAAGTGAAACTATCACCAATATGAGCGATTACAAGTTCCTTGACGCTTTCTGCTGTACTCTGCACTGGCTCCAACCTTACAGACTTTACGGTGTAAGTCATCGGTCCGCCATCTTGCAATCGAATGGTAAGGAGTGCATTATCGGCCTTCAATCCTGAATCAAAATGAAATACCGTGGTGGTTGGCTTCTCCGATTTTGCAACTGGAGCGGTACTAGTGGCCCAACTTTTTGCTAATGCAAAGTATTCAGGGTCTTTCGAAGATGCAGGCCGCAGTGCCACCACGGCACCATTCTTTCCGAACCCTACTAAGGTCAGTTTATACAATGTTTGCGGCTTAAATTTGATGTTCGGCCAACTGATTCCAACTGGAACGCCTGCCTGCAATCGCTGCATCACCAGCGTTTTGGCTCCAGCAACCTCAGAAATGGATACAGAGCATTTCACGTTGCATTCCGGTAATTCCCAACCTGTAGTGCCCTTGAGAAACTTTCCGTTTCCGATCAGGTTGGAAGGCTTCGCCGTCAACAAGACAGAGAATACACATACAGAGATTAGTTTAAGTGCGGGCACTTGAACATACTAACAAAGGAAGCTATTTTGCAGTTTCCCGTCTACCTTTTTTGAACATCACTTAAGCGGGTCCGAACTGCACGCGCACCAGGATTCACATCCAGATAATTTTTCAAAATTACTTCCGCTTCATTCGCCGATACAATTTGCGACAAATTCAACGCTGCTTCCTCAATGGCAGAATTAGTTTCCAATGCACGCCGCCATAACTTGGCGGCATCTTCTAAACGTCCGGCCGATCCGTAGAGTGCCCCAAGGTTTACCAGGGCAACCGTATTGCTGGGCTGTTCGCGCAATACCGATTCGTATAGTGCGGCAGCCTTGGCTGGAGCGGGTTCCAGCACTGCAAGTCGAAGCTTCACCGGCCAGTCAGAAGGCTTGGCGCGCAGCAAGAATTCCCTCGCTCGCTGGTCGCCCAATTCTGCATACGCCAAACCTAGGGCCCTATCGTCCGTAGCGCCAAGGAATGCAAGCAGTTCACCAGGAACCGGAGGAGTGGAAGGTTTTTGTTGACGAGGGATGCTATGGTCGGTCATCACACCATGGTTTGCATCCATGGCGCGCATCTTCCGCATGTGGCATGTGGAGCAAGTTTCTTCTTGGCGATGCGCTTGGGCATGGCAGCTAAGGCAGGCTTGCTGGGTCTTATCCGCGTTGCTATGAGTGTCGTGACACGAACCGCACCACAGCTTATCTCCTGCGTTCATTTTGCAAACACTGGCGGCCAGCTTTTCCACATGGCTGGTTACTTTCAAATCTGTGCGGCCGAGTTTCCATACGAAATAAGAAGCGTAGTCGGCCAGAAGCCGCCCCGCTTGAAATTCTGAAAATCGCTTGCCTGCCTGCTCAATGCGCGCTTCCCCGGTTAGATGGCATTGACTACACACCGAATCGCGCCTATCTGCATTTAGTTTTGCAGGGTTCACCATTTTGGACCTTGCCGGATTCTTCACATGGTCGCCGCCAGGGCCATGGCACCGTTCGCAACTAACTCCACCTTCTTGAAACGGAGGATCTCCATAGCGGTTCTGCGTGCCCAACACAGGCCGTACTTGGCTTGCGTGGCATTGCAGACAACTGGGTTCCACGGCGCGGTTCAAACGCACTTCCGGATCACGCTCATAACCCGGCGATGCATCCCAGGCATTCTTGCGCACATACCAAGTGACGGGAAGTTCAAACAGGTAACTGTTCCGGGCTTGCAGGTAACTGCGTCCTTCCGAATTCGAACCAATGAAATAGTCGATGGGTGCTGAGCCTCCGTCGAAACTCAGACGGTTGCCTTCAATGTTGTATCGATGGCCTGCGGCTGAAAAGCTAGCCGTTGGTAATGGAGCGGCGCGCCCGCTGGAGCGGGCCATTGGGGTTTTGGCATAAGCATCGGAGATGACGGCGTGACAGGGACCACAAGCTTGACTACCTACGAAGGTTGCGGCGATCAGCATCAACATATAAAACCTGCCATTAACACTAACTTAGTTCTTCGCAGGCAGCCGGATCAAGTCTTCCAGATCATCCAATTTTTCGTGCAGTAAATTCAGCTTTTGCGACAAACCCTGAATCTCCGATTCGGCGCGCCGGTTTACATCGTAATCCAGCTCACTGCGCAAGCGATCTTTGGTGTCCTGCCGGTTCTGGCTCATCATGATCACTGGCGCTTGAATCGCCGCTAACATCGATAGGAAAAGATTGAGAAGGATAAACGGATACGGGTCCCAGGCTTGTTGTTGCAGTGCAATGTTGAGACCTGTATAGACCAGCAGGATTACACCGAAGGTGATGATGAATCGCCAGGAGCCGCCGAAACGGGCAACCATGTCCGCAATGCGTTCGCCGAAGGTGGCCTCTTCATCAATCATTTCGTTAGCATTGCGCATGGCGCGCCCGCGTACTAATTGCTGCGCCGAATGGAACTGCTTTCCAAGCACAGTAAGTAAATCCATACCCGCCATGGGTTTTTGTTGCAGAAGGGCGGCAATGTCTTTGCGATCCACCTCCACACAAACCACTTCATCCACGGCTTGGGCGGCGGTTTGGTGGGGCGTCTGGTCCAACATGGAAGCAAAGCCAAAGAACTCGCCATGGGATGGTTCGTCCACCAGCACTTCCTGATTATCTTCGTCGATGGTTGTGACACGAACCAGGCCGGAAACCAGTACGTAGGCTTGGCCGGAAGGATCGCCCATTTTGTAAATGCGTTGGCGAGCAGCGAAACGCTTCACTTCAACGTGGGCGGCCAGTACTGCCATCTCTTCATCGTCAAGCAAGGCAAACAGGGGGACTTCTTTAAGGACATGTAGATCGGTAGGCATGGTTAGTCTCCGAACCATTCTCCCACCGATGCGGTTGTTATTTGCTGCGGTAATTGAAGGTGACTCTGGTTTACAAAGGACTCGTTTTCACTCGTTTATTCGCCTTGCCGCACTCTTCTCTTACCCAAGCAAGGTACTGTTCCCGTGATTACATGTCCATCCCTCGGCCTTTAGAAGCAACCAGCCCTGTGCACTTTTGGGGGTGCTTCCTTCTCTGTGGGGGCTAATGCAGCATATAAGAGGCTGTGTGGGTTGTGAAATTGGGTTTCGCTGGGGAATGGAAAATTCAGCGATACCGAGTCGATTAGCTTCGTTTCAACAGGGTTGGTTTTGACTGACTTTGCTTCAACAGGCTCTGTTTCAGCCGTTTCACTTTCTGTGGATTCGTTGGTGGGTTGGTGGTCCTCAGTTAGGTTCGTTTCAACACCTTCATTCTGCGGTTCGAGGTCTGGTGCTTCAGGTGCAACGGGTGGGAACAGTTGGCGCATGTTAAGAAGC
>JAYTTF010000269.1:0-13094 GCA_043745195.1 Bryobacterales bacterium | reverse complement strand
CGAATTGAGCAGTTCGTGCTCCTGTAGTCAGCCAGCCGGATTGCAGGGTGGCAACCACTTCATCTATTTCTTCTTGACCGATACTGGCTCTGTGATAGGGAATGCTGAGAGGATTCGACATTTGGATACACCTCGTGTTGTTTTGTTTGAACTTACTTGCGTACGAACGCGCGAACCACGAATGCTGCCGTGGAGAAAAGAATTCGCACGTCGGAGAAAGCGCTTCGGCTGCTTAAATATTTGAGATCAGAGCGGAGTTTGCCGTCCATCATGTGCTGGACGTAGTAGTCATCGGCCTGCGAACCGGCTGGGAACTGTAAGGATTCATCACCTGTGTCCAATTGCACTTTGCCGGTCATTCCAGGTTTGAACGAAAGGATTTGCCGCTGTGCAGGCGAGTAGAGTGCAACTATTTCCGGGGCTTCTGGGCGAGGACCAACTAAGCTCATATCGCCTACTACAACGTTCCAAAATTGAGGGAGCTCATCCAGTTTTGTACGACGCAGGAAATGCCCAACACGAAGGACTCGAGGATCCTTGTGCCCCGTGATTGGCGAGCCCAGAGAGGATGCGTTCTTTACCATGGTGCGGAACTTCCACATGCCAAACAATTTGCCGTCTTGGCCAATTCGTAAAGCCTTGAAGAGAGGATTGCCTGGCGAATCGATCATGATTGCGATGGCGAGAATAATCAATAGCGGGCTTACGACAATAAGCGCAATTAGAGCTAAGATAAATTCGACAAACCGGGGCATTAGCGGGTAATCCTGGCAAATACTGAATCGGTTGCAAAGGTGCTGGCATTGGTGGATCTGAAGCGCCACAGTCCCGCTAGAAATCCTGCTCCATAAGACAAGTGGTAAGTGGAAAAGACAACGGGCAGGTAAGGGAATAATCGCCATCCATTCTTGTTGGCGGTCACAGCAGATGCTATTAAAGATGCAGAAAGGTAAAGACCAGCCATTGCTCCCCAAACGCCAGAGAAGAGCAGAAGAAAACTACGAGACTGTGCAATAGCAGCAATGGCTATTAAGAGAAGGAGTGTTCCATTTGCCCAAGCGAAGCCGGCAGGAACAAGATGGCGCCAGGATCCGGGCTTGCCGTGCTTGCGGATCACCGCCACTTTCCAGAAACCGTATTGGAAGTACTGATTAAATAATTCAGTGAGTGAGGCTCGCGGAGAATACCAGGACTTGATTTGCGGATTTTGCCAAATGGTTCCGCCCGCTTTGATTAGCCGCAGGTTCAATTCATCGTCCTGATTACGGACTAAAGCTTCATCGAAACCGCCGATTCGTTCGAGGGTTGCCCTTCGCCAGCAGCCGTAAGTTACGGTGTCGACCGACCCCTCGTAGTTTTCGTCATGGAATTTCGCGCCGCCTGTTGAAAAGGGTGAGTGGTAAGCTGCGGCGATTGCACGTGGCAAAAATCCAATAGCATTAGTGCGGGCAGGACCGCCAACATTGTCTGCTCCGGTACTTTCAAGAGTTTCCACGCAACGTACGCAGTAGTCGGAGGCATAGCGCGTATGGGCGTCCATACGTAGAATAATTTCGCCCCGTGCTGCCCGAATTGCTTTGTTTAATCCCGTGGATACAATGCGGCCGGGATTGTCGATGAAACGCAATTGAGGATGATTGACGGCGTATTGTTTTAACTGTTCGCGAGTGCCATCGGTACTAATGCCATCAGCAATAATCGCTTCCCAAGTCATCCCTTCCATTTGTTGTGAAAGCAAGGAATCCATAAAGTCGCAAATATGACGGCTTTCGTTCCGGCATGCCGAGATGATCGATAAGCGGATCTTTGAGTTAGTGTTCATGTCAATTGATTTCGACTTTCCGTTCGGTTGCCGTATAGGGAACGCCTGTTGTGGCTTTGCTATAAACCGCTGCATACTGGTGGGCCATCGCCTCTGAGGAATTATTCCTTAAAACGTGGTCAAGCCCGGCTCTACCTAGGTTTTTTGCATGATCGGGGTTACGAAGAAGCCCGAGTAATTTGTCGGCCAATGCCTTGCTATCTCCCGGAGGAACAAGATAGCCAGTGATGTTGTTCAGCACCAGATCCGGCACTGAACCTATGTTGGAAGCAACAACTGGTATTGCTGATGCCATCGCTTCCAGAATGCACATGGGCATAGCTTCATTGAGTGAAGGAAGGGCCAAGATGTTGAATGAGGCGTATACTCCTGGCATGTCGTCTCGCCTACCAACGAAAGACACGTTGGCAGAAATACCCAATCCGTTTGAAAGCGCTTCCCATTCCTTGCGAGCCGCGCCCTCACCCACGAAAACAAACAACACGCTTGGAAAGCGCTTGATTACAAGTTGGGCTGCCCTGAGCAGGGTCTCACCCCCTTTTTCGGGTACTAGTCGGCCAACAATTCCAACCACCTGCTTGCCTTCAGCAGGGATGTGAAAAGTCAAACTCGGCTCAAAGTTTTGGAATTGACAAATCTCAATGCCATTGGCAATGTAAGTTAGCTCGGAGGAACGAATTCCCGATTGAGTAAGAATCTTCATGACACTAAGAGAAGGAGATGTAACCTGCTGAAACTTACAAAGAATGAATCTATCCAGTGCCGCATATACTCTCATGGCGAGGGTCGGATCCGGCCAATTATGACAAGTCGATACGAGTGCTGTTTGGCGGGGTGCTGCAGCGTATGAATAGATGTCTGACTTGTATCCATGAGCGTGAACAATATCAATGCTCCGAGTGGAAATAAGTTCTCTAATTCTTCGGACTGCGTTCCAATCGAATCTGCCTTTGCATTCGATGAGTTCTACGCTCAACCCTTTGTCTTGGACTTTCTGCGCCACTTCAATATGAGGATTACGCTGGTCTTTGAAGACTCCAACAACCACGTGGTGTCCAAGTTTTTGCAGTGCAACGGAAAGCCCAACTAGCATGCTTTCGGCACCATAATAGCCTTCGCTGCTTATTATTTGCAGTATTGTCATCCGAGGATCAGGAGGCGCAAACAGCCAACTCCTCTATTTCAGATTCACCAACTTCCTCTTTTGCTTCAGCTTCCACAAGTTGAGAGTTTTCCTGAAGGGTCAGTGCGCTTGCTAATAGGCCGGCCAGGACCCACATGTAGCCATTGACTTGAAGATAATTCCATCGATCGCCAAAAACATTCGCAACAACAGAACATAGAACCCAAGTTGCCAATCCAAGGCCTACAGTGCGATGCAAAGGGTCTTTGACGGACAAAAATAACCGGAAGCCGGACCAGATAAATCTTGTTACCATCAAAATGAATATCAGCAATCCGACAACTCCGGTTTCTACAAGTATCTTGAGATACAAATTGTGAGTGTCTGTATAATTGCCCACTCGGCCCATATATGCGTAGGTTACGTAGCCGGTGCCTGTAATTGGATTGGACTCAATTAGACTAAATGCGTCCTCCCATAAGTTAATGCGCGTTTCCGATGAGTGATCCAACCCACCCTCGTCGCTTTGAGTCATCATGACTCGTGATTTAACCGCTTCGGGTACAAGAGAAGTCCAGACGGTTGCGAGTGCGACTGTGAGGAATAAAACTCTGCGTTGGGCGGTCAACCCTACAAAGAGAAATGAAACAGCAAAGGCAACATATCCACCTCTGGAAAGGCTGAACATTAGAACAATGAATGAGAATAGTGTAAGCGCATAATAGGCGTACTTCCAACGCCAACGGGGTTCCAACGCTGCAACAACCAGCATGAACGCCGCTGCTTGTGCTAAGAAGGCCCCCAGCCCATTGGACCCGGCATAACCCATTGGACCTGGATCGCGTAACTCATCGCTGTAGGAGGAATAGTCGCGCCCTGAAACTGCACCCCAAGCACCCTTATCCAGCAAAAAGATACCAATGCAAAGCAACAAGAGTACCAGCTTCAGTTCCTTTGTACTTGTAACTGCTCCTGCGACAAGAAAGAGGAGGATGGGCATGATAATGTAATCCTTCCATTCCGAAAAACGTGGGTCAGTAAGAGTGAAGGGCATGGACCGACCCAAATATATTGACCCAAGGCAAAGTGAGATTGAGAGATAAGTCATGTGGAAAACGACCAATCCTCTCCATGGAACCTTCGAAAAAATGGGCACTCCTCGCAGGACTAATCCCAGTCCGACAGCAAACAAGATGAGCAAGACAATATTTGATCCGAATGGGTATTGATCGATCCTGTAGCGAAGCGTTTGCATTGGGAGAATTGGCACCAGGAAGCAGATTCCAACTATTGGGCGCCAAAAAATGCTCAAGAAAAAGGCGACAAGAAACGCAAAATATAGTGCCGATACGGTAACTTGTTCAAGACCCAAATGCATGTTAATCCTGGCAGGCCGTCACAATGGATGACTGTTTTTCGTTCGGAGAGGATTTACTCGAAGGACCACGGTTCAATGATTTGTCAGCGATCCCAGACTTTCGTTTGGTCCTCATAGCGCGCCAAAGTTTCCAAAAAGTTGTGTACTCAAACATTGCGGGAGAGAACTGACCGTTTGGTCCGACCAGGTTGTCTTCGTATACATTGGCACGAGGTATTGCCAACGGGTCACAATTTGGAGTCCATGCGCCGTGTTCGGTTGTAAAGGCAAGTTTGAACCCTTCTTGTGCAACAATATCTTTGATTTGAGAATTCCAATTTCCATTCGGATAGGCAAAAATCTGGCAGGTTGAATTCAAAGCCTTTTCAAGTTCAAACTTGGAGAGTTGAATTTCTTTTTGAACCTGGCTTGGTTGGAGCGTTGTCAGGATTTGATGAGTTTGAGTATGGGAACCGAAGCTGACGTTGTTCCTGCTCATCTCTAATATTTCATCCCAAGATAAAGTTCGACTTAATGGAGTAGTTACAACGTTTGAATCGCTTAGTCCAACCAACTTACTAATTGCCAGTTCGCGGTCTTCCGCCGAACAATGTTTCAGTTGTTCAATCATTTCGGCGATGTCGGCCTTTTCAATTGATCCACCGGATGAAGCAAAGTGGTTAGTCATGCGTTCCGGCCAGAAAGGTTGAGGGGAACCCACTAATCCTGGACAGACGAAAATTGTAAGGGGAATCTCGAATTCCCGAGCAATGGGAAGCGCTACTGCATAGTTGTCGGTCCATCCATCATCGAAGGTGAAAGCAATCCGGAGTGTTTTGCAATCTTGCCCTGGTATTGCACCTTCCAATTGGATTGCCTCATAGTGTTTTTGAACGTGCGCTGCTAGTTGCCGAAATGTGTTTTCCCGAACAACGACACCCGGAAGATTGTAGGGTAGTTTAAATTCCGGATCCTTTAGCACGCGGTGAAACATTAAGACAACAATCGATCCCTCGATCCTTAGTTGCCTCTTCGCCCACCACAACGCACCTGAAGCGTACAAAAGTGCAACCCAGAACTTTTGAGCAATGAAGTGGATCCCATTCAACATGACGGACCTTCGCACAACTATTTCCAATCGTCGAATGATTGAATGTATTCTATTGGTCATTAAAGTACTTAATGCTTTGGTTCAATCAGAGGAACGTAAACTACTGCCTGCGACACGAGTCTTTATGCCGCGTAGACTGCGAATAAGACCATGTTTCAATCCAGGTTTTCTGAGGACGGTCCAGACAAGATTTCGGCAGTCTGTTGAAAGACTCTGCTTGTAATCGCTTTCGCCTGAGAGGAAATCAAACTCATGATAGTTGTGATCCAGATAGAATTGAATCACGTGAGCAAGAGTAACTATGCCGGGGCTCAGGGTTTCTCCCGTTGAATAGTTGAATCCGCATTGATAGAAATAGACTTTGTTCCTATGTATTAGGTTGTAAACCAAACCTATTATCTGTTCGCCAGCTCTTACTGCCAATAAGTGTGTAACTCCAGGCAGCATATGCTTTGTAATAAGCGCGCGATGAAAGGCTAAGAACATTGGCGAAGCGAAAATTGCCTCCCCACCCCGAGCTTTTCGGCGCAATAGGTTCAATGCTCCCAATTCATTAAACATTGAAACTGCTTCCGATGGTGTTTTTGCCGCTTGTACTTGGATTGGTCCGTGAGTTGCAAAGTGCCTGTTGCTTTGCCGCAGATGCTTGCGCCGTTTTTGGCTCAGTGACATTTCAAACGTCTGTCCAATCTGCCGCAACTGTTGAAGGTTTACAAAGTAACTTGGGTGCCAAGTTTCTTCCTGTTCGAGTGTGTCGAAAGTGGACAGAAGACTTCGGTAAATCGGGCTGTTTGTAAATCCGTCTAAAGATAATTCGTCCCACTCGTCATGAGACAAATACTCTGCTAAGGCTACCGCCACTTCGCTTTCCCATCCTTCCAGACTAAGAAGGTCGTTGAACTCGGAGTAGGTTGCGTCCCTGGGCGACTCTCCAGTAGCGTTTAAAGAGATTCGCTGAACAGGAATCATGGCTGAACGACTATTCCCCTTAGAAACTATACATGCCCCGACAGGCTGATTCTTGGATTGAAATAACAAAAGCGACGGGTTCAATTGGGGTCCAAATACTTCAATCCAAGTTTCTAACCAGTTGGATGTAAGAAAAAGGGAGCATTGAGAACATTGGCTTGCCAGGGTTGTCCAAGTATCGGAAAGCATTCGCCACTGGGACCATGAATAGGCAACAGTATTTACTTTCCTTTGGACAAGAGTCACTTTGTAGCACCATCCACATCAACGGTAATGGAACCGCGATTCTCCTCCTGCTTCACTCCAGACTCTATCGGAGAGTCCTGTCGCTCAAATAGCCAAGTAGAATCACTTTGCAGCAAGGATGCAATCTTGATCTTAAATTCTGGAGAAGGCTCACGGAAGCCATTCAAAATCTTGCTCAGAATCGTTTCATCGATTTGAAGCATCCGGGCCAGTCGATTTTGACGAAGGCCCGTTCTCCAGATTTGGAGTTTTAGGTTTGGAAACATCGTATATTATTCTCTAGGCGCAAATTCTTGTAATGGATCGGTTTCGTGAGGCCAATACTTCAACATCCGCCATATCCACTTCGGTTGCCACTGAATGCGATATAAGGTCGACGGAAAGCACAAGACGAGTTTGCTGTTTAAATCGAATGATTGTACCCTCTATGTCTTTCAATGGGCCCCGTTTGACACGAACTCTGGAGCCTTCATTTAGGAACGGATGGGGGAAACAAACCTTACCGCTAGTCAACATTCGACGGATGGATTCTATTTGTTCATCCGGAATCGGTTCGATCAGCTTTCCCATTCCCAGAATCCGGACAACACCATTTGTTTGTAGAACACGCAGCCGAACTGGTGATGGGTCGTAGAATCGTGTAAACACATATCCCGGAAAGACAGGGCGTTCAATTGTTTTTTTGCGATCTGCCCATTGATGGCACTCAGAAAAAGAAGGACAAAAAGTAGGAATGCCTTTTGAGTCCAACTCATTCACGACCGATTGTTCCAGATTCGACCGGGTTTGTAACGCGTACCAGCAAGCAATATTTTGCATAGCTTCGCCCCTTCACTTACAGTGATAAAATCTAACATTTAGAAAACAAAGCATAAAGCTCTGTGCTACCGCTAACTGTAATGCAGCTTACTTCACGGAAGAACGACGGCGCCAATTGAAGAACGGTTTTGCTTTGGCTTTACGTACTTCGCCAGAATAGTAATAATTGGCATCCAACTGTTTCCACAAAAACCAATCTTCGAAAGCGTTGATGACAGCCCCAAGTAACAGTTTTTCGGGAACAAGCTCAAAGGCTCTTTGGAATGAATCCCGATCGGTATGATCAGGCCGCACTACCATTAGAACGCCATCGCTTACTTGCATTACTAATTTGAAATCGGCTACTGACGCTGCTGGTGTAGTATCAAACACCACAAAGGAAAATCGCTTTCGTACATCTTTGACGAAGTTTCTGAACTCATCCGAATCCAGTAATTCAGCAGGATTGTCGGTAACAGTTCCGGCGGGAAGGACATGGAAATTTGGTAATTGCTCAGCACGGACAATAGCGTCGTCAAGAGAGGCTTTACCCCTCAATACCTCCGCCAGCCCAGGTGAGGATTTGATCCCCAGCATGTGTGCCAGTGCGCATTTCCGAAGATCTCCTTCGACAATCAACACCTTTGTCTCGCTTTTCATTGCCAAAATACCCGCAATGTTTATGGCGGTTAAAGTCTTGCCATCGCCTGAGCTACCGCTGGAAACCGCCATTACATGAGGTTTTGTGGGGTTCAACAGAATGCTGGTGCGGAGGATTCGGTATTGTTCTGCTACCCGAGGCTCATTACCGTCGAATGGGAAAATCGGGCTACCTTCGGGTATCTCCAACCAAATTGATTGATAGGGCGAGGCGGTAACTAAGTGCTCTTGATTTTGATGGAGAGAGTCAGCGGAAGGTTCTGTTGTAAACACCAATCCTTTTAGCTTGGTATCTCTAGATTTAATAGCCACAGGCTCAGCTAACAGCTGAACGTCGGTTCCACTTTTCTGGTCTGCTGGTCCTCGTTTTGCATCCCTTGATTCTCGAGCCACTTCCTTGGCAGTTTTCCATGGCTGTGCTTCTCCTTCGAGTAGCTGAGCTACAGAGGTGTTGTGCAAATTGGACTTGAAGTTGTTGTCACCATTCGATGGAACAACATGGTTTGTTGTTTTCTGTTTTGCAACTGGAGTTGGCCGCGGACTGCCATTTCTTGAGGATGTACGGTTGATGGAATTGAATTTGATTTTCTTTGGTAGTCCATCGCCAAATGGGAACAGATCATCCGAATCATCAAATAACGCATGGAGTGGTTTTTCAGTCACATATGTTTTGGGGTGATATCCATTGCCATTGGATCCAACGCCATTTTTCTTAGTTGACGCGTCGGTGAAAAGTGGGCCGATAGTGCGCGAGTCATCTGGAATACCTTCAGATGATGTGACTTCCTCAAATTGTTGAAGTGCCTCGTAACTTTGAGTCATATGTTGAAGTTCTTTTAATTCTTCTGATCGTTCGTATATATTTCTGAATGTTTCGAGCTTCAAACCATCACCCTCGCCCAGTGACTGGCCAAAAAGCCAATTGCGTAAAGTGTCAATAGCAGCAACGGAATCCCTGTTCCAATACCTAACCCCAAGAATCTAGCTTTCGGAAGACGTCCCTGCGATGAAGTGATTTTGGGAATTCTACCAAGCACAGGAATTTGGCGAGGAAGTTCCCACTCACCTAAGAATGTGTGCCTTTTCAATTCCAGGCTAAGACAAAGAACAAGACTACTTATCAACGAACCCAATGACGCTACCAAGCCGTAAAGCAATCGATTGGGAGCGGAAGGTTTTATAGGAATACGTGCTGGCTCTGCTATAGTGAACCTCTCCGATTGCTCGCTCTTCTCCATTTCCGCAGAAATTTCTGCGGAGAGTTTCTTGTCATGAAGGCTTCGATAGCTTAATTTTGAGATTTCATAGTCTCTAGTGAGCGAGGCCATCTGTTGTTCCCGAATCGGCAATTTCCCAACACGAGTTTGATGCGAAGCGATTTCGCCAAGAATGCGTCTTCTGTCGTTGTTCCTTACTTCCAATTCTCGTTTGACTACTTCTAATTGACTTTTGAGATTGAATACCCGTTCCTTTTCCCGAGTGAAGTCCGCTAGCAGTTGTTGTGAAACTGGTGCTGGTCGGCTAACTACGGCTGGAGCTTTTTGGTCTACTTGCTTCGGTTGCCGATGAGTAGATTGAGCTCTAGACTCTGCTTGTCGAACCTGTTCAAGTTCTAAGGTCAAACGTTTCACTTCTGGATGATCATCGAAGTACCGTCGCCGGGCCGACTGCAGTTGGCTTTCCAGGACCTCTGACTGAAGCGGAGGTTCAGGTACGGTTGCTATTGGAGCTGTTATTGCTGCTGTTGTCTCTCCTGAAGTTGAGGGCGTCAACGCCCGTGAGGAGGACTGAAGTGCGGTTTCGGCGAACGAAAGGGAATTTTCCAGCATTTGCTTGTTTTGTTCAGCTCGGTTTAGAGAATCCTGATTGCCTTGCAGTTCTGCCTGTAACATGGCCAGCGTTCCCATTAGCGCACCTTCTTGTTGCGGCAATTCGCCGGCCCATTGCAACTTGTATTTACTAAGGTTGGCTTCTTGCTCCTCAAGGTTCTTTTTAGCCTGTGCGAGTTGTGTTTCAATGAATTCAGAAGTGCCTTGCGCCCGTTGACCTCGCGTCTTCACGTTTTCTTTTACAAACAAGTCAGTAACACGATTGACGACTCCTGCAGCTACAACCGGGTTGGGGCCTTCATAAGATATTCGAAACGCACCAGATCGGTTTCCACTAAGGCTTCGTTCCAGCTTCACGCTCAGGTCTTGAGTACGCATCCGTTCAACCAGTTCTTCAACGGGCTTCTTGCTCCGGTTCAATGGGTAAAGATTAAAATCATCAATAATTTTCAAGAGGTGATCGGAGCTTAATACCTGCTTACTGATGGTGCTTAAACTATCCTGCAGCGAGACTTGAACCGTTGAGGCGACAAAGTTTTCGGGAATTTTTTGCGAATCTACAAGAATCACAGCTTCAGCCCGGTAAATGTTTGGCCAGCGCATAATAAGTAGAATCGAAGCTGCAGTTAGTGCGCACCATACCGTGAACGCCTTTCCTTTGGTTTTCCAAATCATGCGAGCGATGGACAAGGGCAGGAATTGCTGTCCCGCTGGAATTACGAATTTTCTGGACGAACTCATTTCGAACTCTTCATCGTTGTCAACATCTTGTTGGCCATTGTTTGTTGAGCATTTGAATGCAACTCACTTACCAAATCGAAATAAGTCCGAAGTCATTGAATCGGTGTCTATCGGTTGAAAGCTAAAAAGAGAAGTTTTGGGATTTTCTCCAACAGTTTCGTACGCAGACCTGAAGTCGTCCTTGCCGGGCCGTTCCAAAGGATGACGGCGTGGAATCCAAAACACGGTCAAACGCACGGAATGAGCAACTCCAGTTTGGATGGCGAGAACAGGGGCAACGATATCGCTCATGTATCCATACGCAAGACTTACAGTCGCTTGTCGACTTACAGCTCGTGAAAGTCCTGCGCTGCCGTGCCAAATAGAAATACCACCTGTCGGTCCTCCAAGTAGTCTTTGCTGCCCACCGAACGATTGTATACCCCACTTACTTCCAGGTTTTCTCCAGTCCCATGTTCCAAAAAATGAGCTGGAAGAGGATGAGGCCAAGCCATACAAATCGCCCACCATTCTGTTGTAAGTGACTGCCCAAGCACTCCCTCTGTCTTTGTAACCGATTGTTCCACTGGCAACAACGGAGGCGCCCGAAGGGAGCGATGTTCTGGTATTGACAAACTGGTAGTTCGATAGACCGGCTTGGACTGCGGAGAACCAGTGAGCACCCAGTTTTCGACCGTATGTCCCTGTGTAGCTAAAAGATCGAAAATCACCAAGGGGACTATTCGTTAGTGTGGCCTCGGTTTGCGCACCAATTTCTGTACGCGGGCTCTTAGAAAAGGAAATACCTATCCCCGCATGCTCTACAGTGGAGCGAGGAATAACCGATTGTGGCAAACCGTTCGCTGGAGTCCGAGAGATCGATCGAGTTGCACCGCTAGTGAAGTTTACACTCAAACGAGTTGACGGTTTAAAACTCAATCCCGAGTTGAATCCAAAGGATAGAATCCGGGTCCCATATACAAGGGTTTGTGGGGATGCCGATAATCGGGTTGCGGCCCCGCTCATGACGGTGGCAGCAAAGTCGTCGATGGTTGCTGGACCTGCAACTAACTGGCTGAGACCATTTTGTCGAAACAGGAATTGGTCTACGGTGACGTCATCACCGGATATCGAAAGCGAGTATGCCCACTTAGAACTAATTCTTGCAATCATTTCCAAACTAAGGCTCTGATTGAAAGAGTTTAGGCTTGATGAATAGTAGGTGCCCGCATAAGAAGGCGTGTACCTTGATGCAAATTTCAGTTTCGCTCCGCCATGGTAGAAACCAGTGGATAGGCTTGCCAGACTTGAATATCCAGCTTGGGTGCCGCCGGTATTGTTCCCTGCGATGAAGGTGCCCGGGTATGAAGAATAACCAGTCGCACCAGACACGCTATAGATGTCGAATCCATCCCGGCGAGTTTCTGTTTCAACCGTGAGGCCCATTATTCCCTGAGCCTTGACTTCAAGGTTGACTGTAACTGAAAGCAGTACTATTGTCGCGATACTTGTTAACTGTTGCGATCTCAAATTTACAATCCTTTAATCGTTTTCATTCCCAACAGCGCCAAAGTTTCGAACTCAATCCGAAACTTTGGTATTTTGTCTAATATTTACTGAGGCACCACAATGGTGTCACCAGGTTTTAAGATGATGTTTTGCTCCATGTGTTCTCCGCGAATAACAGCTGAATAATTAAATGGGAATCGGAGTTGTTTGGAGTTTTCCTGGCGAAGTACATAAATCTTGTTACGCTTCGCGTAGTCTGTCAGCCCGCCTGCTTCAGCAATTGCTTGCAGAACAGTAATCTGCGACTTTAGAACCAGTTGGGCCTCTTTCTTTAACGCGCCAATGAGGTAAATCTTCTCACTGTGAATTTCTTTTACCAAGACGGTGACATCCGCATTGCGAATCTGCTTTGATAGCCTTTCGGTGATTAGCTTCTCCAACTCTGTCGGCGTAAACCCAGCAGCCTGGATTTCTTTGATAAGTGGCAAAGAAATCAATCCGTCTGTGCGCACGACAGTCGACGATACCGAAGCTTCGGGTTCGTGCCAAACGTTAATTTGCAAGATGTCGCCAGAGCCGATTACATATCCAGTGCTACTCCCTTTCGCGCTTGATGTTGGTACTGCTCCATCGGGGGGCTGTATCGTCGAAGCCGATTTCTTCGATTCGGCGGAGATTTGCTGGCCCAACAGAATCAAAACGAAAAAAGCTTGGCTTGAGGATGATAAGAGAGAACTGAATCTGAGCATAGCTTCGCAAATACATTGCACGCGGGTTGCCAACAAATTGCCAATTCGTCGCGGGTAGAATCTTGATCCTAGAAACGGCAGTTGCAAGCCCTAACCGGCACACTGTCTTCCATGAGACGGCTGTCGCTGTCAAGGGAAATGTTATTAGCACGGTTCTTCGTTTTCCTTGTAACATTGAGACCCTGCTTCCATTCGCATTCT
>JAYTTF010000268.1:0-3499 GCA_043745195.1 Bryobacterales bacterium | reverse complement strand
AGTGATCGGTTCGAGCGTGAGGCGCGGGCTGTCGCCGCTTTGAACCATTCGCACATTTGCCAGATCTACGATGTTGGGCCGGATTATATCGTGATGGAGTACATCGAGGGTCAACCGCTCAAGGGGCCGCTGCCGGTGGAGAAGGCGGTGGAATATGGCGGGCAGATTCTGGATGCTCTCGACGCCGCGCATAAGAAGGGCATCATTCACCGAGACCTGAAGCCGGCTAACATCCTACTTACTAAGCAGGGCGTTAAGTTACTCGATTTCGGGTTGGCGAAGCAAGCCGTCGGGTTGACCGATTCCGATGCGACGATGGTGGCGGGGTTGACGGTACAAGGCCAGATCATGGGCACGCCGCAGTACATGGCACCAGAACAGTTGCAGAGCAAACCGGCAGACGCTCGCAGCGATCTCTTCGCCTTTGGCTGCGTGCTGTATGAGTTACTCAGCGGCAAGCGGGCGTTCAGTGGCGATAATGTCGCCACAGTAATTTCGTCTATTCTGGAGCACGAACCCGAACCGCTGAATGTTCCGGGTCCGCTTGATCGCGTCGTCAAGACGTGCCTGGCCAAGGACCCTGATCAGCGCTTTCAAAGCGCGCTTGATCTTAAGCGCAGCCTTAACTGGGCTATGGAGCAACCACTAGGAGCGTTGAGTCCGGTGATAGCGCCAAAGGCTAACCACTACTGGCCGTGGGCGCTCGCCGCTTGTTTGGCCGTGTCCATCGTCGCAGGAATGTCCGCACTCCGCAAAGCAGGCGAACCTCCCGCACAGTTTAAGCTCGACGTAAACCCGCCACCAGGCGGTACCTTTATCGTGGGCAACATCGGCGGCTCGGCGATCTCTTTCGACGGCAGAATGCTGGTCTTCGTGGCGGCAAACGTCAAAGGAGAAACGTTGCTCCATATCAGACCGCTCGACTCGCTCGAGCCCCGCGCGCTGGCGGGAACCGAAGGTGCCGGCCGACCCTTCTGGTCGTCCGATAGCAAGTCGCTCGGCTTTGTTGCAGGCGGCAAACTGAAGCGGATTGACGTGGCCGGCGGCGTTCTGATCGCTCTGTGCGACACACCCCTTGCCCGGGGCGGCGCCTGGAGCAACGACGGGGTGATTCTGTTTGCCGCCCAAGGAGTAGGGCTGCAACGAGTATCCGCCGCCGGAGGCGCTCCCGCTCCGGTAACCAAGGTCGATTCTGCGAAAGGCGAATTGGATCACTATTATCCGCAGTTTCTGCCCGGCGGCAAGGAATTCCTCTTCCTGGTGCGGAGTAACGATGCTGCTAAGGCAGGGGTCTACTGGGGCTCGCTCGAGGGCAAGGCGCCGGTTCAAATCCTGGCAACGGAGTTCAACGGATTGTACGATGCAAACTCCGGGCAACTGCTGTTCATCCAAGGGGACGGCACGTTAATGGCGCGGAAGCTGGAACTCAATCCTCCTCGGCTCAGCGGAGATCCGGGGATCGTAACGCAAGGGGTGAGTGGCGTCCGCGGCAACGGTTACGCGGAGTTTTCCATCTCCGGCAATGGGACACTGTTCCATGGCCGGGGGAGCGCGGTGGCCAAACAGCGCTTCGCCTGGAGGGACCGGAAGGCGAAACCGCTGGAATCGATTGGGCAGCCTTTTGAGGCGAGCTTTGGGTTTAGCCTGTCACCCGATGGCAGTCGCGTAGTGTACCCCGTCGGTATGCCGTCCGATATCTGGGTGATGCCCCTTGCCAGTGGCATCGCCACACGCGTCAGTTTTTCGGGCGGGTTCCTCCCCCAGTGGTCCCCTGATGCAAAACAGATCTACTACTCAAATGGTGTAAACATCTACCGAAGGGCGGCCGATAGTTCCGGTGACGAGGAGTTGATGGCGAAGAATGTCCAAGACAACTTTGTAACCAGCGTTTCCTCGGACGGCAAGCACCTACTCTTCGGGCGCAGCGACATTCTGATCCTGCTGCTGGACGGAGGAAAGAAACCGGAGCAGTATTTAAAGACAAAGTTTAACGAGGGTTTCGGCGCGTTTTCGCCGGATGGCCGGTGGGTGGCCTATCGGTCAGATGAATCGGGCAGGAATGAGATCTACATTCAGGGCTTCCCGGAACGTCGCGGGAAGTGGCAGATATCGGCGGAAGGCGGCAATTTCCCTCAATGGCGGGCCGACGGAAAGGAACTCTACTGGCTTAGGAATGATTTAAGAAGTACGATGGCGGCTCCGATTGAGCTGACGGTAGCGAGTGTCAAAAGTGGCAGGCCGGAACTTCTATTCCGCGCGCCGTCTGCCGGATTCGGCACGCTGGATGGCAAGCGATTCCTGGTAGCCGAGCCCGAGGGCGGCCAGCAGCAGGCGCTGCCGATGGCTGTAGTCACCAACTGGGCGGTGGGGCTGGGGAAGTAGGCTACATGCTTAACACCGAAAAATGATCGCACATTTCATCGCCATGATTCGCAAATGCCGTCGGCGTGGCAGCCCCGTTTTCGTCAAGCTCACTAACCAGCGTCGAGCCGCAAAGGCGGCTTGGGCGAAGTGTTTACGGTTAACGGCAGGCATGGATTTTCCGAGCCGCTAGCGTTACTAGAAATCATACGGGGCAAGATACATCGTTTGTTCGTAATCAACGAGACCAAGGCGTATGCGGTCGAGCCAGCCGACACGCCCAAGAAGATTTTTCCGGATCTCTGGATTCGCAAAAAAGTACACCACGGACTCGAACTGAACACCCGGCGCGCCGATTGAGACAACATGCCCGAAGGTCTCCACCTGGCCCGTAGCTGTTGCAAAGACCTTGGGCTCTCCCGCTTCGATATCGAGGCCGAGCAGATCACCGTGTGTTCGTTCAAACAGGCAGTTAGCTGCCCCTGTATCAATGGCCGCCAATAAAGCGATGGTCTCGCCACCACTGTGTAATGTTATGGGAACAGTGATTCCGACCGCATCCCCAACGTAGCGTAAGCACTGGCTAAATTCGAGCTGCATATCAAACCCAAAACGCCTGTGGCTGGGCATTCCCGGAGGGTCGATGCATCAGGGGAACTTCAAAACCTTGGCGGCGCGCTTCATCACGGACGGCGCGGGCGTCCGGACCATGAGCCACAAGTCGATTACCCACCAGCGCAACCCATTGGCCACCATACTCATGGCCATGCGCCTTCAGCCACTCCATCTCGCCCGCCCCGTGGGCGGGCAAGGAGGGATTATCATCTATCGTGAGCATGACGCGGTGGCGTGGGGGTAATGACAACGGCTCAACCGGACGAAGCACTCCGTCCTCGAAAACTGCTTCCAGATGACGCACCATATCTAGAGTGTAACTCCGAACGTTCCCGTTCCGGTGTTGAGGAGCCTGGGGTGAAGCTCCGCGATATACTCAACATTCAAGGTTTCAACATGATTCAGGGAGAGCGGTGGAGCGAATTGGAGCGGGTGTATCACGCGGCGATGACGCTTGCGCCGGAGGCTCGTGTGGCTTTCGTGCGCGGGGAATGCGCAGGTGACGCGGAGTTGGCCCGCGAGG
>JAYTTF010000267.1:0-3513 GCA_043745195.1 Bryobacterales bacterium | reverse complement strand
ATGCCGCTTTCGCGAGACAGCCCCGACCCTCAGGGGTGCAAAAGTGTTACCTATGTCATCGGACCAAAGTGTTACCTATGTCTCCGGACCGGACCCCGTTCGATCCCCCCATTATCATGGGGGGCTGGTCAGACATTTTCCTGATGCGTAGTACAGTAAGCAAGAGGGAAGGTGATGCTGGAAGTCAAAGAACTTAAGAAAAGTTATGGCAGCCTGCAGGCTGTAGATGACGTTTCCTTTCGTGCGGGAGATGGAGAAACCATTGGACTGCTGGGTCCTAACGGCGCGGGCAAAACAACTACCGTTTCCATTATTGCGGGATTGCTGAAGCCAAGCTCAGGGGCGGTGCTGATTGATGGTCGCCCGATTGCGGGAGATACCGATGCGGTGAAGCGCAAGATTGGATTGGTGCCGCAGGATTTGGCCCTCTACGATGAAATGTCCGCAATGGACAACCTTGCCTTTTTCGGATCTCTGTACAGCCTGAGCGGGAGTAAGCTTTCCGGGGCAATTGCCGAAGCAATGGAACTGGTAGGGCTTGCTGATCGTGCCAAAGACAACGTGAGTACTTTCAGTGGCGGTATGAAAAGACGCCTGAATCTTGCTGCTGCGTTGCTGCACGATCCGCAAATTCTGTTGTTGGACGAACCGACGGTGGGCGTTGATCCGCAAAGCCGTAATGCAATTTTCGACAATCTGGAAGTGCTGAAGAGCCGCGGCAAAACGTTGATTTACACCACTCACTATATGGAAGAAGCCGAAAGGCTTTGCGACCGCATGGTGATCATCGATCATGGCAAAGTGATTGCTGATGATACTTTGACGAATCTCTACAAGCTGCTGCCGGTGACGAATGTGTTGGCCGTTGAATTGGTTGATCAGCCCGATGGCCAACTATTGCTTGAATTGAAAGCTTTGCCACAAGTGAAGACAGCGGAAATACAAGGGCGCGTGTTGCGGGTTGGGATTCGGAATTTATCGGAAGACACACCGGCAATTCTGCAGTGGTTGGTGATGGAAGGGCATCGCTACGAGCATTTGGCAAACGAACGGGCGAGCCTGGAAACGGTATTTTTAAATCTTACAGGAAGGAGCTTGCGCGACTCATGATGATTCCACTTATAGCCCTTGTGAAACGGGATCTGAAGTTGTTCTTTTCTGACCAGCGATCAATGGTGATGAGTTTTCTGGCACCGATCGTGATTGCGACGTTTTTCGGGTACGTGTTTGGCGGCAATGGTGGGAAGACGGAAACCAGCCGCATTCCTGTTCTGGTGGTGGATCAGGACGGCAGTGATATTTCCCGCGAGATCGCAATAGGGTTGACGGCAGATAAGGCGCTGGAAGTGAAACCAGCGACGCTTGACGACGCGAGGGTGGCTGTGCGCAAGGGTAAGGCGACAGTGGCAATTGTACTGCCTAAGGACTTTGGAGCTAATGCCGGGCGAGCCTTCTTTCGGTCGAACGAGAAGCCCGAAATTGGATTGCTGTACGATCCTTCGCATCGTATGGAAATGAACATGGTGCAGGGCATGCTTACCGGCGAAGTGATGCAGGTGGTGAGTAAGGAAATGTTCGGTGGAAAGAGTGGCCAGAAAATGGCGGATGAATCGCTGGAGGATGTTGCGAAGAGTGAGGGTATGGATCCGACGACTAAGGCTACGCTTGCTGATCTGCTGGGAAGTGTGAAACGGTTCAATAACCAAAGTGCCAAGGATAAAGCAGCAGGGAAGGGTGCACCCTCCGGCGGCTTGAGCACGCCTTACAAATTGCGCGAAGAGCCGGTGACTTCAGGAGAGATGGTTGAATACAATGGCTACGCCCATTCGTTCGGCGGCATGGGGATTCAGTTTATTCTGTTCATGGGAATTGATGCGGGTATTGGTGTACTGTTGCAACGTCAGCGTGGATTATGGAAGCGGCTGCGCGCGGCGCCAATTTCCAGAGGCTTGCTTCTGACCGCGAGGGTAATTAGCGCAGCCATCATCTCCATGATTATTCTGGCGGTGATATTCACATTTGCCAGGGTTGCTTTAGGGGTTCGCATTCAAGGCAGCTTTCCTGGGTTCGTGGGAATTTGCCTGGCGTTTTCGTTGATGACCGGGACCTTCGGGTTACTAATCGCAGCATTAGGAAAGACTGCTGAAGCGGCCAGAGGGTTGGCGATTTTTGTCACCTTATTGCTGGTGATGTTAGGAGGAGCTTGGGTGCCATCTTTCGTTTTCCCGCAGTGGATGCAGGCGATAACTAAGTTTGTGCCGACTCGTTGGGCAATGGACGGATTGGATGCGATGACTTGGCGCGGCCTTGGATTTGATTCTGCGATTGGTCCGATTGCTGTGCTGCTGTTGTTTGCAGTTATCTTTGGTTCGGTGGCTGTATGGCAATTCCGTTGGGAAGCGGAGGGATAGCGATTCCAGATGGACAGGGTCGCCATTTACAGGCATTCCATAGGGTGCGGAGCCATCGTATAGGGATCTGGAAAGTAAACCCAAAGGGCGCCAATGGGGACTCATGAGGCTAGCAGCTCGCATATGGCATCTCATAATTTCATCCTAGAAACGGCAGTTGACGCACCGACCATAGAACAACTCCCGTACCCACCGACAGTTGCGTTGAAACCATCTGTCGCCTGAATGGTGAGCGCTCTTTCGATTCTAAATTCAATCGTGGAGCTAGGCGTGGGACTGAGGTGCGGAGGGCTGCGAAATCCGGGACGGGGCTGCAATTCAATGAAGATGTTCTGCTTATTGAAGACTTGCAAAAGAATTTGCACCCCCGTCCCGGATTTCACGAATTGGACAGACAGGGTGCCCGTTACGGCTTGCAACTGCCGTTTCTAGTTCATGGGAAGTTCTGTAGCTTGTGCCAGCCACCCATGTCCCCGCGGTATCCAGATTATCGAGGCACGCAGTTGAGAAGCACTGACTGACAAAACAGCAAAACCATTGGCTTGCTTTATATAGATTATCGAGCGTGGATTAGCCTAAAAAACGGCAGTTGAGTTGGTAACAGTACAACGAAATGGCTTTAAGCAATTGGAATTGCCGTTATAGGATCAGCGCAATAGCATCACGCAAATGGTGAGACTGAAGTGCGTAAAAAAGGTCGCCAAAGGGGACACGGTACCCAGGCCGCTACGCCTAGTGCTCTATAGGATTTCATTCAGAGTTATGTTGCTTCAGGCCAGGGAACCATGTCCCCGTTTGGCTCGCGATACCCAGATCTTCGAGACAGTCAACTGCCGTTTCTAGGATTAGGTACACGCTAGCGCGGACGGACTGTGCCGAGTCCACCGTCGACTCCGATGATTTGTCCTGTGACCCAATTATTTTGCGGATCCAATAGCCAGACGATGGCTGAAGCTACGTCTTCAGGTTTGCCAATGCGGCCCAACGGGTGCATTGCTACTGAGGTTCTGAGCGATACTTCGTTGGATGTAATTTTTGATGCTAGCGGAGTATCTACCAATCCTGGGGCAACGCAATTGACTCGAATATCGCGAACCGCATA
>JAYTTF010000266.1:0-3519 GCA_043745195.1 Bryobacterales bacterium | reverse complement strand
CTCGGCTTCTTGACCGAGGCAGTCTCCTGCCATCGGCGCCGTAGTCCAGTTCCTTCACTACTCCCGCGGTAGCCGACGGTCGGGGCTGAACTGTTACTGTCACAGGAGCTAGCCCTCATACGGGAATTTAAACCGAAGAGTTACCACCAAGCGTGGCGGGTTGGAACAACGACGACACTCAGGAGCCTCTCCGAGGCTGCGAAGCTGTTGAATTTGGCCAGCAATACGCTTACCAACCATACTTATGAAAATGGAGATCCTCTATTGATATTGAGGCGTAGTGATGACGCTGGCACAGAGAAACCTTGCAGGCTGTTCCAACCAATGGAAATCAAGGAGACGGTCTGCGAGCGGTTAGGTGCCGTCCCGACTATTTTCTGGATAAGAATTTACGTCCTTGGAATGAATACTTTCGGTCCCGCTAGCAATTCAACCCGGAACGCTCACCTTAAGTCCGGATGCCAAAACCGCGTCTTGAATCCAATCGGGCAGCGGTAGCCTGAGAAAGTTCAGTCGGCCTTTGTCGCACGTCAGGACTTGTTCCGGATACCGGCCACTATTGTCGTATGCAACAACGAAGTCGAATTCGACTAAGGCGCGACGGAAGTTCAGCAAGGAAGCCGAACGGATCTGTTCAATAACGCTTGGTGGCGCTGAATGACCACCTTGATCGGCCCTTACCGCTACCCGCTCAATGTGAAGCGCAACTGAATCCAACCCCACATATGTCATCAACAAGTAAAAGCCCGCTTGCCGGGCGCGTTTCGCCTGCTCGAAGGTAATTGCCGAACGCAAGGTTGTTTCAAAGGTGAAGCTACATCCTTTGGCAATATGATCATCGATGAAAGCTTCAAACTCCGTGTTGACGATGCTTCTGATGTATTGAGGAATCGCTAAGTACGAGCCTCCATTCAGTTCCGCCGCTCTGGCATCAGCATCAAAAAAGTCAAATCCAGCTTTCATTACAGGGAATGCCACCGACTTGCCAGCCCCCGGAGGCCCAGCCACTACTCGCATGATTGGTGTTCGTTTTTCTACGTAAGCTTCTTGATCCAATTGAGTCCTCCTTACGAAATCCAGCCTGTTCCAAGCGCCAGCTTATGCCGATAGTGGCATTGCTGCGCGCGATCGGTCAATGATATTGCGGTATTTTCTATTTGTGAGCGTTTTGCGATGCTTGCGTGCTTTGAGAGCGTTGCGTGGTGATGTATTATGGAACTAGAGGGTTCAAATGGCTGTAGCAAACAAATCAACTTGGACCAGTGTTGATGTGGGAATCGCTTCCGATTTGGAAGCTCTTCTGGCTAACGAATCTGCTGAGGCGATTGAACGGACCCGAAACGCTGTCTCTTTGTTGCAGCGCCAAGGTATTCTTGATTCGGACGGTCGACGAGTAAAGAAGGAACTCCCTTCGGATATGCGCGAAGGCTCCAACTGCGATATGTCCAGCATCTAAAAGCCTCACTTGGTTGCGGTTGCCGGCCTTCTGAGGACGTGGCACCTCCTACGGCACCTATAAGATCATTGAATGCCCTATGCGCACTGCCAGCCTCTCTCGTGTCCCCATTGGCGGCAATTTTTCTCTCCCACCGGTTTTGGGTTAACATCGGAAGTTACGTTCGCAGCCGCTCCGATCCATCGTGCCAAAAAAGCGGTCACATAGTATTTCCGCCGCTGAACTCACTCATTCCACTCGCTTTCTCCCAGCCGAAAACAATTTCCCTTAGCCCCTCCATGCGATAACCCAACGAGGAAATTTCATGGCACCATATCCCAAATCACGGCTAATATAGCCAACGCCCAGCACTCCACAGGCCCCATCACAGCAACAGGCAAGGCCCACTCAGCATCAAATTCTACAAAACTTGGCTTTTATGCCAAACAAGCGGTCCTGCTAACCGATGAAGACCGCACCGCATTCGCCGCACTGAACAGTTCCTTCCACCGTGAGTTCACTCCAGAAACTGCTACCGAACACACATTCTTCGCTCAAATCATATTGGCTGCATGGAACCTTCAACGCGCCAACCGTCTGGAAGCCGCGCTCGCCTTAAGCGAAGGAGTCGACCCCTTGCTTAGCACCAACCGCACATTCGGTCGCATCGCCACTTTCCGGCTCCGAGCCGAACGGTCCTTGCATAAATGCCTCTTCGAGTACCGCAAGATAAAAGACCAGCGCCCAACAATTGAAGAGGATGCCGTAACTTTGCCAATTATTCGAAACGAACCCAATCCCAAAACAACCCTGGCTATCCACTATCTTCAATCAACGGCTGAATCAATGGAAACCCCAATCTCTGGTTCTTCAGATCAAATCTTTAATCCAAACGTACCTAGAAATCGTATCCACCCTTAAGCGGGGGTTTACCCTCCAGCTATTTCAAATATTGGAAGGAGTAGTTCATGTTCAGATCTTCTGTTTTAGGAATATTTTCCCTTTTTTCGGCGTCAACAATGTTTGGGGCCACCATTTACTTAACAAACACAGCAAACTCTTTGCTGCGGATCGATAGCGCCACTCCTGGTGTTATTGCCGCTACTGTTGGCATTACAGGACTGCAATCAGGCGAAAGTCTTGTCGGTATTGATTTCCGGCCATTCAATGGAATCCTCTACGGAATCGGCACCACCAGCCGAGTTTACTCTTTGAATGTGACTACCGGAGCTGCAACTCAAATCGGATCAGCCGGACTGTTTACTTTGAGCGGCGCCAATTTCGGAGTCGACTTCAATCCCGTCCCCGACAGGATTCGAGTCACCAGCAACACTGGCCAAAACCTGCGCTTGAATCCAAACGATGGCACCCTCAGCGCCACTGATACGACATTGGCATATGCGGTCGGTGACGTCAACGCTGGTCAGAACCCAGGTGTCGTGGCTTCAGCTTATACCAATAGTTTCGCCGGAGCTTCGTCCACCACGCTGTACAACATTGACATCGCACGTGGAGTGCTTGCAGTTCAAAACCCTCCCAACGCTGGAACTCTGAACACCATCGGCAATCTCGGCGTGTTCAGCACGAATCAGGTTGGGTTCGACATTTTGGGCGGATCAGGTACCGCTTTCGCATCCCTCACTAATGCGAACGGCATTTCCAGTTTGTACACAATCAACCTCGCTACTGGTGCCGCAACCTTGGTGGGAGGAATCGGCACGAGCCAAACAATCACCGGACTGGCAGCTGTTAGCGATGTGCCTGAGCCGACTACTCTAAGTCTCTTATTTGTTGGAGCCGCAGCAGCGTTTTTGGCAAAACGGAAGCGTTAGTTTTGCGTTAGCAACCGCAACAGCCCCCGATGAGAATCGGGGGCAGTCGAAGCGATTTTCAAAGCTCTGAAGTGTGCGAATAAACGAACCCAATCGATTGCGATCACCGCGCATTGCTGAACAATATTTCCTCTGTTTGCAACCACGCTCCACTGGTCCGGTCCGGAGACATAGGTAACACTTTTGCACCCCTGAGGGTCGGGGCTGTCTCGCGAAAGCGGCATTGTGGAAACATGCCGTGGAAAGAGAACA
>JAYTTF010000265.1:0-3529 GCA_043745195.1 Bryobacterales bacterium | reverse complement strand
CTTAAACCCAATAAGTTTCACGGTGAATGGAACTACGTCATCTCGCCGACCGCACCCAGAGGCTAGGTTGCTACCTTTATTTGTTTACGCTGCCTTAGTCCCACGCCGAGTCCCACGATTGAATTTTAGAATCGAAAGAGCGCTCACCATTCAGGTGACAGTATGGTTTCCACGCAACCGTCGGTGGTTACGGGAGTTGATCTGGGGACGGTGCGTCAACTGCCGTTTCTAGGTTAAATGACCAATAGCCAGAATGCGTCTCTTCTTCGGGTGCGCAGCGGCAGAGTCGGTAGTTAAGGCATCCAATACAATTGCGAAAAGTATTTTGCGGAACATGTTCGCCGTTTAGTTTATCAACAGTGGCGATGCGTGCGCTATTTGGGAAATAGTACGGGCAGCGAGACATCAGATGTATAGATGCAACGGCCGTTATGTCCGCAAGCCGGCACAACCACCAACTTGTGACCCGCGCTGAACTTGGAATTGATGTAACTGAAATAAATCATACCGCGCGCAAGGCGGCTGGTACCTTGGGCCATTGCCGGGCAAGTTGAATCGAAGCCGGAGATAGGCAAAGTGTCGAGTTCACCAAGCAAATAAGTCACTTTGCGCGTTACCAGATTCTGCTTCATCTGGTCATCGGAAATGCTTTCCGCGTAACCCCAGCGAGTCTCCAATCCATTGCGCCAATGGTTGAAGGTGGTGCAATTGCGGCCTTCGCCATATTCTCGAAACGCAGCGGTACATTTGCCGTCCGCTGAGCAACTGGCGCTGGCCGGTAAGCGAGTGGAATCTAAGTAAAGATAAGTGGACGGATTTGCAACGACGTATTGCACTGGAACTCCCAACTCTTTTTCAAGGCGTGAAGCGGCGGCAAAGCGGTGCACGAATTGACCGCCTGCTGAATGGCCGGATACGACAATGGTTCGCAGGTTAGGGAATCGAGTTCGGTCGGCAGCAAGCTTCATCAATTCCTCAACCATATGGAATGAGGTAATGTTTTTGCCGGCACTGGATGCTCCGCCCCCACGCCAATCGGTTGTGTTGCCACAACCCCAGGAGATTTCGCCTTCGGCCAGTTGATCTTTGCAGGTGCCGGATTTTGAGCCGAAGCGCGGCGAAATTACCAAGGTGGTTTCTAAGGTTTGGTTAAGAAATGCGCCTGCCACGGCTGAGCCGAAATAGTCATTGGCATTACGGCCGACACCATGAATGACGATCAGCATCCGTTCAATGCCCGGGTCGTTTTGCCGCAGTGGATGACTTCGATAAACCAGGCCGTATTGTGAGCCTCCACCAAGCTGGATCTTCTCAGTGCAACCTACGTCGGATTTGGTGCAGGGAGCGGCGAGGTTGGGTACAGCAAATAGGAGGCTGAAGAATGTGGCGCGCAACATTCTATCCAGCGTGCCAGTAGTTGGCTGCCATTGTCAAAGAGCGAATTATTTTCGTGCGTGCGATTTCACAATGGCGAAGATGACTTCGCTGGAGTTTCGGCAAAGCCATCTGGTTGGGGCGTGCTGGCCGCCCGCCGTGGTTCGGGCGCAGCTGCAGACGCTGTGCTAGAAAGTCAGCTTCAGTGCACCTTGCCAGGAACGGGGTGGATCCTGTCCGGTAATAGTTCCGAATGCACCCGACGTAACACCGGTGTTGGGATTGGATAGGTTAGCATAGTTAGCCACGTTGAAGCTCTCAGCGCGGGACTGCAGTTTCCATCGTTCCGTGATCACAAAGGTCTTGATCAGGCCAAAGTCCCAGCGGGCTTGGATAGGTCCGCGAATACCATTGAAGCGAATCGGAAAAGTGCGTAGGTTCGAGGCAAGTTGCAAGGCGTTGTTGCGCTCAAACCCGACGTTGACGTTGAACCACTGGTCGACACTCCGCTGACCCTTCGGCAGCAGCACGTTCTTCAGGTCGCCATTGAAGATTACGTTCCCAAAGCCGAGCGGCGCACCGGATTGATACTGCATAGCGCCGTTTAACTGCCAGCCTCCCGCCACGCCGTCAACCCAGGAATTCCATGTTGTGCCGAAGCGACGCCCTTTGCCGAATGGCAACTCCCAAATGCCGGAACTCGTCAGGCGATGGGTACGATCCAGATCCGACACCACTTCCGAAGGCGTCCGATCCTGGTCGTTCAGCATCTCTGTGGCCTGCATGTTCTTTGACCACGTATAGGAGACTTGGCTGGTGAAGCCCTTACTGAACCGTTTTTTCCAGGCGCATCTGCAGCGAGTGATACCAGGCGTAGCCGATGGGCTCATAGATGTTCACGCTGCCAAACTGCGGGAAAGGCCGCAAAAGGCTTGCGCGGGTTGCCGTCGCCCCGAAGATTGGGTTCGTTTCGCGGAAAGGATTCGGGAAGTTCTGGCCGAGGTAATTAATTGTGTTCTGGTCGCGTACACGACTTAGTGGAAAGAAACTGGGCTGGCGTGAAATTGAGATTGCGCAACACGTTCAGGAGCGTGGAGCGGTTACCCACATAGGAGGCCTCTACCAGGAAACCGCCGAGAAGGGTCCGTTGCAGGCCGAAGCTCCAGCGTTGAGCGTATGGACTCTTGCGGGCTTTTGGGAAAGCGTTCACGGTTTGGCCGATATTTGTGAGCAATCCGCCCGCTGGACCGGCCGGCTGCGTCAGACCAGCAGGCAGAGGGTTAGCGAGGGTAGCCACGTAAGTAAGACCGTTATCCAGCGAGGCCTGGATGGGTGTCGCCAAGCTGAACCCGGCCGGTTCGGTGTTGGTGTACAGCGTGCCCAGCGGCGCAGTATAAATGCCGTAGCCGACTCGAACCACCGTCTTGGTGTCCAGTTGATAAGCTAAACCCACGCGCGGCATGAAGTTTCTCTTGCCCGTATCCCAGTAGCTGCGGGGATTGCCGCCAGCGTTGGTGAACGTCAGGCCACCGAGCACGCGGAATTGGTTGGCCGGCAACTCGGGGATGGGCGAAGCAGCATATTGCGCGCGGGCCTGCGCCTCAATGGGACTCGGGGTAATTCCATCAAAATTACGGACCGCTCGGTTGTAGCGCTCAGTGGTCGCCGATTCTAGTTCGTAGCGGAGACCAAGGTTGACGGTAAGTTTCGAGGAGAACTTATAGTCATCCTGCACGTAGAAACCGTAGATAATTAGGGTTGATATCCATGAAGCAACCAAGTGAAGGGAAATTTTTTAGAATGCTGCGAAATACACTTCTAAGGAACCACACTGTACGGGGTTTGTATTAAGTCACTTGGCTGAACGGTGCGCCGCAGTTTGAAGTAGAAGAGCGTAGAAATTCAGCGTCCGACGCGGTTTTGGATACACCTCTCCCAGGAGGTCAGAGGCGACCTCGAAGAATGTGGGTTGGTGTTTCAAAGAACTGCAGCATGAGCAGGGCCGAGTCGCGAAAACTAAGTTACTCTTCTAAACGGAATCAACTAGCGGCAAGCCGTTGTCGTAACCAATGTGTTGTGCACGGAACTCGGGGCCACGCTTTTGATTGGGCTCAATGGCACCACTGATAGGACGGCCTACTTCCGCTGCTCATTG
>JAYTTF010000264.1:0-13283 GCA_043745195.1 Bryobacterales bacterium | reverse complement strand
ACGCCAAAGTAGAAAACAATATCGCTCGCACGATGACAAAGTATATTCCCATATAGTAGACAGTTTCAATCATATGGGATTCATCGCAAACGTGCTGCAACCTTTTTATGGCGGCGGTTGGTGGCCTTGTTTCGGTTCCCTATACTGTTGCGGCCATACCAAAAAAAGGGTAGTCCTAACTTGTCCTTCACCGCCTATTTCCGATAACTTCTTCCGCAACTAGGATTGCCATTTGAGCCATGGCCTGCGCTCGTGGAGCTCTTACTCCGATTCGGCATGGACGCAGCCAGCGCCTCCAGGTCCGCAGCCAGAAAACGGAGCGCAAGAGTTGCAGCGTTCTGAAACGGAATGTCGTGGCCGTGCTTGATTTTCAATTTCAAATGCTGTGGTGGACACATTTTCCAAATCGCTTGTTGCGCGTCGAAGTTGCGCGACTTTAGTCAGGTCCTGCCCAACCAATTTACCGCCGATGATGACCGGCACGATGGCGATTTCCACCAGCGTGAAACTCGCCGGACTCTTGCCTGAAACTCGAATTCCCTTAACCCAATTTAACGCTACCTTAACACTGTTTAACACAACCTAAGCAATACTCAATTGCCGCGTCAGCGATCTTGTACTTGGACCAGGTAAGGATGGAAAAACGATTCAACCCGAAGGCTTGAAGGCGTCCGCTATGAACGATGAGCAGCGAACCCTACTACTGGATGTGATATCAGAATGGGCAGGCATAATGCACGATAGCGCGGCAGGTAAGCCAGCATCGTTCATGGTAGTTGGCGCTATTCCCCGGTTGAAAAATATACTGTGTCTGCACGAGCCGCATTCATTCAGGAAAAGTTCGATAACTTTAATCGCATTCGCATTCCACTTGCTTATGGGCACTATGGCGAGTGGGTATCTAATAGCGATTTTTCCAAATTCTGGAACCCTGGGTCTATCTTTGAAGCGGGCGTTTCGTTCCGGCGTATTGGTGGCAATGGTTACTCACAACAGTTGTTCAACCCACCGGCGCTGCCTTTGCGATTGGATGATTATCGCGGATCGGGTGTGCGGTCGGGTGGTTATGCTCAGCAGTCCCTACGGATCGCCAAGCGCATAGACTTGAAGTTTGGTGGGCGCTTTGACTATCAGAATGGGAATCAAGTGGCGGCAACATCCCCTTATGCGTCGCTTGGAATTCAACTTCATGAGTCAACCCGGTTGAGCCTTGCCTGGAGCCACGCGGTACAGTATGCAGATGTCTCCCAGTTTGCATCCATTTTTGGACGGCGTACATTGTTGCCGGAGCGTGCGATTCACTATCAGGCATCACTCGATCAAATGCTAGGTAGCCGAACCCGCCTTCGCTTGGAAGCGTATTCACGCCAGGATCGCGATCTGTTGTTTCGTTCGTTGCTTGAGCCGCGTCTGTTGAATGGCACATAATTTTAACCGTCGCGCAGCATGGGGAAACAATGTTCGTGGTTACTCTCGTGGGTATCTGATAACACTTCAGCGGCGCGCTGTGAATAACCTCACTGGTTGGATTTCCTACGGGTATGGCTCCGCACGCTCCATCGACGGTGTTACAAAAAGCAGGTTCGTAGCTGATTTTGATCAACGTCACACGGTTCCGGTATATGCTAGTTATCGGATTATGTCCACTATCAATTTTAGCGCTAAACATACTTACGGAAGCGGCATGCCAGTGCAAGGTTTTTATGAGGAACGCGGCGGCATTCACTACCTGTCAGCGAATCGGAATTTGCTGAGGGTGCCCTCTTATCAACGGTTAGACCTGCGTGTGAACAAGGCTTTCGTTTTAAAACATTTTCAAGCTACTCTATTTGCAGAAGTAATTAATGTGACTAACTACAGCAACAAACGGTTCGATTCGTTGCGCAGTTTCGACGCCCGCACGGGCCGCGTAACGTTAGCATTTGATCAAACAATTCCCATCCTGCCATCGGCCGGTGTGGTGTTCGACTTTTAGGCTTTTTAAGTGGCATCTAAACAAGAGTTTGAAAAGAAGGTGGCCGCAGTAGAGGCGTTACGTAATGCCATTCCCTCTGATGAGACCACCAGCCAGATTCGCAGCGCCTTAGCGGACACCAACAACTACCTCGTGTCAAAAGCTGCAGCCATTGCAGGGGATCAGGGCTTAGTTACCCTGACCGAATCTTTACTTACATCCTTTAGCCGTTTCCTCAAGGAAGCGGTTAAGACCGATCCACAATGTTGGGCTAAGCTCGCGATTGCCAAGGCGCTTCGGCAATTGGGTCATTCTGATTCAGGTGTGTTCTTAAAAGGAATAAGTCACATTCAGAAAGAACCGGTTTGGGGCGGCACTACGGACACCGCTGCCGCTTTGCGCGGTACCTGTGCTTTGGCGCTGGTGGATTCTACGCTTCCCGCCCAAATTGTCCTTACCCACTTGGTAGACCTTACTGCGGATAAGGAAAAGCTTGTCCGCCTGGAAGCGGTGCGGGCGATAACATCCATGGGACGTGATGAATCGGAGTTACTGCTGCGCTTGAAGTTACTTTCAGGGGATGTGGAAGCTGAAGTAACAGGACAGTGCATGTTGGGTCTGTTGGAATTAAATGCGCCAAATGCTGTTTCCTTTGTTGAAAGATATTTGGCCACTGATGACGACCTGCGATTTGAAGCCATCGCGGCTCTTGGCATTGCGCCCCAGCCCGAAGCAGTTGAAGGTCTGATCCACTGTTGGAAAGCCACCCACGAAACCGCGGCATTGCGCTCGCTAGGCCTTTCCAAGCACGTCGCAGCGATAGACTTTCTAATTGAAGTGGCTGAGACTGGTCCCTCTTCAGGAGCTTCGATCGCCATTGAATCACTAGCAGGCAGCCGCTTCCGTAATGAGATTGCGGAGCGGTTGCTGCAAGCCCTTGACACGCGTGGTGACAGCGACTTATTGAAAGTCTTCCATCGCTTTTTCTGACCAAACGATCCAGCCATTCATGTGAGGAAAAGCTGGCAAAAGTATTTTATCATCCTTGCATATTCGCATCACTACTGCTAATATACTAGGATGTACTCACGGCAATCTCTCTCCCTGTTTGCCTCCTATCTTGCTGATTTTTCGTCAGTTGCGATACTTGGGCCACGGCAGGTCGGGAAAACTACTCTCGCCCTTGAAGTTGCTGCCTCCCGTCCTTCCGTTTACCTTGATGCGGAGCGGCCTGAGGATCGCCGGATTCTTGTCGATCCAGTGGAATATCTCAACGCTCAAACCGGTAAATTGGTGATCATTGACGAAGTACAGCGCATGCCCGATTTGTTCTCGTCCTTGCGTGGAATCATCGATTCACGCCGCCGGGGTGGGGAGAATGCGGGTCACTTTCTACTCCTCGGATCGGCCTCACGAGATTTGTTGCAACAAAGTTCTGAAAGCCTCGCCGGCCGTATTGTTTATGGCGAACTTACTCCCTTGGTTGTGGATGAAGTTGTAGGAGTTCCGAAATCCGTTGAGCTCGATCAGCTTTGGCTGCGTGGCGGTTTTCCGGGAAGTCTGTTGGCCAGTTCCGGTCCGTCCAGCCTCACTTGGCGACGCAATTTTATTACGCAATATCTGGAACGCGATATCCCGTTGCTGGGCATTCGCACACCTACCGAAACCATGCGCCGCATGTGGACGATGTTGGCCACCGCGCAAGGTTGTCAATTTAATGCTTCGCAATATGCTGCAAGCCTGGGCTTAAGTCCAAACACGATCAGTTCCCACGTGGACATCCTCTGCGACTTGATGCTGATGCGACGATTGCTGCCCTGGTTTGTGAATACAGGAAAGCGGCTGGTGAAATCACCGAAGCTTTATTGGAGGGATTGCGGTCTTCTCCACGCCTTGCTGGGCATTCCAACGCAGCGTGACTTACTAAGTCACATCACGCTGGGTGCCAGTTGGGAAACCTTCGTGATTGAGCAAATGATCAGTGCTGCCGGAGCCCACGTGAATCCATGGTATTACCGCACAACTGCGGGTGCCGAGATTGACCTTCTGCTGGAGTTCGCTCCAGGCCGGTTGTGGGCCGTTGAGGTAAAGCATAGCTCAAAGCCGGTTCCCAGCAAAGGGTTTCACTTTGCATCGGCAGATGTGGGAGCCCAGCGGCGAATTGTAGTCTACACTGGCCGACACCGATACTCGGATTCTAATGGTGTAGAGTATCTGCCGTTAGTGGAAGTGTTGTCAGATTTGCGTGCGTTAAGTAAGTTGCCCTAAAACTGTATCCGAGCGCCAACCACTACAATCCGGTTGCCGGCCGCTGAAGTGATGCGGCCAAAATCAGGGTCGTTGATATCAGCCACTGGCAGGTCAAAATACGGTGTGTTACTGAAGTTCTGCGCATCTGCCCTAAGCTCAACCCACATGCCTTCCTTAATCTGGAATTTCTTTCGTAAATTGACGTCCAAACGCATCCCGCCAGGCGAAGACAAAAATCTTGGGGCAAGGCTTCCCAGTTGACCGGGCAGGGGATTGACCACTATCGTCTTGCCTGAAGCATCGGCAATGGCTAGCATCGAACTCAAACCTTGGATGGCTGGTGCTAACGACAGGATGGAAGGGTCCGCAACCTGTTTCAAGCCTGGGAAGTAAACCACCCCGTTGCCTGTTCGAGTAACTTGGCCAAGTCCATTACTTATTGGCGTCAGCGCAGTTACTGTGTTGAATCCCGCCGCATCGTTGAAGGATGTCGTATAACTGTACAAGTCCATCGGCGCTCCGGCAAAGATATTCCAAATCACGCTGGTACTCCAACCACCAGCTACTTTTGAAAGTAACCCGTTTTTACCGCTCAAGAACTTTTTGCCAGGCCCGAATGGCAATTCATAGTGGCCGCTGGTGCGAATTACATAGGTGCGATGGGAATCCAGTAGCCGACGGTCTTGCTTCAAGTTGCGTAAAGTTCGGTAGTTGCTGACCTGATCCTGCGTGTCGCCCTCGTCGTCGCCTAAAAGCTTGGAGTAAGTCAAATTAGATTGAAGAGTCAAATCTTTTTTTGCCCGATATAGAAACTCCAACTGCAACGAATGATAAGTTGAGTTGGAAAAGTTGCCGATCAAGTTCGCATGGGCGAATTGCGGATTCGCTACCAGAAAATTTTCAGGCAACCCAGCGCGGCGCAGCAGGCCGCCTACCTGATTGGTTTGAAATGGTGAAGTGTTTAGATAGGTTGCAAAATCCCCAACATTATTGTTGGCGTAGAAATCGCGAAACGTGGCATTTTGGAAGCCTGTGCAGTTCAGGCTCATGCGATTTATCAATGCCGGACAACCGCCAGCCTGCAGCGATTTGAATGCATCCAGTACGCCCGTTTCCACAATGTTCACTTCGTTCACGCTCGTTCCCCGAAGCAATCGCGTTCCTTTGCTCCCAACATAGCGAATGTCCAGCGTGGATCCTGGAGTAAGTTCGAATTCCAAAGTGGCATTCCAGTTTTGGACATAGGGCTGACGCAAGCCACTATCGAAAGCTTTAATGGTTTGGGTTCGTTCTGTAACTGGCACAGTGCTCAAAGGCTTTCCCGCAACAGTAAGTGGAAGCGTAGCGTTTGATGGAGTAATGATACTTCCTGAACGGAAACTGACATCGGTATTCAGCCCAGGTTCATCACCCGAAACAATATCCACTAATCGCAGGGAGTGGCGTTCATATCCCCTTCCATACCCTGTTCTGAAAACTGCCGTTCGTCCGAATGCCATGCGTTTGGGAATGTTCCAACTTAAGCCAACCGCAGGAGCAAAATTGTTGCGATCCGGGGCAAACAACCCCCGTCCACTGTTCGGCGAATTGGGGCCGATCTGTTCCACGTTTGTTAAGCTACCAGCTTGCTTACCCGGGGAAAACATATCGGCGAAGGTAGTACCGGAAATCCCGAAAATCCCCTGCGATCCACCAACCAGGCCCGCCGTTTTTCCATTAGAATCGTAAGGCACACCATAGTATTCGTAGCGCACCCCAATGTTTAGCAACAAACTGGGAGTTAGCCGGAAATCATCTTTTAAAAACCAACTAAGCTCACGTGATCGCCACGTTCGTTGCTTCTGTTCACCAGCAAGATACTGCGGATTTGCACCGCCCGGTGAATTGAAAGATTGATCAATTTGCGAGAACGACCCACTTAGCACATTCAACAGATTCTGAGCCTGAGCCTGAGCCGCATTGTTTCCGATGCCCGCAATCGTATTGATATTCGTTACCGGAGCAGCACCCGCACCAATGGTTGCCCTGGGCATCACACCAAATGAATTGAAGCCATTTGAAGAAACAAATCGCAGATCGACGCCACCTTTAACGCTGTGCTTGCCTTTCAACCAAGTCATGGAATCGGATGCTTGATAAACCGGACTGAAGCGGCCCTGCGGATCATTTGAGGTATCTATGGGGCTGGCCACTGCACCTGGGAATACTGCCAGAAACGGTTGTCCTTTGATGGTGGGTAATATGCCCTGTCCCGAAACTTGCCAAGGTGCCAATGATTGGTATCTCACTCGTTGCGCGCCGGCGTGGAATTCGTTAATCAGGTTGGCACGTAGCGTTGAAACCAAGCCTAACGAATACATGACCCCGCGAACGGACCGCCCATCAATAGGCGATGTGGGAAAAGCTTGTGGCATAAAAGTGTTGCTGGAATCTTCGTGTTCGTTGTTGTAACTTCCATTCAACCGGTGCCGTTCACTAATGTTGTGATCAATGCGGAACTGAAACTTGCGTAAGTCATCTGGTGCTGAACGCTGCCACCGGTAACCAGCAGTATTCAAGCCGTCGCCACTTCTGAAATCGTTCGGCAGGGGCATGAATGCAACCAGTTTTTGCATGGTCGCATCAGCTGCTAATCGCTGCGGATCGCGCCCAAAAAGGTTGGCTGTTTGGACATCTGGCCGAATCGGGTTGCCGCTAAAATCCACGGAGGGCGCAGCCGCACCAGCGTTGGCGTTACGCGCTCCAGTGAAAAACCGGTACAGCCCTTGCCGAGCCGTTGCAGTATAAGTATTCGACGAAACCGTTTCATGACTCCGCACGCGGTTGGCCTCAGTCAGAAAGAAGAAGAAGGTGCGGTTCCTAGTAATTGGCCCGGAAACATTGCCGCCAAACTGATTTTGAATCAGGAAATCGCGCGGATTCACTTCCTTTCCTTGCGCGTTGCGACCACGCAAGTTGTTAAAGAAATTATTGGCATTCAGCACGCGATTCCGCATCTGTTCGAACAAAGCGCCATGAAACTGATTGGCACCACTTTTGGAAACCATTTGAATTTGGCCCGAACCGCGCCCAAACTCCGCATCGGCCGGTGAAGTAACAATCCGTACTTCCGCAATTGCATCCGTTGAGTTTTGAAATACGGAAGAAACTCCCGAGTTGTAGCGGTTATCCTGCACGTTAATTCCATCGAGTGTGACGTTCACCGCACCTGCACGACTGCCGCCGAAGTTATCGCCAACCACGCCCGCTTGCGTATAAACAAGTTCCAAAGTATTTCGATCAATCAAAGGAAGCGTAGTAATGTTCTCACCGGAAATCACTCCGCCTACGGAACTGGTTGCAACGTTCAAGCTGATCGATTCCGCACGCACTTCCAATGTCTCCGTGACGTTGCCCACCTGCAAAACAACATTTCGAATAGTCCTGCCGCCGACTTCCAAAATCAGATCGGTCACCTGAACTTTGGTGAATCCAGTCCGCTCCACATTAACCTCATAAGGTCCAGGAGGCAGGGAAGCAAACAGGTACACTCCGGCAGCATTGCTTTCCGTGCGATTCTGCACACCGGTCTTTGTGTGCCTCACCGATACTTTCGCGCTGGGCACCAAAGCATCGGTGGAGTCCGTAACCGTGCCGCTGAGCGTAGCGTTTGTACTTTGGGTAACAGCAAGGCAAGCGGAAAAAAGGAGAAGACAAAGAATACGCATAGGATTTGTTTCGAGTCTAGCGCACAAGTATGTACAACTTATGCTCCGCCTAGCATGCGTTCGAGGCGATCCATGGCTGGTTCCAGGCGCTGTAAATTGGTTAGAACCCCGCCGAACAAGTCCCCCACCCTCGAAAATCGCTCTATGGCGTTGCGGATATGAAAGCTGCCCGGGCGCAAGCCTGGAGCCACTTCACGCCATTCCAGTGGTGTGGCCACATGTGCACCGGCATATGCTCTTGGAACATAAGGGGCAGAAATAGTTTTGCCTCGAGCGTTCTGCAAATAGTCGAAATACACCCTACCCTTCTCGCGTTTGTTTACTGAGCGAGGCATGGTAAATAGATCTGGCCTTTCCGCTGCGGCAATTCGCGCCAAAATCTCTGCAATTGATCGGCTCTGGTCATAAGAGTAGAAAGGCTGCAGCGGGACGTAGATATGCATGCCATCGCCGCCGGTAGTTTTCGGATACCCGGTAAGTTCCAGTAGTTCCAATTTGCGTCGGATGAACTGGGCAGCCTCCACAATACGATCGTAACTGCATTCACTTGGATCCAAATCAATCAGAATAAAATCGGGGTTGTCCAAAGTCTTCACGTGACTCATCCAAGGATTTTGATCAATGCACCCAAGGTTGGCCATGTAAACCAGCAAGGCTTTGCCGTCACCAACCACCTGCGTCCGCTCTTTGTGGTCTTCAGCGATCAGCGTTTCCAAGCGAACCCAATCTGGAAAGCCTGTAGCCGCGTTTTTTTGAAAGAAGCTTTCGCCTTCAATCCCGTCCGGATAGCGTCGCAACGATAGTGGCCGGTCTTTCCAATGAGGAATTAGCCATTGGGAAACGGCGGCGTAATAATTGATCAAGTCGCCTTTGGTATAGCCTTCCTTCGGATAAAACACCTTGTTCAAATTCTTGAAGCGCATGGTGTGCCCTTCAATGTTTACAGCGGCCTCCGCTTTATCTGGAGGCAATATAGCAGGAGGAAGTTCAGGGCCTGTTGCCCCTTCGCGTGTGCATTCTCTAGGGTCAACATCATTGCGAAGTCCAACGAACACGGGTGCGCGGAGGCGGCCTTCATTCGTCCATTCCAGGTATTTCACGTTGGCCACCAGTTCTGGCTTCGTCCAGATTATCGGCTGCGGCAGCGCAGGGACAACAGCCACTTGCGGCTCCACGGTTTCGAGCGCGTGCAGCTTGGAGTAAATCAACTCCATCATTTTCCGATCAAATCCCGTGCCTACGTTGCCAGCATATTTCAAGGCTCCCTGATCGTAAACACCTAGCACCAGCGAACCAAAATAATCCCGTTCCCCAAGCGTATAACCGCACAGTACGAAATCCTGTTCGTGGTTGATTTTAACCTTCATCCACTCTTTGCTGCGCGCCGGTTGGTAGCGGCTGGAAAGCCGCTTTGCCACAATGCCTTCCAGTCCCTGGGCACGCGCGACCGATAACAGCGCCACCGGGTCGGAACTAAAGTGTTCTGAAACGGTAGCTATTGCCGAAGGCGTCAGCACCTCCGCCAGTTTCCGTTTGCGATCCTCCAGTGCTACATTTCGTAAGTCGTCGCCGTTTAAGTAGAGTAAGTCGAATGCAAAGAAGATAACAGGGCGGGAACGTGCCAATGCTGCCACGGCGCTGGGGTCAGTCGCCATGATGCGAGGTTGCAGGCGTTCAAAACTGGGCCTTCCATTTTCGTCAACTGCTGCAATTTCTCCATCCAGAATTGCGGAACTGGCTTTGACAGAATGCGGCAAGACGCTGAGTTCCGGATATTGCCGGTCAATCGGCGTACCTTTGCGGCCAAACCAGCGGACCTCGCCATTGTCAATGAAAGCAAGCGCGCGCACGCCATCCCACTTAATTTCGTAAACCCAATCTGGACCGGTGGGCGCGGCGTCGGCTAAGGATGCCAGCATCGGCGTGATGGTCGTGGGCATTGCTGCTTTCAACCCGCCTTCCAGTTTGGCCGCCGCTGTCCGCGCAGGTAGATTCGCCGCAATTTCAGCTTGCGTTCTTCCGCTGGCGACGCTGACGGCGTGCTGTTCCGGATCCCATCCGGGCACCGCGCCAAGACCCTTCTTTTTCAGAAGCAACCATTCGTTGCCTTTGCCGCGCTTGGTGCGCACAAGCGCGAAGTCGCCGTTTAACTTTATGCCGCTGAGCCGGAACTTAAAATCGCCGCGCTCTAGTTGGCCTTCGGTGGAGGTGTCGCCCAACGTCTCAAATGTGCCGAAATCCCACAGCATCATCGACCCAGCTCCGTAATTGCCTTTGGGGATGTTGCCTTCAAAGGTAGCGTACAGCAATGGGTGATCCTCAACGTGCACAGCCAATCGCTTCGGCTCCGGATCAAGCGTTGGCCCTTGGGGAACGGCCCAGGATTTCAGGGTCCCGCCCACTTCCATCCGCAAATCATAATGCAGCCGGCTGGCGTCATGACGTTGAACACAGTAAACGTTTGGAGGCAATGTGCGGTGGCCCGGATCGTGAACATCAGGCTCCGGAGTTTTTTCAAGCGATCGCTTGCGCAGATATTCGCTAAGTGCGTTGGGGTCAGTGGGCATCGCGGCCAAGACTACCTACTTTCCGAACCGGTACAACGCTTCTCCAGTTCTTATAAAAACACTACCTTGCGACAGCGCAGGAGTTGCGTAACAAGGCTCCGCCAAATCGGTCGTAGACAAAACCTTCCACTCCCCGCCTGCTTGTAGCACTGTCACATTGCCATCCTCACTAGCCAGATAGACCTTTCCATCCGAAGCCACTGGCGATGCGGAATAGCCGCCCAGCGCTCCTTCCACTCGTCCAGTCTTCACAACCTTCCCTGACTTCGCTTCAAACGATGTCAGGATTCCACCATTCTTCACCACATACAAAACATCCTGATAGTGCAGCAGCGAGGGAATCACGCTGGTGAAACTCTTGTCGTAGCGCCACAATTCATGCGTGGCAACAATGGAACCCGCCTGCGGATCACGCTCCAACCGAAGCGCCACCATGGCGTTAGGCCCCATCACTTTGCGCTGTTTGGCATCCCACTTTTCTTGAGTAACTACCAGATCGCGATTCCCTTCATACTTTGCAATGCCCAACAGAAACGCGTCGATCCCGTATTCATCCGCAGTCAGTTTACCATCGCCATTTTTATCCAGCCTAGCCAGCCGAGGCGCAAACGGAGCGGGTTCCTCCGATCCATATCCGAATACATACACCGTATCTCCAACTAACACCGGGCTGCCAACAATGGTCGTCGGGATGCCCTGTTTCGAGAAGGTCCTCTTCCCGGTTGTCATTGAATGCACGCCAAGCTGACCGCGCGCTAAGGTAAGAATCTCGCTGCCCGAATTAAGTGCGGTCCCCCAGGAATCCGATTCTTCACGTGCTGTTTTCCATTTAATCTCACCATTGCGCTTATCCGCTGCCGCAATATAGGAATCATCGATCTGGTCAATCACAACAACCACGGAATCGCCCGCAATGATCGGCGACGTGCCAACCCCCATCACGTTGGTAAAGGGCCCCATCGGAGTTTTCCAACGTAGCTTGCCGGTTGAGTCGTAGGAAATCAGCCCATACTCTTTGAAGAATGCATAGATGTTTTCGCCATCAGTGACAGGCGTGATTCCCGCCGGATGATTCAGCGCATTTACAACTTCCGTATGGGATTGAGGTTCGGCGCGCTCCCAAAGTAACTTGCCCGTCTTCCGATCAAAGCATTGTGTGTAGAGCTTCCCGTCCTCGGCCCCTGTAACAAACACATGATTGTTAGTTAGCACTGGCGATGACTTGCCAGGCCGCACTCCAACGCGCCATCGCATGTTCTTTTCGGGACTCAATTGAGCAGGAAACCCAACGTCCTTGGAAACGCCAGATCCATTCGGGCCGCGAAAGCGGTTCCAATCCTCACTCATGGCGAAGGAAAGGAAAAGAGTTGCCCAGGTTGCTGCAATTGTCCGGTGCATCTTGATCGGAAGTATATCAAAGCTGCCTTCCAACTGTGTTGTAAAGGGTTTTTCAAGAATGCACGACGGCAAAATGGCAAAATGATTATCCGTTGATTTTCCTTTTCTGCGGCTCTATACTGAACGTAAATAAAGCGCTCTGAGGAAACCCGGGCCAAACATCCTTTTGGCACTGGAACAGAAGCGGTCCCGTTTGCTTGCCGGGCTGGCTCCACTTGGCGATCTGCGGCCCGGATCGGTCACCGGCATCGTCCGTCATTGCGGGAAACCAACCTGCCACTGTGCTCGACCCAACGATGTCGGTCACGGTCCTACCCTCCGGCTGACCTATAAAACGCGAGGCAAGACCAACAGCGAATCCTTGCCCAATCCCGCATCGGTACGCAAAGCCGAACAGGAGATTGCCGAATCCGCAAGTTTCAGGAACTGAGCTGGTGGTTTGCCGAAACCAACGAGCAGATCTGTCGGCTGCGCCCGGCTGAAGAACCCTCCTTCAGTGAACAGGAAAAACAACGGCGGACGGTATCCGCCAAGAAGCCGTGCGCGAAGTAGAACATCTACTGCGCATGATCTTCACCGATTTGCCCAAATCCAGCTCACTCGACCTGAAGGTCGTCGAGATGCTGGTGCGCGCGGCCATGCATCACGGATTGTTGTGCCCGAGCAACGCTCGATTCCCTGTCCGTGCGGTGAGCAAGCGCGCTATCAGGAATTACGTTCCAAGCAGATTCTTACCACCGTCGGCACGGTCGAAATTTCGGTGCCTTACTACCTGTGCTCGCATTGTCACGCTGGACAGTTTCCCGCCGACAAGATTTTGGACATCGTCGATACTTGCTTCTCGCCCGGCGTGCGCCGCATGCAAGCACTGGTCGGTAAAGACGCGCCATTCGATCACGGTCGCCAACAGTTGCATATGTTGGCCGGCTTGAAGGTCACCACTAACTAGAACTTTTTGGCGGGCTCCGGACGCGGCGGGACGGCTGCTATTTGGCCTGGAAATGCAGATCCACATCGGGAAAGTGAGGTTGAAAAGTAGACGGTAGAAAACATGCAAAACCAGGGACCTTACGTCCCTGGTTTTGCTCTGAAGAATTGATCAGAACCGGTAGGCGACCTCGGCATATCCCAAGCCGCCGTTTTTCCCTTTGGGGTAAATCGCTTGGGTAATTGCCTTGCCGCTAGCAAAACCGTAGTAACCCGTAAGTGTCACGTTCGGCCTCATCCTGTATTCCACACTTGTGTCATACAGATTGGCTAAAGATCGCGGACCACCTGCGTTGCGTCCCTGATAGCCGAATGACCAGGGCTGATAAGCACCTCCACCCAGATACCAAAGGTCCTTTGGGTTGCTCAATCGCAGTGCGTGGAATTCGCTTGAAATGGTCACCTGCTTGTGTGGGCGCA
>JAYTTF010000263.1:0-13366 GCA_043745195.1 Bryobacterales bacterium | reverse complement strand
CAAGCTACAGAACTCCCCATCAAACCAAAGCGTGCCCTAAGCGAGTTGCCTGCCTCCCGTGTCCCCATTGGCGGCACTTTTCAAAACTTCAGTCTCACCCTTATGAACCCAGAAACCGCCCTATTGGGATAAAATGGCAAGCTAAGGGACTGGAAGCAACCTGCACCGCATCAACGAAAAGTGAAGTGTCCGAAGGAAAGTTGCAATGGGAATCCGATGCGCTATTGTTCAAAGGCGCATTCCGTCTAAAAATTCCCGCAACAGCTATTTCAAATGCCTTGGTGAAGGGCGAAGACTTAGTGGTGGAATACAGTGGCACTCGCGTTAGTTTTCACCTTGGTCCCGCCGCCGCAAAGTGGCAGCAAAAAATCCTCCACCCTCCAACCCTGTTTGAAAAACTAGGCGTAAAGGCCAATCAGAAAATAGCGTTAGTTAATTGGAAGGATGCAAAATTCCCAGATGACTTACGGTCCACAGTGGATGACGTCCTCACCACAAAAGGCACCGAATGTGACCTAATTTTTCTAGGCGCAGAAAAAGATGCCGACCTTGAAAAGCTCAACAAGTTGGAACCCATGCTCAAACGGAACGGCGCAATCTGGATAGTTTACCCCAAAGGGCAAAAGGTGATTACCGAACTCAGCGTGATGGCCGCATCCAAAGCAGCCAACTTTGTCGACAACAAAACTTGCCGCTTTTCAGACACTCATACCGGTCTGCGCGTTGTTATCCCCGTAGCGCGGCGCTAACCAATAGCGATATCATCCTTCAGATCGCCAACATTTTCATGCCTAACAAACCGTCCCGTGTCCGCTTCCAAGTTTTGTTCTTCACCGTCCTGCTTGCAGGGGTGACTTACCTTGACAGAGTTGCCATTGCCGTCACCTCAAAAGACATCACTCGCGACCTTGGCCTAACCACAGTCGAAATGGGTTGGGTCTTCAGTGCATTCACCATCGCTTACGGAATCTTTGAAATTCCAACCGGATATTGGGGAGATCGAATTGGCTCTCGACGAGTGTTAACGCGTATCGTCGCCTGGTGGTCTGCATTCACCATGGCCACTTCATTGGCTTTCAATTTGCCTTCTCTTTTAGCCGTGCGCTTTCTATTCGGAATTGGAGAAGCCGGCGCATGGCCCAACGCCGCCAGAACTTTCAGCCGTTGGTTCCCCGCCGGAGAGCGCGGCACCGCTCAAGGCGTCTTCTTCATGGGTGCTCATTTAGCTGGTGGATTAACTCCCATGTTGGTCACCGCAATGTTGACGGTTATGACGTGGCACTGGATATTCGTAATCTTTGGGCTGGTCGGTTTCGCATGGGCTGGATCCTGGTATCTGTGGTTCCGTGACGATCCCAGCGAACATGCATCTGTGAATGCCGAAGAGTTGCACCTCATTCAAGGAGGCCGCAAAGTTGAGGCTCCCCATGCCATGGCCTTTTCCGATTTCGCCGGAGTACTCAAACACCGAAACATTATTCTGCTCTGCCTGATGTACTTCACCCAAACCTATGGGTTCTATTTCTACATCACCTGGCTGCCCACTTACCTTGAAAAGGTTCGTGGCTTCTCGGGCATGAAGGGCGGCTTCCTGGCCGGCATGCCAATGCTTCTTAGCGTTGTTGCCGACTTGTTAGGTGGTCTTTCCACCGATGCGGCAGTTCGCAAATTTGGTCGCCGCTGGGGCCGAGCCATGATCGGCATCGCATCGTTTTTATCTGCAGCAGTTGCCTTGGCACTAGGCACCGCAGCCAGTGATCCAACCACCTCAGCTATCCTGATTTCGATTGCCGCCGCCTCTGCAAATTTCCCTCTCGGCGCGGCCTGGAGTGCCTGCATCGATATTGGCGGCAACCGCGCTGGCGTGGTCAGCGCCTACATGAACACCGCCGGACAAGTCGGTGGCGCCCTAAGCCCAGTAATTCTCGCTTACATGTTGAAGAATTTCGATAGCTGGAATGCTCCACTCTATTTCACCGCTATCCTTTATGTATTCGGTGCACTAATGTGGTTCGGCATCAATGCTGACCGTCCGATTTTCGGAGAAGCTGAAAAATGATTTCGCGCAGAACCTTTCTGCAAACCGCTGGCGTAGCCCCGCTGGTGTTTGGACAAATGGCAACCAAACCTAACTTGGTTTTCTTATTCACGGATGATCAGCGCTTCAGCACTTTGCACGCAATTAATAACCCCGACGTTGCCACGCCAAACATGGACCGCATCGCCGCTCGCTCCACTGTCTTTGAAAAGGCATTCATCATGGGCGGAACCATCGGTGCAATCTGCGCACCCAGCCGCGCCATGTTGATGACCGGCCAAACGCTGTTCAACGTCACCGATTCCATAGTCGATCCAAAACAAAACAACCGGACACCCAAGCCTTTCCATATGTGGCCCGAAGAGCTTCGCAATAAAGGCTACACCACCATAGGCATTGGCAAATGGCACAACGGCCCAAAACTCTATAGCCGCTGTTTTTCCAATGGCGGACCCATTATGTTCGGTGGCATGTCTGACCATCTAAAAGTACCCGTGCAAGACTATGACCCATCCAGCGAATATCCATCGAAGCGCACCTACACAGGTAAAAAGTTTTCCAGTGAGTTGTTTGCCGATTCAGCCATTCAATTCTTAGAGCGCCAAGGCGATGGGGCCTTCGCAATGTACGTGGCATTCACCGCCCCGCATGATCCGCGAATGGCACCGCAGCGTTTCAAAGATATGTACCCAACTGACAAAATCAAGTTGCCGGGTAACTTCCTTCCAGAACATCCCTTCGATAACGGTGAGATGAAAATCCGCGATGAAGCGCTGCTGGGGTGGCCTAGAACTGAGCAGGCAGTTAAACAGGAGATTGCCGATTACTACGCCATGATCACCGAAGTGGACGAACAGATTGGCCGAATCCTCGATAGTTTGGAAAAGACAAGTAAGGACCAAAACACAATATTGATCTTCGCCGCCGATAATGGGCTCGCCGTCGGACAACACGGCTTGTTGGGAAAGCAGAACCTCTACGACCACAGTATCCGCGTGCCCCTAATGATTGCAGGGCCAAGCCTTCCGAAAGGAAAGAAAAGCAATGCACTAGTCTACCTGCTGGATCTCTTCCCTACCCTCTTTGATCTGATGGGCCTGGAGACTCCGGCTACAGTGGAAGGCAAAAGTCTTGCGCCAATTCTCAACGGAAAAACAAATTCCGTGCGCGATTCCATATTTGTCGCCTACAGAGGATTGATGCGCGCCGTCCGCGATCAGGATTGGAAATGGATTGAATACAACGTCAGTGGCAAACGAACGGTGCAACTATTTAACATGGCGTTAGATCCGCTTGAAAAATCGAATCTTGCTCAACTTCCTGCGAACGAAGCTCGAATTAAGAAAATGAAATTGCTGCTGAAACATTGGATGAAAGAAGTTAACGATCCGCAGATGGGCTCATTCGGGTCATAATAAAAGGACATGATCACTTCTGAACGATCCGGGCAGATTCAGGCCCTGAAGAATGAATTGGCCGCCACTTCGGAATCCGTAAAAAATCTTTTCTCCGCACATTCCGAAAACGACTTGCTGCGAAGCCCTGCTAAGGGAGGTTGGTCTGCAGCTGAATGTCTGGAACACATGACACTCACTTCCAACAGTTTTCTTCCAACTTTTGCCCAAGCCCGCGAAAAGGCAGTTCGGGAAAGCCTTCACTCTTCAGCCCCATATTCGCTGGATTTTGTTGGTAGTATCTTCGTGAAGATTCTTGAACCGCCCGTGCGCTTTGGCGCACCAGCTCCACCACAGTTTTTGCCGGCTACCCCGACAAGTGCGAAAGCAGCACTCGAGGCATTTCTTGATTCGCAGAATCAAGTGGTCAAAGAACTGGATCAATCCGAAGGAATTTCCATGGTGAACGTCAAAGTCACTTCGCCTGCCAACTCTTTAATCAAATACAATCTCTATTCGGCGTACCGAATTCTAGCCGCTCATCAGCGTCGGCATTTGGCGCAGGCTGCAAAAGCCTTACCCCAAACCACTCCCTTAAGAAGGAATTAATTTATGGCAACAAAACAATCTGAAATCGGCCTGGTTGGTCTGGCCGTCATGGGCCAAAATCTGGCCCTAAATATAGCCGACCACGGCTTCAAGATCTCGGTGTATAACCGCACCACTGCAACCACTGATAAGTTTGTTGCGGAAAACCCTTCCACTCCTGGCGGGTTGATCGGGTCCCATACAATTGAAGAATTCGTTCAGTCCTTGGGCAAACCACGCAAGATAGTAATACTGGTCAAAGCCGGTGGACCTACTGACGCAGTCATCGACAGTCTGGTTCCGCTGCTGGAACAAGGCGATATTATCATTGATGGCGGCAACGCCCTTTGGACCGATACCATCCGTCGTGAAAAAGATTTGGGTGCAAAAGGTCTGCGCTTCATCGGCTCCGGTGTTTCCGGCGGCGAGGAAGGTGCTCGTTTCGGACCATCCTTGATGCCCGGTGGCGACCCCGCCGCTTACAAAGAATTGGAACCCGTTTGGAACGCAATCGCCGCGAAAGTGGACGCGAAAAAAGGCAAGCCCATGATGGGCGGCAAACCTGGAAAGCCTGTAAAGGGTGGCGTTCCTTGCGCCACTTACATTGGAGCAAACGGTGCCGGTCACTACGTAAAAATGGTGCATAACGGCATTGAATATGGCGACATGCAGATGATCTGCGAAGCCTATTCTTTGATGACCGGTCTGCTGGGAATGACCGCCGTCGAATGCGGCGACGTGTTTAAGAAATGGAATAAAGGTGTGCTGGATTCCTTTTTGATTGAAATCACGGAAGACATTTTGCATCAAAAAGACCCGATGACGGGTAAGCCTTTTGTCGAGATCGTCCTTGATACCGCCGGCCAAAAAGGGACTGGCAAATGGACCAGCGTGAATGCTCTGGACATGGGCATTCCCGCCCCAACCGTGGCCGAAGCCGTTTTTGCCCGCTGCCTAAGTGCGGTGAAAGACGAACGCATCGCCGCATCGAAGCAACTCAAGGGACCCGTAAAAAATGTGAAGGCCAGCCGCTCCGCTTTGGTGCGAGCTATTCACGATGCGCTTTATTGCTCGAAGATCTGCAGCTATGCCCAAGGATTCCAGTTGATGCGCGAAGCCCAAAAGGAATATGGCTGGACTTTGAGCTTTGGTGACATCGCCAAAATCTGGAGAGGCGGTTGCATTATCCGCGCCAGGTTCCTGCAAAAAATTACCGAAGCGTTTGAACGCGATGCAAATTTGGCCAATCTGCTTTTGGATCCGTTTTTCCAGAGTGAAATTGAGCGCTGCCAAACCAACTGGCGGAAAGTAATTGCCCTTGCAGCAACGAACGGCGTCCCGGTTCCGACGTTCTTTTCCGCACTAGCTTATTACGATGGGTATCGGTCTGAAAGCTTGCCGGCAAACCTGTTACAAGCCCAGCGCGATTACTTCGGAGCGCATACCTACGAACGAGTGGATCAACCTCGTGGGAAGTTCTTCCACTTGGATTGGCCTGAAAAAGATCGCCCTCAGATTGCAATTTAGTATGGCAACAAAGATCCGATGGGGAATCCTCAGTCCAGCGGCGATTGGGCTGAAAAAAGTAATACCAGGAATGCAGCAAGGCGAACTGTGCGAAATCACAGCTATCGCCTCGCGGGACCTTGGACGCGCGCAGTCCGCCGCTAAACAATTGGGGATTCCTACGGCGTATGGAAGTTACGAACAACTGCTGGCCGATCCTAACATTGATGCAATCTATAATCCGCTGCCAAACGATCTGCATGTCCCTTGGTCTATAAAAGCAGCTGAGGCCGGCAAACATGTTTTATGCGAAAAGCCCATTGCCTTATCGGTTGCGGAAACCAGACTGCTTATAGCGGCGCGCGATCGCACGGGCGTGAAGATTGGTGAAGCGTTCATGGTTCGAACTCATCCGCAATGGCATTTGGCGCGGGAAATAGTTCGAAACGGCAAGTTGGGCCGCATTGTCTCCATTGCGAGTTTTTTCAGTTATTTCAATCGTGACCCAAATAACATCCGCAACAACACTGCTCAGGGTGGTGGAGCATTGATGGACATTGGCTGTTACCCGATCACTCAGACACGATATCTTCTAAGCGAAGAGCCGTTCAAAGTAATCGCGATGGTGGATCGGGATCCTGATTTTGGAACCGACCGCTGCACCTCCGCCATGATGCAATTCCCGTCAGCGCAGGCTACGTTCACATGTGGGACGCAGGTGGTTCCTTATCAAAAATTGATTGTCTTTGGAACGGATGCTCGGTTGGAAATTCAGATTCCATTCAATGCACCTCCTGGCCATGCCTGTAAATTATTCGTCGATTCCGGGAAGGATCCGGCAGGCGCCAGTGCCGTCTTAATGGAAGCAGCCCCATGCGATCAATACACACTGCAAGGCGATCAGTTCAGCCGTGCGATTCTGGAAAATACGGCTGTTGCCGTTCCCCTAGAGGATGCGCTCAACAACATGGCGGTGATTGAAGCACTGTTTCGCTCCGCTGAAACAAGCCGTTGGGAAAGCCCGACTGCATAAATTCCGATGATTGAAACTCTTTCCCGCTTAGCTCATAAGATTCTGGAGCATGCTGCAGTATTTAATCCCTTTCAATTTATTGAATCGCTGTTCCATGCCCTTCTTGTTCCAGACAATCTTCTGAGCATTCTGTCGATCGTTATGATTGACCTGCTTTTGGCAGGGGACAATGCAGTTGTTATAGCATTGGCAGTCCAATCGCTCAACGTCCAACAAAGACGGATGGGGATTATATTTGGTGCGGCATTTGCCGTTGTTCTGCGAATCATCTTAACGTTCTTCGCTGCAAAGTTGTTGTTGGTTTCCTATCTCAAACTAGTGGGCGGTGTTTTGATCCTCTGGATCGCAATGAAGTTACTAACAGATAATGCCGGTGATGATGGCGGTCACAAGAAAGCCGGAGGTGTAATTCAGGCTATCTGGATGATCATCGTAGCCGACATCACAATGTCCACGGACAACATTCTTGCTGTCGCCGCAGCTGCAAGAGGCCGCAATGGACTTTTGATCTTCGGATTATGCCTTAGCATTCCATTCGTGGTATTCACCAGCAATTTGTTATCGGGCTGGATGGATCGCCATAAGTGGATCATCTGGGCCGGCGCTGCACTTTTGGGCAAAGTGGGTGGTGAAATGATTGCCTCCGACCCAGTTGTGACAAGCCGCATCAATGCTCCCGAATGGGCCACTTATGTGGCCCAAGCGATTGGAATCGCTGCAGTGCTGTTATTCGGATGGTTCTTCAAGGCTCCCTCTAAAAAGCGGAAGAAAAGAAGACCATCCACTAACGAAGTAGATCTTCCAACTGGATCTTAGCTTCAGTTTTCTCGTCACGATATTTGACGATTACCGGAGTGTAGAGCGAAATGCCCCAATCCTTGCCAATTCCGCTGGTGATGGCCCGCGAACCTGCAACCACTACAGCCCCTTCGGGGATGATTAACGGAGTGTCGTCAGTCGCTTTGTAGACTAACCCTTTCGCTAAATCGTACACCGGAGTAGAACGATTGAGGATGGTGCCTGTTCCCAAAACAGCGCGTCGCTTGACTACTGTTCCTTCGTATACCCCGCAGTTGCCGCCAACCAAAACATCGTCTTCGATGATGACTGGCATTGCTCCGACAGGTTCCAAAACTCCGCCAATCTGAACGGCTGCAGAAAGGTGGCAGCGAGCGCCGATTTGGGCGCAGCTTCCAACCAGAGCGTGGGAATCGACCATTGATCCTTCGGCAATGTAAGCGCCAACATTGACGTACATGGGAGGCATACAGGTAACGCTTTTTGCAACATAACAGCCATCGCGAATGCTGGAACCACCGGGGACAATTCGGACGCCGCTATCTGCGGAAAACTGCTTCACAGGATAGGTAGACTTATCGAAGAAAGGTTGACGCGATGAGTCTACCGACATGTCTACAATGTTGCCAAGACGGAACCCAAGTAGAATGCCTTTCTTCACCCAGGGGTTGACACGCCAACCAGTAGCAGTTGAGGCATCGGGTTCAGCAGCCCGGATTTCTCCAGCGTTGAGTGCTGCTTTGAATTTCGCAAACAGAGAAAAATGCTGCTCTGTGTATTGCGCAGGTTTGTTGTCAAAAGCCTGCTCGATCTGTTTTTGTAGTTCAGTCATATCTATTAGCTAGCAACTTGACTGCTGCGCTGTGCCATCATGTTCAATCCGCTCAATACCGTTTCAATGGCCTGCAGTGTTTGTTGACTTGGAGGAGTCATTGGTAATCGCCAAACCGGTTTCAACAAACCCATATAAGCCATTGCGGCCTTCACTGGTTGGGGGTTTGGTTCAATGAAATTCATTTCCATTAGAGGCAGAAATTTCCGCTGCAATGCACGCGCACCAACGAAATCACCTTGCAGAGCAAGACGGGTCATCTGAGTCATTTCACCAGGAATTTGATTGGAAACAACACTGATGATGCCCTTCCCTCCGAGTGCAACTACAGGGATGGTCATGGAATCATCACCGGACAAGACGTGGAATTTTTGCGGCACTTCGTGGACAACTCTGGCGATCTGTGAGATGTTGCCTGAAGCCTCTTTTACGGCAACGATGTTCGACAATTCCGACAAGCGCGTGAGGGTTGCCGGTTCTACGTTCACTCCTGTGCGGCCTTGCACGCTATACACAATAATGGGGAGGTTGGTGGTGTTGGACAGCGCTTTGTAATGTTGAAAGAGTCCTTCCTGCGTTGGCTTGTTGTAGTAAGGAGTGACGGAAAGAAGACCGTCGGCACCCATTGCCTGGAGTTCCTTGGCGAGGTGCAACACTTCGGCGGTGTTATAGCCACCGGCACCAGCTACAACGGGGACTTTGCCCTTGGCTTCTTCCAATGTAATTTCGACAACGCGCATGTGTTCTTTGTGGCTGAGCGTGGGGCTTTCGCCTGTGGTTCCGCAGGGCACAAGAAAATCAATACCGGCAGCCAACTGGCGCTGAACCAAGGATCGAAGAGCTTTTTCATCCAACGATAAATCTTCTTGAAACGGGGTAACTAGAGCCGTTCCGCATCCGCTAAACATGTGCCACCTCCCAGTGGTCTAACCAAACAAAACATCTGTAAATTCGTAAAAGCCTTTGCGACCAACTACCCATTGCGCTGCTTTCAACGACCCACTGGCAAACCCTTCGCGACCATGAGCCGTGTGGCGAAGAGTGATGGTATCAGCAGGAGAATCAAATCCAATTTCGTGAGTTCCGGGCACTCTGCCGGCTCGGCTGGATGCAACATCAATCTTGCGATCGTAGCCGGCACGTTTCATACCATCTACGGCTTTGAGCAACGTTCCGGAGGGCGCGTCCTTTTTCATGGAATGATGCATTTCCCAAGCCCATGCTTCATAGCCCGGTTCGTTGGCCAGCATCTTCGCGGTTTCGGCGACAGCACGGAAGAACACATTTACTCCTATGGAATAGTTGGGGCTCCAGACCAAGCCGGTGCCATGCTTGGCGACTGCGGCTTTGGCGCGATCCATTTCATTCAGCCAACCAGTTGTGCCTACGACGAGATTAATGCCGAGGGCGGAGATTCGTTCGATATTTTCGACGGCGGCTTCGGGGACGCTGAATTCTATGGCAGCGTCGATGCCTTTGAAATTTTCAGCGGTGATGCCGGAGAAGTTGGCGTTGTTGAATTCATCGAGCTTCAGGGCAACTTGAAAGCCGTATGAGGGAGCTAGGGATTCAATCATTTTTCCCATTTTTCCGTAGCCGATTATTGCTAGTTTCATTGGTGGTTGCTCCGAGCCGGACGAGGGCGTCCGGCGCAGGCCAGGGGGCCTGCCCCCCAACTACTGTGAGTTTTCATTGGGCTTTTTCCGTTAAACAGTCGATGTGCAAATCCAAAGCCATATGTTGGAGCTGGAAACTTAAGGAGGTGAATTTTCAGTAGGCTTTTTCCCTTTTTCATTGGGCTTTCACCTCAAACACGGAAGGATCTAGAGTGGCGAAGAGATTGGCGTGAAGCAGCGCCACGGCGCGTTGTAGATCTTCGGCGGCTACTAGGAGGCTGAGATTCAGTGCCGATGCGCCTTGGGAAATCATTCGTACATTTACGTCGCCAAGAGATTGAAACACTTTCAGAGCTACGCCATGCGTTTCGCGGATGGAATCGCCAACCAGGCAGATGAGAGCCTGGTTTTCCTCGACTGCCACTTCGGCTATCTGGCCAAGTTCTTCGCAAATTTCTTTTAAGTGCGCTGTGTTGTCGATGGTCAAGGATACGCTAACTTCGCTGGTGGTGACAACATCGACGGGCGTTCGGTAGCGATCGAAGATCTCGAAAATGCGGCGTAAGAAACCGTGAGCCATCAGCATACGAAGGGAGACGATGTTGACTAGCGTGACGTCAACTTTGCAGGCGATGGACTTGATGGGATTGGTGCAAGCCACGCGATCGGCAACGATGCGAGTGCCTTCTGAAGCTGGGTTGCGCGAGTTCAGAATGAGCACTGGAATGTTCTTTTCCATGGCCGGAACCACAGTGGCTGGGTGGAGCACTTTGGCTCCGAAATAGGCGAGTTCAGCAGCCTCACCGAAAGAGATTACTTTGACGCGGTGGCCACCTGGGACGATGCGAGGGTCGCAGGTTAACATGCCATCCACGTCAGTCCAGATTTGGATTTCATCGGCTCCAATTCCTGCGCCGACAATGGCTGCTGTGAAATCGGAACCGCCGCGACCGAGAGTGGTTGTGAAGCCGTCCTGCGTGGCTCCGATGAAACCGCCCATTACTACGACTTGCTTTGCGGCAAGCGGCTTCACTTGCGATTCGAGCTTGGCATAAGTTCGCGGATAGAGCGGAGCGGCATGGGCATGACGGCGATCAGTGATGATAACTTTGCGGGCATCGACGTGGACGGCATCCATTCCAAGATGACGGAAAGTGAGCGCTACGATTTGGCTGGAAAGACGCTCACCGTAGCTTGAAACCAAGTCAACATACTGTGGTGGGAATTCCTTCAGTTCGACCAGTTCTTCCACAACAGCAGTAAGTTCGTGGAAATGAGCGGCGATGATTTCGGCTGCATCTGCGGGGCTTTCGGCGATGTGGAACTTTTCCAAAGAGGCCAGCAACGCCAAAGCATCCGCGCGTTTCCCTTCAATTGCCAGCGCTGCAATTTCAAGCAAACGGTTCGTGGTTTTGCCCATGGCAGAGACCACCACTACCGGCCGTTGGTCCAGCCGATCCTTTACGATGCCCGCGACTCTTGTGATGGCCGCCGCCGATTCAACCGACGAGCCGCCAAATTTCATTACGATCATTTCGTTCTCTCTAGCAGTTGCAAAACCATGTTCTTGTAAATCTGCACTGCTTCGATCAATTCTTTTTTGGGAACCCGCTCTTCACTGGTATGCGCAACATGAATGGTTCCGGGACCCAGCAAATAAGGCTGGCCCCACTGTCCGCCGAAGGCTGGAATATCGGTGGTGTAGGCCATCACTGCGGTTTGAAATCCTGGAAGCGAACCGAGGTGCAAAGCAGGAATGCAGAGAACTTCTTTGGCTTCGCAGAGGCCTTTGCATGCGGCTTGAATGGCTGCGCGTGTGGATTCGGCATCATTCACAAGGCGGATAAATATTTCGGCCTTGGCGTGATCGGGGATCACGTTTGGGGCGCGGCCGCCGGATAATGTGGCAATGTTCAGAGTGCTGGGGCCAAGAATCGGATCAATGGGGAGTTGGATGGCGCGAATGTTGGCTAGGGCATCAAGCAGCTTGTTTGTAGCCGATTCGCCGAGTTCGGGATAAGCGGAGTGGGCCATTTTTCCGGAGGCGATAATTTCGTAGCGGAGAGCGCCTTTGGAACCAAGCGCGAGTTGATTGGAAGTTGGTTCGCCGTTGATCAGGAACTTGGAGCCGCGGGGGTGCTTGGCCATGTAATAGGCACCAGCGCTGTTGCGTTCCTCGCCAACTACAAACAGGAGGCCGAAATTTCGGTGGCCATCGGCGAGCAGAGACTCGGCGGCTTTGAGCATGGAAGCGATGATGCCCTTCACGTCGCAAGCGCCGCGGCCCCACACGAATTCGTCATCTTCAGTGGAAGGGAAAAAGGGCGGCACGGTATCGAGGTGCGTGGAAAGAGTAACCAGAGGCGTGCCCCAGGTTGCCAAAACATTGAAGCGCTTTGGTTCCACTTGGATGAGTTCGACAACTCCGCCGGTGGGGTCGGCCATTTCGGTGAGAAGTTCGAAAACACGCCGTCCCATGGCCTCTTCATTGGGCGTGATCGATTCGATATCGATGAGCATGCGAGCTAGTTCGATGACATTCATGGGCGCAAGTTCCTTCGCAAATCGGTCCTGGGGAACTACTAAGGGGAGGGCAAAGGGGCGGAGGTGAGGAAGCGGAATACGCGCGGGAGGCGCGGCGACCAGCTCCTCTGTAGCGCTCCACCCGAACCCCTCACCATTTAGGGTTCCAGTGACAGTGAGCAAGATATTTTCTTTGCTCCCCAGCGATGACGCTTATCCGCAAGCGTTCACAACTTCGGCGGTTTTTCTCAGCCGACCCCTTTCACCAAGCCCCCGTCGGAAACGGTTTACGGGATGGATACTAATGGCCGCCGCACCTCTACTGAGTAATACTTAATAACTAGCGCAAAACGGAGATCCGGCGGCTGTGGAGATTTCTCAAGTTCGTAGTTCGTTTGTGGGCCGCCGGGCCCTTTGCGCTTCTGAGTAACTTACAAAGTAGCGCATTGGGGAGGTTTTCGTCAATATTGGTTGCTATGGCTGCTATGGCTGGTCATCTTTCTCCCATCTCTTAGTAATGCTAACTACCCAATTGCTAAACAAAATAAAAATACCCATTAGGGTGAGACTGAAGTGTAAATAAGGGCCGCCAATGGGGACACGAGAGGCTGGCAGCTCGCGTGGGGGAATCATATGATTTCATGACAGTGCAGTAGCTTGTTCCAGCCACTCATGTCCCCACTGGCTTGCGTTATCCAGATTATGGAGTCGTGCAACTGCCGTCTTTAAGATAAATTGGGTTCGTTCCGTAAACAGCACTGCTTGTATTTTCGGCCTGATTTGCAGGGGCAAGGTTCGTTGCGGCCAACTTTTGGTTCGGAGCGGGTGTAAGGGGGTGATATTGTGCGGAAGAATGAGGATGGGGCTACCTTATGCGATACGACGATTTTGGATTTGGGTTTGTTTCGCAAAATTAATTTTGGTGGCAAACTTTCAGATTTCAGTTTTCGGAATTCGCTGAGTAGTTTAAGGAAACTGCGTTCGGTTCGATTCAGGAATGTGTGGATGCGATCGATTAGTTTTGATGTGGACAGAAGC
>JAYTTF010000262.1:0-103365 GCA_043745195.1 Bryobacterales bacterium | reverse complement strand
CATCTTTATGGTGATCGCTAACGGGCAGAATGCTCGACAAAATCACTTTGATTTTATGCGCCTCGGCTAGTTCCGAAATCATCTGCAAATTGTTCTTTATCGTATCCACCGATACGTTCCGGGCAAGGTCGTTCGTGCCAGCCAGGATAATCATGGCGGCAGGTTTGTTCGCGATTACATCGGCCTGCATTCGCCCAAGCATTTCGCCTGTGATCTGTCCACTAATGCCGCGGTTTACGTAATCGTTGTCCGGGAAATAAGCATTCAACTTCCAGCCATCTGTAATGGAGTCGCCATAAAAAAGGACCCTTGGCTTCTCCTTGGCAGGAGGTGCCAACTTTGCGTTTGCATCGGCATAACGCCGCAAATTGTCCCTGTCTGGTGGCCGCAATTGGCCTTCAGTACGAACCATCAACGCGCGAAAATGTCCCTCGATCAGGTCCACATTCGCTCGCAATTCTGAAAACTGCTTTCGGGACTCTTCCGAAAACGAGATGGGTTTGGGAAGTGCATCGGACAACGTCAAGTAGGAACGTAATTGTCCCAAGAAGGCATAAACCTCCGATGGCACGGGGCGGCCATTATCCTTCAACTTCGCATGCGCCTGCTTAGCTTCAGACGCCAATGGGGCCGCAGCCTGCGCTAAACCTGGAATGGCCGCTTTAGAGGAATCCAACAATTGCCAACTGCGTTCAATAACTTGAACACTCTGTTGCGGTGTTAGGAATCCATCACTACTTTGAGCCCAAGCGACTGCCGAACCAATCGCAATCACAAAATTCATAGCCAAACTTTTCACGATTGTTATCCCCTTTTTAGGCTGGTTGATCAAGTAGCAAAGTAATAGTTCCAATGTGCAATCGCATGAGAATTTGGATTTTCACAGGGATGCGCTTCTCATCATCGGTAACCCAAACCAGACACCTGGCGGCCCTATCATAGAGCACGCCGTTGAATAGAAAAGCTTCCATTCGAATAGTTTTGTAGGTTCCGGTTGCAGTTTTGACATCCTCTTTCTCTTGTACGTCAACCTTTACTTCTACAAATTTCTTACCATCAGAAATGGGGATCTGCGAGGAAGTTCCCGGTGTCAACTTTAGTGCTCTTAGCTTTTGCAGGCCACCCAGAACATCCGCGACGCACGCAGGTACTGCAACACTATTTGAAATAGTCGTATTTTTTACCAGGTCCTTTTCAACAAACTGTGTCTTGTTCCCAGGTCCGTTGTAAAGAATCGTAGTTTCTCTTCGCCGCTTGTTTTCTTCAGAAAATAGATGTGTCGATTGAGCGCAAAAATCTGGCCGCCAAACGGCTTCATAGTTTTCATTTACCTTGAACAGCATCGAGACAATGCCAAGTGACTGCACTTCAAGTTTTCCATTTGCGCCAGACACTGATTTATTTACTGTCACTCTTACCTTGCCAGCAGTCATGAATCGCCATTCTACTTGATAGTTAAGCACTTCCGTCTGGCCACTGACGGATACAGACGCTGCACAAAACGCCCCCGCCCAAAAGGAGCTCAATGCAAGAATCCGTTCAAACCGTTTGCGGGGAGGAATCATTTAACTCTTGAGTTTGTCAAATATATCCTGCGGAAGCAACCTAAGGAAGTTCGTTACTCTAGAGTCATCAGGTTTTTCAGAAATCTACAGCGATGGTTGACTTTTGAGGGGGATGAATGGTTAATGATTTGGCACGACTCTTTACCCGTGATTTGAATAAAGTGACAAAGCAAATACAAGAGTTTGAAGAGGAGTCCCAACTTTGGATGGTGCTTCCGGGAATCGCAAATTCAGCTGGAAATCTTGTGCTTCATCTTGAGGGCAATCTTCGAGAATACGTTGGTAGGCAACTGGGTGGGATTGACTACACTCGCAATCGTCCAAGAGAGTTTGAAAATATACCTGTCCCCGCTTCAGACTTGTTGAAGCGCATGGAAAATGTTACGTCTATGGTGCCACCGGTGATCGAATCCCTCAAGGAGCCACAATTGCTAGCACTGTATCCAGAAAACGTCTTAGGCTTGGAAATGACTACTTACTTCTTCTTGATTCATCTGCATGGCCATTTGAATTATCATTTGGGCCAAATTGACTACATTCGAAGAATCCTTTCCGACGGTAAGGCACTTTGACCGGGCTAAATTCCTAAACGGTTGATCCCGTCGAAGGCCGCCGTTTTGTAGCACTCAGCCAAAGTAGGGTAGTTGAAAACTGTATTGATGAAGTAATCAATCTTACCTTGGAAAGCGAGTACCGCTTGGCCAATATGAACTAATTCGCTAGCACCTTCACCGATGATATGCACACCCAAGAGATCTCTAGTCTCCTGGTGAAAGATCAATTTCAACAAACCGGTGGAATCCCCGATGATCTGTCCGCGAGCAATTTCTCTATATCTGGCTTTCCCCACTTCGTAAGGGACATTTTCTTTGGTTAACTCTTCCTCCGTTTTCCCCACCATGGAAATTTCTGGAATCGTGTAGATTCCATATGGGAACAATGCGGGAACGCTAGTGGCAGCAACCCCAAAGGCATGACAAGCTGCCAGCCTGCCTTGCTCCATTGAGGTTGACGCCAGACTTGGGAATCCGATAATGTCCCCAACGGCATAGATATGTGGGTTCGAGGTTTGGTAGTGCTCGTTCACCGTGATTCTTCCCCGTTCATCCGGGACAATTCCTGCGCAGGCAAGATTTAAGGCTGATGTGTTTCCAGTCCGGCCGATGGAATAAAGAGCTTTGTCCGCGATTACTTGCTTACCTGACGCAAGATGAATAGTTACTCGCTCTCCATGCTCATCGGAGAATTGTTCAATACCACTCACCTCTTCCCCCAACCTCATTTGGACACGGTTCTCTCGCATGTGGTAAGTCAACGCGTCGGCCACTTCTTCATCAATGAAACTCATTAGTCGTGGTCTTTTGTCGACCAATGTCACTCGAACTCCAAGCGCGGCGAACATTGTTGCATATTCGCAACCAATAACCCCAGCTCCAATAACGGCTATTGTGCGGGGAAGGTTTTTTAAGTAAAGAATGTCGTCGCTGATGAATATCGATTTCCCGTCAAAGGGGATATGCTCGTCCCGGGTCGCAATTGTACCGGCACCAATAATAATCTTCTCGGCAGATACAAGTTGGTGGCTGTGACCATCCGGTGAATCCACTCGAATTGTATTTTGATCCTGAAATGTTCCCGATCCGACAAGGAGCTCGATACGGTTTCTCAGCAGTTGATGACGGACAACATCAATTTCATGCCGGATGACTTTCTCAGTCCGAAAGAGAAGGTCTTCCATGGTAATGTTCTGCTTGACAGTGTAGGAGGAGCCATAGAATTCACGCGAACGGTATCCTGTTAGTTCAATCACAGCCTCCCGAAGAGTCTTTGATGGAATCGTGCCAGTGTTGATACACATTCCACCAAGCACGGTCTTTTTCTCTATCAAGGCCACCTTTTTGTCCAGCTTTGCTGCTTGAATTGCAGCCCGCTGGCCTGCTGGTCCGGAGCCAATCACAACAAGATCGTAATCAAAATTAGGGCTAGACATTATTATTCTCTTTTTTCACGGTTTTGTTCGGCGACATGGCCTAGGCGGGCTTCTCAAGTAGGACCGAAGCAATCCTGTCAAGCGGTAAGCTTTGCTCCGATGCTCCTATTCTAACAGCCTCCCGTGGCATGCCATAAACTACACAACTTGCTTCATCTTGGGTTATTGTTCGTGCCCCGGTTTGCCGAAGTTTAAGCAATCCTTGCGCTCCATCAGAGCCCATTCCAGTAAGCAGTACAGCCACGCATTGGTCTCCCAAAGATTCCGCAATTGATTTAAAGAGAACGTCTACCGAGGGGCGTTGATAACATACCATTGGGCCAGACCGGATACCAACACTCAGTCCAGATGATGACTTCTGCAGAAACATATGGAAATTGCCCGGAGCAACGAGTGCACACCCTGGTACAACGGCGTCACCATCTTCCGCTTCTTTAACGGTAATACTCGCTAAACGGTCCAGGCGATTTGCAAAAGCCGCAGAAAAACCTGCGGGAATGTGTTGTGCCACCAAAATGGGTGGACAATCCGGTGGCATCGCAATCAATATTTTTTCAATTGCATCTGTACCTCCTGTGGACGCACCGATAGCAATCAATAATTGACGCCGGACTGATTGCTGCTTCAGTTGAACACCGTTTATGCTTAGTGACGTAACCTTCTTCGATTGCGCCGCAGCTCTTATCCGATCGGGCAGTGTGGAAACCAGTTCTCCGACGGAGAACGAACCATTGGGTTTTGCAAATACTTCCACCGCACCTAGCCTCAAAGCCTCCGTAGCTTGGGCTGCGGATGCCTGCCCAACGGAGCTTATGACAATAACAGGTAGTGGATGATATTTCATTATCTTCTTTAGAAACGTCAGTCCATCCATTCTTGGCATTTCTAGGTCCAAGGTGACGACATCTGGGCGCAACTCAATTATCTTGTCACGCGCGATAAAAGGATCCGAGGCCGTGCCGACAACTAGCATGTCTTCATGCTGCGAAATCGCCTGACACAAGATACGCCGAACCAGCGCAGAATCATCGACTATAAGAATGCGGATCTGCTTCGTGCACCTACGGACGTTTTTTTCAGTCAAACCCATTTTTTCTTGAATTGTCCTCGCTGTCTGTCACTCTTGGAATTATTGGATGCTATCAGGATCTAAACTGATAAAAGCAGCAAATAATCCGTTCTCAATCTGCAAAACAATACCTAATGTTGCATCATAAGGACGTGCGGAAGCCACCCTTACAATTTCTGGGTGGGTTAGCCTAAAAGTGTCGCCGAATGATGCTTTGCTCAAGGTGTGTCCGCAGATGACATTTGCCAGTTCTCCAACCACCTGATCCGTTTGGCTTTGAGATACCACATCCGCCTCAATTCCCAAAAACGTTGCGGACATTTCGCGTGCCGCAACGGATGATAAGACCACCGTAAAAATCCCTGACGGACTTCCTTCGAAACGCAGATTCGCCGATATGGCGTCCCCGATGAATGGACCTGGGGACGAATGCAAGATACTGCAAAAAAACATCGTTTCCAGCACTTCTTCTGACGAAGCGAGCAAAAGAGTACCCCAATCATGAGCTATCAAACTAGACATTGGACACCTCCAGAACTCGCTCCAATTCAAAACGTAATTGTTCAGGGTGGAAGGGCTTGGTTACGTACCCCTTCGCCCCTAGGCTAATCATTGTTTTTATGCGAATCTCGGTAGAATCAGTTGAAACCACGACTATGGGAATTTCCTTCATCATTTCATCCTGGTGCATGTTGCGGACTAATTCCTCTCCGCTCATTCGTGGCATATTTATGTCGGTAAGTACAATATCCACCCAACTACGGCTGAGCACTCCTAACGCCTCTTCACCATCACCAGCTTCTATACAAGTGCCCACATCGAATCCTGACATATCGATCACACGCTTTATGAAGGCTCTCATAGCCGGGGAATCGTCGACGATCAAAACACTGAATGCCATATAGCTCCTTTTAAGCCTGTTGAAAAGTACTCGGTTGGCGGAACAATTCCGTCTCTGGGCCGGCCGCTTCGCGCACAAATACGCGCCCGCTCGTCATTTCAAGCCTTACTGTTCGGGAGGAATTACCACCCACGGCTTCTCCCCGCAAAATCACACCAGCCTTCCACAATAACTTTCGCAATGCCAACTGATTACGTTTGCCGATATTGAACATCTCCTGATCAGCCATTACTTGGGCACCTCCAATGGCACACACCATCAAACGGCTTTTGGATGCCCCAAGTTCATATGCTTTCCGGAAAAGAATAGGAATACCTGAATCGGCAAAGGTGAATGGATTCTGTCCGGCTCGTTTCAGGTTCAAACTAGATTCGGGGAGCATGTAGTGAAGGAGCCCTCCAACCGAAGCTTGCGGATCGTAAATCGTCAATGCAATGCAGGAACCCAATGCGTACGTAACTAAATCGGTCGATGAAGATGTGCTCCACTGACAATCTGAAATTCCAACAACAACGGGCGGCATTTAGTGACCTCCCTTTGTTCGATCCATCTTAAAAGATGGTTTGATTTGGCCCAAACCTCGATTTTGATATATAGCAGGTGCAACATATGTCAAACCGACATCCAATCCGACAATACTCTCTGCATGTCCAGTCATAAAGAACCCTTCTGGTTCAAGACAACTGACAAGAGATTTGACAACTGTTTGTCGTGTCGTCTTATCGAAATAGATCATTACGTTTCTACAAAAAATCACCGGATACAGCTTTTCTGAAGGCAGCGCCTCTATGAGATTGAGCTGTGAAAATTTGGCCATCCGGCACAACTCGGGCCTTATTCTTACCGTGCCTTCGGCTATTCCTTTCCCTTTTAGAAAGTATTTTCTCTTCCATTCAATAGGCAATGGATCCAGTTTCTCTTCTGGATAGATACCAGCTTTGGCTTTCTCCAGCACAGTTGTAGAAATATCAGTTCCCAAAATTGTTAGCCAACCTTCAGTCTTTGCCGATGGGAATGGTAACTTCAACGCTTCGATCAAGACCATCAAAAGTGTATATACTTCCTCTCCGGTGGCCGAAGCAGCACTCCAGATTTCCAATTTTTCCCGGCTGGAAAACAATGTGGGCGCTTGCGCCGCAAGGAAATCAAAATGTTGCCGTTCTCGCAGAAAAGATGTATGGTTTGTTGTTAACGCATCAATCATCGCCGTCAAGGATCGCCCGGTTGTATCAGCCTTAAGAATTTTCAAGTAATGTTCGAACGATAAACAATCGCTTTGTTTCAATACCCTTGCAAGCCGTGAACTTACTAGTTCTTTTTTTCCTGTTCTAAGATCCACTCCACACTGGCCATAGGTTAGTTCTGCTATTTCCTTGTAGATTGTTTCCGAAAGAGCTCGAACCTGGATTTCGACCTTTGCCTCTGACGTGAGTGACATGCTATGCGGCTTCCGCTCGGGATTCCACTAACCCGGCAATCTCCAAAATTAGTCCTACTCTTCCGTCGCCTAAAATAGCTCCACCTGCTACACCGGACACGTTTTTAAAACATTCCCCCAGGTTCTTGATAACAACTTCTTGCTTTCCTATGAATTCATCTACCATTAGGCAAAAGCGTTTTCCCTCTTGCTCAACGACGATAAATAATGCGTTGCAGGGGTCCTCATTCTTTGGCACAACGCTGAATCGCTTGTGTAGTCTCACAATCGGCAGCAATCGTCCACGGACCATCACCATTTCGTATTTGTCTTCCAGACTTGATAACATTGCTGCTGTTGGGCGGAACATTTCAGTTACTGCGAAAATTGGCACCACGTATCTTTCGATTCCAACACCGACGACAAGTCCATCAATAATTGCCAGAGTTAACGGAAGCCGGATAAAAAAAGTGGTTCCGATCCCAGGAACCGAATGAATCTCCACTCTGCCCCGCATATTGAGAATGCTCTTCTTAACCACATCCATTCCGACACCACGTCCGGAAATGTCCGTAATTGTGTCCGCAGTGGAAAAGCCAGGTTCAAAGATAAGATGGCAGATTTCCGAATCGGAGAGAACAGTATTTTCACCAATCCTATTGTTCTTACGTGCCTTCGCCAGAATTTTTTCCCGGTTGAGACCTCGGCCGTCATCACTGACTTCAATTACCACATGCCCACCTTGGTGGTAAGCCTTGAGCCCGATCTGTGCGGCAGCGGGTTTGCCCAATGCAATCCGATCAGCACTGGGCTCTACGCCATGGTCCAGTGCGTTTCGTACCATATGCATCAGCGGATCGGCCAAACCGTCAACCACTGTTTTATCCAGTTCCGTATCTTCACCGGTCACTTCCAAATCCGCCTGTTTGCCGCCTTTTCGAGCCAAGTCCCGGACCAGGCGTTTCATTCGTTGGAATAAAGTGCCAATGGGAACCATGCGCAGAGTCATGGACATTTTTTGCACCTCGTCGGTAATCCGATTGAGTTGCGTCAAATGTGCCTGTAGACGGGCATTTCCTGGGTTATTCAAAGACGGCTCGTGTTTAACCATCGATTGAGCAATCACCAACTCCCCAACCATGTTCAGCAAATGATCTAGTTTTGCCGTTTCCACTCGAATCGCAAAGTTAGATAAGTCGCCGGCTTGCTCTACTTTTGCGGTTTTGTTCGTTGTCTCCAAAACCACTTCCGGCTCGCTATTTCGGATCATCTTCAAGAGAGTGTCTGTGGTCTCATTCTTAGGGGCAGAACAATTTCTAATCCCTTTGGTTGATTTAGGTATGACAGGAGGAATCACAATTGCATCCCTCTTTTCGATCTCTTGCTTGATTTCTCCCAAGCTTCGTATCCTATTCAAGAGAGGTTCAATTGGCTCTAATTTTCTTGGTACGCCAACTAATCCTTCTTCAATGGACTTGATAGCTTGACGAAGATAGTCCGCGCTTGCCAACACAACATCAACGACAGCCGGTCCAATTTTCATTTTCAAATTTCGTGCAAGATCCAGAACTGTTTCCACTTCATGAGCTACCTCACGAATGGAATCCAATTCAAGAAACCCAGCTAGTCCCTTAATTGTATGGAAGCTCCTAAAGACAGAGTGGATCGGCTCAGTTTGATTGGGATCTTCTTCAATCTTTAACAATCCATTTTCAATTGTGCTGAGGTGCTCCATTGATTCCAAGATGAAATCTCGCACAAGGTCCGGATCCTCCCAAAGAGGGACCAGCGTGGTCGCCTTTCCGTTTTTTAATGGAGTTGGATTTTCGTTTTCAATTCTTGCACTGGTAATCGCTGTCTGCAAGTTCGTAATACTATTGGAAAGTGATTGTTGTCGGTTTCCGCCTTCATTTAACCCAAAAGAAGACTTAAGTTGGATGGCCGCATCAAAAAGTCGTTCCGATTCGCATCCATTTTCACAAACCTCCTGAAGACTCGCCATGATCGGGTCAATGGAGAGTTCAGAAGTGTTCCCAATAACCAAATCGCTGGCAAACAAGTCTACTCGTTCCAGCAATATATCCCATGAGGCATTTTTCGTCTGATTCATTGTAAGCTCCGACTGGACAACTTCAAATATGACCACCTAGAAATCTACGAAGTCCCCGTCATGCATTGGGAATGGGTCAACCACAGCACTTTTGGTTTTAGAAGATTGCCGTGTGGCAGCAAACAGCGGTACGTTTTTTCTAAATTCAGGAGACGGAGGGACACGTCGAATTTGTCGGCTGGATGACCCTGACACCTTGACACGGTTGGGTTCGCTCGAAATCAGCGCTTGCAGTCGCCGAACTACTGCAGACATGGACTCCGCTTGCGAACTCAATTGCTGACTTGCCGAAGCGCCTTCTTCTGCGCTGGCCGCATTCCGTTGTGTAACTTGACCCATTTGAACAATTGCCTGGGCTATTTGACCGATGCCCAACGCCTCTCCATGGCTCGCCGAATTAACATCGTCAATCAGCCTCTTAGCTTTCGCGGTAGACTCCGTAATGGTTTGGATCGCCCCTGTTACCTCCAGGAGCTTCACGCTTCCGTCACTTGATTTTTGGATGGATTCTTGAATTAAGCCCGAAGTATCCTTAGCTGCTTGAGCACTCCTTTGCGCCAGATTTCGAACTTCATCAGCCACTACGGCAAACCCCATTCCCGCTTCTCCGGCTCGCGCTGCCTCAACTGCTGCATTGAGCGCAAGAATATTGGTTTGAAATGCGATTTCATCAATCACCTTTATGATTCGCGCTATCTTTGCGCTGGAAGTGGTAATCTCTTCCATTGACAACACCATCCCCGCAATCGCAGTATTTGCCGACGTCACCCAGCGGTCAACTTCCGCCATATGCTCGGCAGCAGATTGCGCATTTGTAGCGTTGCTTGTGGTCATAGCTGTGATTCGATCACTTGACCCGGAGGTTTGTTCAATCGAAGCAGCCTGTTCAATAGAACCTTGGGCCAATGTTTGACTGACATTCGAAACATGTTCTGCAGCAATGGATACCTCGGAGGCACCCGATGCCATTTCCCTTGCCAATTCCAGAAATTGCCGTGTAGCTTGCTTCAGCAAAAATACTAGAAACAAGGAGATCAAAAACATGAGTAAGCAAGAAAGTGCCAACCCGGCATGAGCGCAGGAAAGTGAACCACAAACAGATTCCCGCTTGGACTGTTGAGCCAACCCTTCGCTGATACTACCAGTCCAAGCAAATCCTCCAACCAGAAATGCGAGGATTACTATCGCCATCAGACAATGGAAAACACGTTGTTGCAAGTTCATTTAATTGCTCTCTTTCTCAATACATGATTTGACATCGACCGACCCTAAACTTTTTAATTCCTGACGGCTTAGAACAACGTTGATATCGAGCAACATCTTTACTCCGTCCTTCATCTTTGCCATACCCAATATGTAAGGAATCGATTCGCCTGTGCCGAAATTTGGGGAGGCCTCGATTTCTTGTGCACCAATGTTCAATACCTCTGAAACACCGTCGACCACCACACCCATCAACACAGGTGTTCGTTCGCCTTCAACTTGCACGACGATGATGCAGGTACGCTTCGTGTATTCCACTTGCGGAAGACCAAACTTCGCCCGCAAATCAATCACCGGAATGACTTTCCCACGAAGGTTGATGACACCTTTGACATAGATTGGGGAACTTGGCACTGAGGTGATATCCTGCACCCCAATAATTTCCAGTATCTTCAAAACATGAATCCCAAACTCTTCTTTTCCTAAATGAAAGGCCAAATACTTACCCGAGCAACGATCCCCGAATTGTGTAGCAATCGTTACTGGTGCTTTCATCTGTTCCGGCAATGCGGCTGCTTGCATGTGTCTGTCTCCTCCACCCTAATAAATGTGCAAATCAATCAACTTTTAAGCTGACCCGTATTGGCCACGCAGCACCTGCCACAGTTGGACAAGTTAAACCGACCAATTCACCTTATCGTCCGTACGACTCCATACTTGAATCAGAATATTCCTTCTCTTTCCAACTGGAGTGGAATATGGACCCATGGGCAGCCTAATGGATACAATTGGGTTTGTTTACTATGTCCGCGAGAAAGCTCACAGCTCACGTAAAAGCCGCCGGTTGAGCTAGCAAATTAAGTCCAAAGGTTTTGGACCAAGTGCTTGCTAGTCTTCCTTTACAAAACGACCCAAACGTCTTGGTTGGATTCAATACGTCGGACGACGCCGGAGTGTATCTGCTCTCCGAAGATTGTGCCCTTGTTCAAACCGTAGACTTTTTCACTCCCATCGTCGATGACCCTTACCTTTTTGGCGCAATCGCCGCTGCCAACGCCCTAAGCGATGTATACGCCATGGGCGGCAGACCCATTACCTCCTTGTCGATTCTTGCTTGGCCAACTTCCGGTGAATTCTCCGATTTAGCAGGCATTCTTCAAGGCGGCGCTGAAAAAATGCGGGAAGCGCAATGCACCATTCTTGGTGGCCATTCCATCAACGATGACGAGCCCAAATTCGGCTACGCTGTTACCGGGCTGGTACACCCGTCCAAAATGAAAGCGAACTCTCATGCAAAGCCTGGCGATGTACTACTCCTAACCAAGCCCCTCGGCACAGGTGTCATATCGACGGCATTGAAAAAAGGAATAGCAAGAATTCACGACGTTGAATCATCGATTGCCTCCATGACGACTTTGAACCGAAAAGCGGCGGAGGCAATGGCGCAAGTAGACGTCCACGCTGTCACCGACGTGACCGGCTTCGGTCTCATCGGCCATGCCAGGGAAGTAGCTGCAGCCAGCCATGTATCCTTGGAAATCAGTTCAACACTTTTGCAGTTTCTACCGGGAGCCGTCGACTACTCGAAACTAGGTGCAATTCCAGGGGGGCTTAAGAACAATCGCGAATACTGCTCTCCGTTTGTTGAAGCAACTTCAGAAATTCCAACTGAAATTCTCAACCTTCTTTATGATCCACAAACTTCCGGTGGCCTTCTCCTTACACTCCCCGAAAAGGATGCCGCCTCAATGGAGCGTCTTTATCCTCAAGCTTTCCGCATTGGTAAAGTAGTAAAGCAGCGGCAGTTAGCAATCTATATTAAATAGGTTCAAACCCAACTGCACTCAATCCCATGAACCCTATCATTATTGCCCTTGACGTTGAAACCGCTGATGAGGCCAGACAAATCGTTCAAGCCACCTCGCCTTCCGTTGATTTTTTCAAAATAGGCATGGAACTTTATGCCGCCGCAGGAATGGATTTCGTGAAGGAACTTTGCGGGTCCGGCAAACAGGTTTTCCTTGACATGAAGTTCTATGACATCGGCGAAACCGTCCGCCGTGCAGTGAAGCAAGTTGCACAAAGTGGCGTCCGTTTTCTAACAGTCCACGGCAGTGAATCCGTGATGCGCGCAGCAGTCGAAGGCCGAGCTGATTCCAAACTTCAACTGCTGGCGGTCACAGTTCTAACCAGTTTCGATCAAACCGATTTAGCCGACCTTGGCTATCCGTGCTCGGTAGAAGATCTTGTTGCACTCAGAGTCAGCAAGGCAATGAAAGCAGAAATTGACGGCATCGTTTGTTCTCCGCTCGAAGCTGGTAGAGTTCGCCGTATTGCAGGCCCGGATGCAATCCTGGTTACGCCAGGTGTGCGATCGGCCGGATCAACTAAAGGCGACCAAAAGCGCGTAGCCACACCCGTTGAGGCAATCAGAGATGGTGCCAATTATCTTGTGATTGGCCGTCAAGTAACCCGTGCACAAAATCCTGCCGCCGCTGTTCAGCAAATTCTGGACGAACTGGCAGCAGCTGTATCTACGTCCGCTAGATTCTGAAAGGGGGGGGACGATGAACCCTAGTACTTGGCTTGAATCGATCGCTCACGATGTGCGCTACGGCATTCGCGAACTTATCAAACACAAGGACTTTTCAATCCCAGCCGCCCTCTCCCTGGCACTCGGCATCATGGCCGTAACCTCGATGTACAGCGTGATCTACGGCGTTATCATTGAACCTTTCCCTTACAAAGACATCAATAATTTAGTTGGCATCGCAATTCGTAATCCTGAACAACGAGGTTGGCGAACCAACTACAGCGTTGATGAATATGTTGAACTAGCCAATCGATCCAGCATTTTTGAAGGCGTCGCCGGATCCACTATTTCCGATGTGCTTTGGATTTCCAACGGCGAACCGCTGCGGCTGCGGGGAAATCACCTGTCGGCCAATGGGTTCGATGTGATGGGTGTTCCTGCCCTTTTCGGGCGCACTGTTACAGCAAAGGAAGAAGCACCGGAAACGAAAGCCGTCCTTGGCTATCGGTGCTGGACCAATCAGTTTGGATCAAACATTGGCGTCATAGGAACCACCTTGATTCTCAACGGTCGACCCCGAACTATAGTCGGAGTGATGCCCCCTCGCTTCATGTTTCGAGGGGCTGATGTCTATCTTCCCCTCACTTACCGAAGCGGTGAGACGACAGAAGGCGTTCAGAATTTGCAAGTCACGGCCCGTCGTAGAATCGGCGTGAATGATGCGCAGGCGCAAACGGATCTTTCTCCCATCATCACCGATCTTGCCCAGCGCTCACCCAATAACTATCCTCAAAAGTGGCGCATTGAACTCATCCCTTTTAAAGAAATGTTCCCCAGCGACATTCGAAACATTCTGTGGATCATGTTCGCCGCAGTGGGATTGTTGCTCCTCATCGCCTGTGCAAACGTATCCAATTTACTTCTCGCTCGGGCAGCTGCTCGGCAAAGGGAAATGGCAATGCGCGCTGCACTCGGAGCGGGAAGATTGCGGCTGTTCCGGCAATTATTGACGGAAAGCCTTCTACTAGGTATTGGCGGCGGCGTCTTCGGGATTCTCCTTTCTTGGGTAGGACTCAAAGCCATTATGGCTGTGGTTCCAACAGGTGTTATTCCTGATGAGTCTGAAGTTACGCTGAATTTACCCGTCCTGTTGTTCAGTTTTACTCTGTGCTTAGGGACTACTCTATTTTTTGGATTAGCACCAGCATTGCACGCGCTATCAAGTGAATTGACTCATCCATTGAAGGAAGCAGGTAGGGGGGCTGGTGGCTCCCGCCGCATGGGTTGGCTTCGCGGGGCGCTGGTCGTTGTTGAACTTAGCCTGTCCATCATTCTACTTTCTGGAGCTGGTCTATTCCTTAATACATTACTTCGTCTCTACCGTGCGCCATTGGCTGTGGATATCAAAGACCGCATGGTTACGCGTCTTCCGTTGAGCGTGCAGCGCTACCCGACGGCAGAACGCAGAGCAGCATTCATCGGACAATTGCTCGATAATATTCAAACGGTTCCCGGAGTGCTTGGAGTTGCCATCAACGGCGGAGTTCATCCTTTGGGCAGTTGGGATTTTCCAGTAGATATTCCAGGAGCAGCAAAACAAGATCCGCGTCCCGTAAATTTCCACCAAGTGAACGCTGGATATCTCACCACAACCGGCATCAAACTGAAGCTAGGCCGCTTCCTGGATACTGCGGACATCGCCTCCCGACGTCAAGTGGCGGCCGTAAATGAAACCTTCGTGAAGCGGTATTTCCCAGACCAATCTCCGCTTGGAAAGCGCATCAAGCTCTGGAGGTTGATGCAACCGCCGTTCGCTTTGCAAGACGACCACTTCGAAATTATTGGAATTACACAGGACGCAATGCACGAATTGCACAACGGAGAGGCAGGAACAGAGTTATACATCCCTTATTCCATGACCGGCCTTGCCGATATGTTGGTTATCCATACATCTGGTGACCCGATGCGGTATGCCAACGCTGTTCGGTCGCAGGTATATAAATTGGACGGCTCGCAGTTTCTGGATAAAACCTACACGCTTGAACTGTTAATGGATATGAACGTTTACAGCAGGGGCAAGTTCAGTCTATGGATAATGGGTGTTTTCGCAATCCTTGGGCTAACCCTGGCTGTGATTGGTTTGTTTGGATTGTTGTCCCAAATAGTGGCTCAACAGCGGCAGGAACTGTGTGTCCGCATGGCCGTTGGAGCAGGGTTCGGCCATATTGTTGCTCTTGTTTTGGGCCGCGGCATCCGGCTCATGTTGGTAGGCTTGACTGTGGGAATAGCGGTAACCTTCCTTCTATTGAGGAGGTTCGGAATTGAACTTGGTGTTTCCGATCCCTTCGATCCAGTCTCCCTGGCTGCCGCATGTCTGGTGCTGTTCATCACCGGCCTAGCGGCTTGCCTGGTCCCCGCTTTGCGAGCAGGAAGATTGAATCCCGTAGAGGCAATGCGAAGCGAATAATCTTCAATTAAGCGCAACACGGCATCGCGGACAGACAAACGTGAATTTCATCCTTACTGGCGCTCCTCATTTTATCGTCTGGGCTGCAAATCACTAACAGCCCATTCAGATTCCATTTAGAACGCCAGAGGAATTAATCGCCTCGAGGACTCAATTTTTCAAGAAGTTGCTGGCCAGCAATTTGTCTTCCTAAATAAAGCGTCTCACTGGTTTTGGAACTGCAGGCCTGCCAAGTTTTGCAAGCGGATGAAAAGAGGGCAGATTGAGTTTATCAAGTGCCCGTGATCCGCTCTTTCCTGATTGCAAAAAAAACGAGCAAAATGGCTTTGTTCTGCAAATTCGGAATTCTATTTCGTCGCCGGCTTCAAGCCCTCGTCCACCCCTAGACCTTTTTCCAACCATCCTGGGTACCAACGAAAAACATTACCCGTCAAGCTTCCAATAAAAATGAAATTCTCCGGCGTCACATGCAGCCAATGTCCTGGACTTTCCATGGCTCCAAGAATTTTTCCTGTCGGCAAATCAATGTGCATGATCCGCCCAGCCAAAGTATCGTAGGTCAAATTCTCAATGTTGTTGCGATGCGTAATAATCCACATCTCATCCTTCGGAGTAATGAACAAATTCTGCGTCGCCCCCAAGTGGGTCCACTGCTTTAAGAACTTCCCTTCCCCAGTGAAAATCTGGATTCGATTATTCTCGCGGTCACTCACATAAACCAAACCCTTGGAATCAATCGCAATGGAATGGACAGTGTTGAACTGATTGATTCCAGTCCCCGGCGTACCCCACGTCCGCACGAATTTGCCATCAATCGTAAATTGCACTACGCGTGAATTGCCGTAACCATCAGAGATATAGAAGTATTTTCCATCCGGTGAAAACGCAATGTCTGTTGGTCTCCAAAACGTCCGCTCATCGTTTCCCTTCTGGCCCTTCACGCCCCAGCGTTGCAGTTCCTTCCCCATGCGGTCGAACTTGATCACTTGATGATCGCCATTGTCCACGGTCCAAACATTCCCATCACGGTCAATGCGAATCCCATGCGGATTTCCAAAAACACCCTTGCCCCAGGAACGCAGATACTTACCGTCCTTATCAAACACAACAATTGCGGGGGCTTTCGTTCCGCGATGGAAAACATAAACTTCTCCTTGCTTATCCACCGCTACGGAGGAGACGCGGCCAAACTTAAAGCCATCCGGCATCAGGTCCGGTTCTTCGCCAAAACGGATCTGCACTCTGTACTTCATCAATCCGCCTTCATGCGGATACCATCCTTGCTGTTGGGCAAACATCGCGGTGGCTGCGGCAAATGGGAGAATAGATTTCGTTAGGCGTTTCATGGTCCACGGATATAATCTCACTGGCAGAGCGGCAAATGCAATGGTCATTTTGGCCACTTGCCTCGCCGCCGCTGCTCAAACTCCTCGAACCCTTTGGATTGGAGAGCACGTTAATCTACTTGGTACGCCCTCGCGCGATGGAAGTTGGCTGTCGTTCGTTGACCATAGCACCGGCAACCTGGCCATTCGGAATCTCTCTACAGGTCTGGTGAAATTCCTTACTGCGAATCAGCGTGGGTCTAAAGAGTTTGCCTACTTTTCAACCATCTCTGCAGACAGCCAACAGGTTGCTTTCGCGTGGTTCAATGCCCAAGGGTTTTACGATTTGCGCGTGACACCGCTCGACGGAAAGAGTCGAATCCTATTTCAAAATGAAGAGTCGGGCTTCGTCCAACCCTGCGCTTGGACGCCCGATGGCAAACATATCCTCACTCTGTTTTTCCGCAAAGACAATATCAGTCAAATCGCATTAGTGCCTGTTGCGGGCGGTCCTCCACGCATTCTGAAATCGCTCAATTGGGTCTATCCCAAGAAGATGGATATCTCGCCTGATGGAAAGTTCATCGTCTACGATACTTTCACCAAGGATGGCGGCCCGAATCGTGCGCTGTTCGTTCTGGCCACCGATGGCAGCACAGAAACCCGTCTCACTGAAGCGGCAGGGAGCCAACTTTTCCCACTGTGGTCCCCTGATGGCAAGTTCGTTTACTACGCGTCGGATACGTCTGGCGGTATGGAGATACATCGAATTCGTTATCCCGGCGGCAAGCCTGAACCAGTTGCTGCGAATTTGGGGCGCTTCTTACCGCTGGGAATCACCACGGCTGGAGACCTTCTCTTTGGTTCCCGTTCCGGAGGCATCGATATTCTTGTTGGATCAACAGCCCAACTCGACAAATCCCAACCTGCATCCAAATTGTTTCCCGGACTAAATAGTCATCCAGCATTTTCACTTGATGGGGAACGGATGGCCTATCTTTCCAGAAGGGGGACTGAGAACTTTGGGCAGGAATCACGCGTCATCGTCGTTCGGGATTCCGCTGGTAGCGAAAAAGAAGTTCTATCACGAATGGCTCATATAGAATCCGTTCGATGGTCTCCCGATGGGAGTTCGCTATTGGTTAGCGGCAGTGATCGCAATGGACGAGCCGGGCTCTTCCGCATCAACGCCGATTCAAACGAAAATCAAAACCCGATTCCCATTGCCATTGATGAAAACGCTTCCTTCCGAGGCATGCAAGGAACGTGGATAGACGGCGCCGTGGTCTACATCAAGAATGGGCAAGAACTTCGCCGACGCCCTCTTAATAAGAAACCAGATGAATTGCTCTACAACGCCCCAGCCGTAGATGTACTCCGTGGTGTTTCGGCGTCGAAAGACGGTTCGGTGATCGCTGTAGGCTACGTAAACGGATTCCTTGGTATCCGCCGAAATGGAAAAATGACTTTACGCAAGACTCCGCTGAATCGCGTCACCGAAGTCGTATTAACAGGCAAATCAGTCTTCGTCAGCAACAGTTCAGAAACATGGCAAATACCTATCGACGGTGGGGAGCCACAAAAAATAGGCCAAGTCAGTGGCATAGACATCACCGCCGATGAAGCCAAGTTGGCATTTACAATCGGAAGCTTTGAAACGGCCGTTCGGGCTCTAAATCTGAACCTTACACCACCACATTAGACTTAGCGTCCCAACTCATTCGGCGTCCGTTCCTGTAAGCCATGTTCGCCAAATGTGCAGCACCTGCGGCCAGATGACCCTCCTGTGCATTTTCCACACTTGGCCTACTCTCTCGTAGGGATTCAAGAAACAAATCGGTGTGCGATGGTCCCTGTTCAATCTTGATTTCCTGCGGTTTCAAAAGTGCCGAACCAACTCGGCGGCCCTCCAGGTACTTATCGCGCATCGCCTTAGGCCAAGCCAAACTTCCATACCTCTGCACATTTTCCGGTTTCCGTTCAAAGTGATGAACCACCTTATCGGTACCCACTTCCAAAGTCCCTTCCGTCCCGGCAATATACATTGCTCGCGGAACATAGCCATTGCATTGGTTGACGGAAAGCTCTGCCAAAAATCCAGGATATTCGTAAATGGAGGTCATGAAGTCAGGCACCGTGCGCCCATCCTTCCAACGAAACAATCCACCCTGACTAACAACCGAAGTTGGCGCATCAACAGACATTACTTCGTGCAATTGAGACGTCATATGGACAAACAAATCGGTTGCCACTCCGCCTGAGTATTCCCACCAACAGCGCCACCGAAAAAACACTTTCGGATCAAAAGGCTTCTGCACCCGGTCGCCTTGAAACCTTGCCCAATCAATGGTCTTTTCTGAAGCGTCAGGAGGGATGGGATAAATCCAGGCTCCCTCTGGGGTGTTGCGGTTGTTGACCATCTTCACTTGCATGATCCTCCCCAGCACTCCGCTCTTCACAATCTCCTTAGCCTTGGCCGTGATGGCTGATGTTTTAGTGCCGCTTCCAACTTGCAGGAGTTTCTTCGACCGCGCCGCCGCAGCAATAATTTCCGGACCCTCTTCAATGGACCAGGTCAGCGGCTTTTCAATATAAACGTGCTTCCCAGCAGCCAGGGCATCCAGCGTCATTCGCTTGTGCCAGTGGTCAGGCGTGGCAATTACTACAGCATCAATGTCCTTGCGATCAAGAACTGCCCGGTAATCTTTGGTTGTTTCGATTGCCCCATCAGTTTGCTCCTTCGCACGTTGCAGACATCCTGTGTAGACATCGGCCACCATAATCGGCTTCACATCTGGGTCTTTCAAAAAGTTTGCCATTAATTCCGAACCGCGGATTCCTGAACCGATGAATCCCAACCGCACTCGGGCACCACCACGTATCTGCGATGGCATTGCGACTGCGGTGTATGCCACCGCAGCAATCGCCGTCCGTCTTCTCATGCTTTGCCCTTCTTCGAATTCGGTGGCAACAGTTTCTCGTATGGAACTACACCTGCTCGTAATGCCCACTCGTCGTAAAGAGCCACCATCTTCTTCACTCGATCCGGTTGCTTTGCTGCCAAATCTGTTAGCTCATTCCGATCGGCCTCAATGTCATACAACTCCCAGCCCCGGCGGAACTTCGCAACAATTTTCCACTTTCCTTGTCGAACAGCCCGGTTCCCTTCGTGCTCCCAAAAAATCGGCTTACGTTCCGCACGCTTGCCAGTTTTGAAAACAGGAACCAGGCTCTCGCCGTCCATAGGCTGAATAGCCTTGCCAGAAAATTCGATTGGATACTTAGCCTTCCCAAGTTCCACACACGTAGCCATCACATCCACCAAATGTCCAGGATCGTGTGCCAGCTTGCCCCGGGCTGCAATCCCTTTCGGCCAATGGGCAATCAGCGGCGTAGAAATTCCGCCTTCATGCACCCAATGTTTGAAAGTTCTGAATGGGGTGTTTGAAGCATTCGCCCAAGGCAATCCGTAGCTTTCGTAAGACTCCTCGCTGCCCGTCTTCGCCCCTTCCTTGCCGCGATGGATTTCCTCGGCACATCCACCGTTGTCCGCCAAAAACAGAATCAATGTATTTTCGAAAATACCCAATTCCTTCAATTTTGCGATAACTCGGCCAACGTTCTGATCCATGCGGTCAATCTGTCCAGCATAGACAGACATCCCTAAATCCCGTTCATCTTTGTTCTTCTCGTCATCCCAGCTTGGGGCTGATTCATCTCGCGGAGAAAGTCCCCAGCTTTTCTTCACCAAGCCCATTTCCACCATATTTCGCAACCGGCGTTCCCGCAGTTTGTCCCAACCCTCTTTATACTTGCCTCGATACTTGGCAATTTCTTCCGGCCGGGCATGCAATGGCCAATGGGGCGAAGTGAATGCTAAATAGAGAAAGAACGGTTCATCGGCTCTTCCGAATTTATCCACAAACTCAACAGCCTTATCTGTAAAGGCATCGGTCATATAAAAGCCCTTTGCGGGCGGCGTAAATGGCTGATCATCATTCGCCATCCTTTTGCCCTCATCCAGCTGAAAATAGCTACTGGAGCCGCTGATCAATCCGAAGTATTTCTCAAACCCTCGATCGGTGGGCCAATGAGGACGATTCTCCCCCACATGCCATTTCCCAGCCATTGCCGTATGGTAGCCGGCCGATTTCATAACCTCAGCAATCGTCACGCAACGGTCGTTCAAAAAGCCTTGGTATGCAGGGTAACCGGGATGATTATCAACCATGTGACCTACACCAGCTTCATGTGGATACAAACCAGTCATCAATGCGGCCCTGGTAGGGCAGCAACGCGCCATATTATAGAACTGCGTAAACCGCAATCCATTGCGCGCCAATGAGTCAATGTTTGGAGTTACAATTTCCGATCCATAACAACCAAGATCGGAAAACCCCATATCATCGGCCATCATCAAAACAATATTCGGCCTGGTGTCCTTGGCTCCATAGGAAAGCGGGGCAGCGGTAACTGCGGCTGCAATTTGACGAAGAAACTTTCTACGATCCATAGGAAACATCATAACTTGCTGCGACAAAGCAAAGCTATGATGGATAGAAATGAAACGAAGAGACTTTTTAAGAACGTCAGCAGCAGCCTGCTTTTCCCAAACGGCCGTCCCTGCGCAAACCGCGGGCACTTCCATTTTCGATGGCTCCATTTTCGACGGCACAAGCCTGAACGGTTGGAGTGTCCAACAAGGCCAACAATCCGCCTTCTTCGTTTCAGAAGGTTCAATATGTGTCAGCGATGCGGCTAATTTCCCTACCTGGCTGCGCTTCAATCAGGAACTGGAGAACTTCGATTTCCGCTGCGAGTTTTTCGTCAAAGGATGGATCGATTCAGCCATTTACATCAATGCTCCTCTCTACGGACCTCCGCAAGAATCCGGCTTCGCCATCAAACTATTCCACAAGCAGGAAGCACCGAAACCGGAATCCATGGGTTCCATATTTCCGCTGATCGCTCCTAAATTAGTCAACGTGAAAAGCAAGGGCGAATGGAATTCACTGCGTATTGTCATGAACTGGCCCAAGCTGCAAGTTTGGTCAAACGAAGAAATGGTGCAGGACATAAACGTGGAAAATCATCCAGAACTTCGCTATCGCCTGCGTTGCGGCTTCCTTGGATTGCAATCCCTTTCCTACCCGATTCGTTTCCGTAATCTTCAACTCAAAACGCTTCCCTCCAAACTGCAATGGCAGACGCTCTATGCTTCCCCTTCCGATCTCGACAAATGGAAAGTGGTGGAAGGCAAGCCTCGTTTCCAAACCTTCGGCGAAGTTCTTCGCGGGGATGGCTTAGGACACCTTGGCACCAAACAACTTTTCAAGGATTTTGACCTGGAACTTTACGTCCGGGCCAGCAAGCATTCCAATGGTGGAATCTTTTTCCGCGCCGAAGGTTCCGGTAGCGAGCCACATTACGAAATCCAACTCCACGACGTGGAAGGAGCGGTGTATCCCACCGGATCGCTTTACGGAATTCGGCGTGCTAAGTATCCACGAATCAGCCCGGAAGAATGGTACCTGTTCCAACTCCACGCCAAAGATCGCCACTGCGTAATCCGCATTAATGGCGAAACTGTTGTTGACTACCCAAACCTGGACCGCACCACCGCAGGCATGATCATTTTGCAGGCACACGACGGGGCCCGTTGGTTGGAATATCAACGAATCCGCTTAAGGCCTTTGGTATAATTAGGGGAAAACAATGGCGGAACCTAACAAACCACTTCCTGTACCCACTGTGCCTATTTCGGCATGGTTGCCCGCCGTCGCGCTTTCCTGGTTCATTCCAGGGGGCGGCCACTTTTTACTGAAGCAGCACTATCGCGGGCTAATCCTACTTAGCAGTATCACCCTGACTTTCGTGCTTGGCCTGACCATGCGTGGCGCCTTCTTTGAACCGCAGTCCGGCGATCTGCTCACAACTCTGATTTACTACGGCGGGTACTTCGCCAACATGTGCTCGGGCCTTCTTTATTTCTTGGCAACTTGGATGGGATATACCCAAGCTGACGTAGCAGGTCACGTTCATGACTACGGCACCAAGTTCCTGGTGGGCGCTGGTTTGATGAACATTCTGGCTATGGTAGACGCTTTTGAAATCGCCACAAAGAAGAAAAGCTAACCATGAAACTATCTCTTACTCACTTTGAAGCAACGCTGATATTCGCCCTGGTTATTTCTGTTGTTCTTGGCATCGTAACCAAGAAAACCGATAAAGAGCGACTCTACTACGGCCTATATTGTTTCGGCTGCTTTGTTGGAACCATCTTCGGTTTAGCTTGGCTTATGAAGTTGGGCCACGGTTAGTTTAGCTTCTTGGCTGAACCCAAATAAATCGAATTCAACAACAGCTTAAATGTTCCAAATGGCTGCCCACGGTGTTGCGGACGGAATCCGAACAGAATCACCCGTCCCTTTCCGTAGCGGGCCTCAGCCAACAAACCTTTCCCAAGAACCGACCGTTCTCCAGAAATCCAGCCGCTAGCCAGGAGTTTCGTTTTTGCATAGTTGGCAACCATGCGAACTTCCCGATCGCCTTTGTTAAGCTCAGCCATTGTAGTTGTCTCAAACGCTTCACCGCCGCTTGAGAAAGCAATTGCCTCTGTTGGCATTCCAAATCCAATTGGGTTTTTGGGATCAACCGTGATCCTTAACAGAGAACCAGGGCTGGTAAATGTCGACGTTCCCGGCCCACTTTCCTCCCCTTCCCCACCCCCAGTGTTGCGGCTCAGCGTATTACGCAAGCCTAGCGACATGATCTGAAGAGGCAGATTCGTAGCCGCTCCAAACGTGATCAGAGTTCCCCCACTTTGCACGAATTCCTCCACCGCAGCCGCCCCTTTGGCACCGATGCCGCCGGTGAATTCCGGACGCTGCAACGAAGGTGCCCTGCGCGAACTGGATGAAGTACCCGGATCACCCGCACCCTGCCGAATTCCATGCATAATCGAATCCACCGATTGGGTGGCGAATAGAACCGTATCAAATTTATTTTTCAAATTACCCTTTTGCAGATCCTCATTGTGGATGAGTGTGTAGGGTACTTTGTAGTTGTCCAGCACCCATTGGGTCCAGCCCAAATCCATATTCACCACCCAAGGCTCATACAAAGCCAAACGGGGTTTCTGCAGTTGAAATGCTGCTTGGGTCAAATCGGTGACAATCTTTCCGTCGGCTGCCCACCCTACTGGATTCCCCGCTTCCAGCAGTTCCGCAGTTGCCAAAAAACTGGAATTGTCCTTATGGTCCAGGGTTGGCGCAGTTTCCTGAATTACGGCATTCTGTTCTAAATTTGCCTGGAACACATCCTCTATCCTGTCCACTTGAACGCCCATTTGCATACTGAGAGTCCAGCCGGCAACATCATAAGGCTTCTTCACTGCCCCACCGGCTCCATCGCGAATTTCCGGATACTTCTGTGGTTCCATCAGATCCATCAAGTACCCGCGAAATGGCTGCCCCGCGCGCATTACGTACGTGCCTGCGGGATACGATTTCGTGCCTGCACGAAACTCAGTCCTGGCCCTCTCTACATCAACTCCGGCGAGTCTCAACCTCTTTAGCATTTCCGTTGCACTGGAAGAATCCCACTGATTCATGGGAACTACATAGGCATATGGTCCTCCGCTTTTGCCCAATTCGATGTTGCGATTGGCAAGATCCCAAGCTTTGTACAGGAACTGTTCGCTACGGGTGCTGGCCAAATCAAGAATCGCAAAATCGGCAGTCAGCATATATTCCACGGCATCGCGGAGCGTCCACTTTCCACCCATCCAGGGCCGCTGATAAAACACCGAAGCTTCCTTGGTTGGAATGCCATTGGCAAAGCGATCAGGCAAAGAAGCCTTTTCATAGTCCTTGGGCGTTGCATAGGAAAACCCAGCCGTTTCCGTAAGAATTCCGTGCATGTTATGGAAGGCTGGTGCCGACCGCAACCCGCCATTCCACCACGCATCGTATCCCCAGTAACTCAATACCCCCGGCTTGTCCTCGCGAGCAAATCGCTCTTTCATAGTGGCCCCAATTTGATGAATCCCTTCCATCACAGCGGCGGGAATATTGGGGTTCTGAGGCTCAGCATACGGCGGAACAAATATCCTGGCCGGAAAAGCTGGCGATTGGTGCTGGTTATAAACAATCTGCGGAAACCAATCCTGAAAAAGCAGCTTTGAAACATGCCGTGTCTCTTCCAAGTTCAACATGAACCAATCACGATTGTTATCGTGCCCGCTGTACTTTTGGTAAAGCTTGGTCACGTTCGCACCTTCATAAGGTGTCCCCACATTCGATTGATACCAGTGCGCCACAACATCCAAACCATCGGGATTGATCACCGGAACCTGCATCAAAATCACTTTGTCGCGGAAGCGTTTGAATTCGTCCGATTCATCGGTCAACATACGATAGGCCAAGTGCGGTGCCTGCTGTGCGGGAGCAACCTCAGTTGCATGCAATCCCGAATCAATCCAGACAATAATCTTGCCTTCACGCGAAAGCTCACCAGCCTCCTGTTTTGTAGCCTTCCCTAGCGCTAGGCGCTTGCTGATCTCCTGGTACTTCGTTAGCTGCGCCAAGTTCTGTGGGCTGGATATGAATGCCAAATGCATTGGCTTACCGTATGACGTCCGGCCAAATTCAACCCAACGGATACGATCGCTGGATTTCGCCAATTTCTGAAAATAGGCCGTAATCTGCCCATGATCCGCAAGTTTGTAATCATCACCGGGATCAAAACCAAAGTGTTCTTTGGGAGTAGGAACAGCACCAAACCCCAGGAATGCACCAAGTAGAAGGAAAGTAGCAACACGAATGCCCATGTGAAACAATCTTACTATGGCCTTCGCTTCCGATCGAGTCTTCCAAGTAGGATTGGTCCAGACATCCTGCTCCTTGGACCCGGCTGAAAACCTTCAAAAAGCTATCGAAAAAACCCGTCAGGCTGCGGCCAAGGGTGCGCAAATTATTTGCCTCCAAGAATTGTTTCGTTCCCAATATTTTTGCCGTGACGAAAATGCTGACCTCTTTGATTTGGCTGAAACTATCCCTGGTCCTTCTACCGAAGCACTTTCCAAAGTCGCCAAGGAACTGAACGTTGTTATTGTCGCAAGCCTCTTTGAACGCCGCGCCCCTGGTTTGTATCACAACACCGCAGCCGTAATTGACGCCGGCGGTGAATTGCTGGGCGTCTATCGCAAAATGCATATCCCCGACGACCCTTTGTTTTTCGAAAAATTCTACTTCACTCCAGGGGACACCGGCTTCCGGAATTTCGATACGAAGTACGGCCGTATCGGCGTGCTTGTTTGTTGGGATCAATGGTATCCCGAAGCCGCCCGCCTTTCGGCAATGGGTGGCGCAAATATTCTTTTCTACCCAACCGCGATCGGCTGGCACCCTGCTGAAAAAGCACAGTATGGTGCGGCTCAACTGAGTGCTTGGCAAACCATTCAACGCTCCCACGCCATCGCCAATGGCATTTATGTTGCTGCCGCAAATCGCATAGGGTTTGAAGGGCCGCCAGAGCGCGGCTTGGAATTCTGGGGCCATTCCTTTGTTTCGGATCCCTTCGGTCAGGTAATTGCCGAAGCCTCCAGCGACGCCGAAGAGATTCTGATTGTTGAGTGCGACGTGAAACGCATGGACGAAGTACGCCGCAACTGGCCATTCCTCCGCGACCGCCGGATAGACGCCTACCAGGACATCACCAAACGGTGGATTGGATGAATCCTACTGAATGGCGCATGCCCGCCGAATGGGAACCGCATGAAGCAACCTGGATTGCCTGGCCTCATGAAAAATCCGATTGGCCCGGAAAGTTTTCGGTCATCCAATGGGTCTATTGCGAAATCGTTACCCGGTTAGCCAGAGTGGAGCGGGTCCGCATCGTTGTGAGGGATGAGAAACAGAAGGCGGAAGTTCGCAAAGTTCTGGAAAAATACCTCAACAATTTATCAGCCGTCGATCTTTGGATTGCCCCAACTGACCGCAGTTGGTTGCGCGACACATGCGCAATTTTCGTCAAAGACTCCCAGGGAAATCGCGCCGCGCTGGATTGGCATTTCAATGGTTGGGCGAAGTATCCGAATTGGAAACAGGATGACAAACTACCTGCCTTCGCCTCACGCAAATTAAAGATCCCCCGAATCATTCCAAAGGCCAAAGGGAAGAACGTGGTCATGGAAGGCGGCAGCATTGATGTCAACGGCTGCGGGTTGCTGCTAACCACCGAAGAATGCCTTCTCTCCCCCGTTCAAGCCCGCAATCCGCACCTGACGAAATTGGAGATTGAAGAGGTACTTTGCAATCACCTTGGTGTTCAGAAAATATTGTGGTTGAACCGCGGTATCACAGGCGATGATACTCATGGTCACATTGACGATTTGGCTCGCTTCACGGATCCTGGCACCGTTGTTGTGGCCTCCGAATCGGATCGTAACGATAGTAACTACGAACCTTTACGCGAGAACCTTGCGCGTCTTAAAGCGATGACCGATCAGGAGGGTAAGCGGCTCCGTGTGGTTCCCATTCCCATGCCTCGCCCAGTTTGGTTTGACGGACAGCGGCTACCTGCAAGCTATGTGAATTTCTACATTGCCAATGGGATTGTGCTGGCTCCAATCTTTAACGATCCCAACGATCGAATAGCGCTCAACACTTTGGCCAAGCTGTTTCCTTTTCATGAAGTGTGCCCCATCTATTGTGGCGATCTTGTTTTGGGATTAGGAACGCTCCATTGCATGACACAGCAGGAAATCGCCTAGCCCCGTACTACAACTTGTCCTCGAAGTTATCCCTCATCCGGTTGGAAAATGTCCTCAATTTTTCGCTTAAACAAAGTGGCAATATGAAACGCCAGACTCAGACTTGGGTCATATTTTCCGGTCTCAATGGCATTGATTGTTTGCCTCGAAACATGAAGGCGGTCAGCCAGTTCAGCCTGGGACCATTCCCGCTCCGCCCGCAGGACCCGCAATCTCGATTTCATCGATATCGTCGCCTAGCCATGACACTTCCAATAACCCAGAACATACCCATTACTGGCCATACCAATGTCCAATTATGGTGCGGGAACCCAGCCCCTTCAAGAAATCCATAAGCAAAGGTAGCTAACGCGCTGGCACCGAACGCGAAAGCCAGGCTTTCAAGCTGGATGCGCTGCTCCAGTTCATCCACTGCGTGGAAGAAACGGATAAATACGAACAATGCCACGGAAGCAGGGAGCATAGGAGACAACGCCAGCGGATATCGCCACCCAGTTTCTCCGTACGTTCCGAGTAACTTGATAGAACCAACAAGAACAACCGCGTAACAAATCAACGCAGCTAGGAATTCCATGGCAAACCGATTATTGGGTTTCATCGCCAAGATCGCTCCTTAAAAAATAACATCTAATTGAATAGTACAGGTAGCTTTCCATTATGTCAAGGAGACTTTACTGTTGATCATTGAGCAACCGAGCGAGCCAATTCAACGGGGAGTATAGCCATTTTTGCCCAGCCACCAATTCGAGATGTTCGGGCGCTATGTTCGCCCGATGGGCTGCGGATCGATTCGGTCAATAGTTAAGAAAAATTGCATCGACATGGTCACGCTGGATATTTCAATCCGTGGTCAGAAACTACTATTCTCTATTGACTGCCCACTTGAAGGCCCGCACTAGAACGTCCTGATAGACTGGGTCGTTCCAAGTATCCATGCCATGGCCTAGGGATGTGCCAAACACTCTGGCACCGTTGTAGTTATTCGTCCACATCATGGAGTAGCTTGTCTTTGGGTCATCGGGGCTCACAGCCGAGGCTAGGGACTTCGCGTTTGGCCAGAACTTATCAATGACGTAGAGTTCATCGACAGGTGTTTTATAGCCGGCAGGTATTCCTTTAACTATGTTTGATTCCTTATCGTCTATATTCACGGAGATGTTGTGAGCTTGTGTATGGCGTTTCGAGGTGGTCCCAATCAGTTCCCTCCAATCATCAACGGTGGCTGCACGATAGGAATGCAACGAACAATGGATGAAAATGGCAGGGATCCCAGTCTTATGACCAGAGGCGATCTGGCGAATCATTTTCGGGTCATCGTTATCGGCATAGCATTCATTATGAACGACGATATCGAATCCTTTGGACCAGTCGGGGGTGTCGTAAAGGGCGACTCTCCCTTTAGTCCCACGACCGCCTTCAATGAGCACTGTCCAATCCACAGGCAAAGCCTTATCCACATTGTTGATCAGAATTTTGTTTTGGGCACTGTAATCGTGGCAACAGCCGCCACTGATCACCAGCGCGCGCAATCTTTTTTGCCCGGCGAATGGATCACCAAATCCGCCGGGTCTTCGAGCACCCGGTGGAGTGGGCGTTGCCGGAGGTGGCGGCTGTTGTGCCAATAAAGGAACGACCATCAAAAGAAAAACTGAGGAAAACGGCGATCTATGCATATGGGGACCTTTAGGAATTATCGAAACGTACTTCGGTATTGTGTCACATTGCCCTACAGATCCGCGGGGCCATCTAACATACGCCAAAGATACCAGCAGGCGATGGTACGGAACGGTCGCCAAGGGGCTGCGATCTGTTCCATTTGCGTGATGGTGGCGGGTGCTTCCAGACCATATGACCGAGTGATGGATGTACGAATCCCTAAGTCCCCGGTGGGAAGCACGTCTGGCCGCTGCAAAGCGAACATTAGAAACATTTGCACGGTCCAGACGCCAACCCCTTTTACCTGGGTTAAGTGCTCGATAATTTCGACGTCATCCATTGCGGGCAACAACTTGAACTGGATTTTCCGGCTAGCTGTTTTTTCAGCAAGATCGGTAATGTATCGTCCTTTTTGACCGCTGATTCCAAAAGGGCGCATACCCTCTTCCCTCAGCTTCAAAATGGCCGAAGGTTGGATTTTGCCAGCCCGGGCAGTGGCCGCCGATAACCTGGCATAGATTGTTCCGGCAGCCTTGCCGCTTAACTGTTGGTAGACTATGGATCTCACCAGAGTCTCAAACTCCGGTTCCCGGTATGATATTTTACAGGGGCCAACGGCCTCGATAATGCTGTTCATTACCGGATCGGCGGATTTCAAATGTTGCAGAGCTTTTCTCATGGAACCAGTTCCTGTTGTGGAACATCTCGTATTGTAATGAAATTTTCAGCTTTTATCCTTCTTTTTCTGACAACTTGCTGGGCCCAAAAAGTTCCGCCGGCTGCGGTGCAGGAAGAAATTCCCCTTATTCGCATTGATGTTGACTTGGTCAGTATTCTTTGTTCAGTCCGTGACAAGAAGGGCGCTTTACAAAGTACACTCACCAAGGATGACTTCACACTGTTCGAGAACGGCACGCAACAAACCATTAAGAATTTTGCCCGAGAAACGGATCTGCCACTTACGATTGGACTCCTGGTAGATGTTAGCGGGAGTCAGGAAGGGTTGATTGGCGAAGAAAAGCGGACGGCTAACCAATTTTTTCAAAAAGTGTTGAGGCCGAAGGATATGGCGTTTGTGATCAGCTTTGGTTCCGAAGCAGAGCTGTTGCAGGATTATACAAATTCCCTAAAGTTACTCAGGGAAGGCTTGGAGGGTTTGCGGCTGAACACTTCAGTTTCGGGCATTCACCCTGGACCGGTGCCCAATTCCCCGCAGCGCGGAACCATTATGTTTGATGCAGTGTTTTTGGCAGCGGCCGACAAGCTGAAGAGCGAAGTGGGCCGGAAGGCGATTGTACTGATTACGGATGGCATGGATTCTGGTTCCCGCGTAAGGAGGGAAAAGGCTATTGAAGCTGCCCAAAAATCCGATGCTATCATCTACAGCATCTTTTACGAAGACCCCTACTTCCGCGCTCGCAATCGAGGCTACTATGCCAATGACTCCGATCTGAAAAAAATGTCTGAGGAAACCGGAGGGCGTGTATTCCATGTGAGTGGAAAAATGACCTTGAACGACATTTTTGAGCAAATTCAACAAGAGATGCGCACTCAATATGCGTTGACGTACTCGTCCACAATTCCAGAAAGAGATGGGGGGTACCGGAAAATTGAAGTTCGTCCGGCAAATAAGGAATTGAAAGTTCAAGCGCGGAAGGGTTATTATGCGACCGCTAGCAAGTAATGAAAGCTAACGTAATTTCCAATATTGTTCAAGCGCGGAGGTAAGAGAAGGCATGGGGGCGATACCAGCTTTTTCTACCTTTGAGTTTGAAAGTGCTGAAAATTTTGGGCGTCGCGCGGCTGTTCGGTATTCTCGTTCGTTAGTTGGTTTCAATTCCGGCTTCAGTCCGGCGGAATCGAAAATCAGTTTTGCCCAGTTATACCAACTGATTGGTTCACCACCGGCCAAGTGAAATACCCCCCGCATTCTTCGCTCCACCAAGTCGACAGTGCGAGATGCAATGGCAGGAGCGAAGGTAGGAGATGCTACATGATCCTCCACAACTTTTATGGGTTGGCCTGATTTTGCAAGGCGAACCATTAATTCAACGAAATTGCCACGGACCGTACTTTGCCCACCAGGTCCGAATACGCCCGAAACACGGATAATCAGCGGGTCCACGTAGGCCTGTGCATACAGTTCTCCTGCGAGCTTAGAGACAGCATATGCTCCTAAAGGATGAGTTGGATCGGTTTCGACATATGGCCGGTTGGTGATGCCGTCGAACACATAATCAGTGGAAAAATGAACTAAAAGGGAATCCATTTGCCGACAGGCTACGGCGAGATTGCGGACAGCGAGGGCATTTGCTGCATAAGCGGATTGAGGTTCAATTTCAGCGATGTCGACTTGATTGTAGGCGGCTGCATTGAGAACAACTGCGGGGTCAATTTGCGTGAGGCAGGTTTCCACTGCGCGTTGGTCCGATATGTCGACGCTGGCTCTGTTTAGAGCAGTGACAGCATAGCCTCTTCCTTGAAGTTCTTTTACAAGTTCCAGGCCTAATTGGCCGGCACTTCCGAAAACGACAGCTTTCTGCATTCAAACGAAGAATATCATTTTTGTTTGATAAATTGCCAATTCTTTATCGGCGCACAGGATCGGTTGTTTTGGCAAGACCCATAATTCCTTCAACCATGCGTGCCAATTGACTTATGTCACTGAGAACTTCCTGCATGGAGAGACCAATGGCGTAGCATTTTTCATCGGGACGGAGAGGGTGGGGTTTCGCCGGTTCGCAATAGCGAACTTCGGCGAGAATCATGGAATCAGGGAGATCAATTTGAATGGCGGCTCCAGCAGGGAGTGGAGCATCGGAAAGAATGCGCAGTCCGCTTCCGGAAATATTTTCCAAAGTGCCGTTGATGTTCTGGTCTTGTGTTGTAACTCCGTTGCCAATTAACTTGGCAGACAAAGGTTGATTGATGTCAAATCTAATTTTGGATCGCCGTTCCATGAAAAACTCATCGGCTGGGAGAAAAGAGAGTTGGCCAAAAAAGTACTTAATGGGAAAGTATTTTTATGCTGATTAAAAATAGGGTAAATGCAAGGACCAGACTAAATGCGATGATCATGCGGCGCATAGTGGTGGCAATGCTCATGCCATCAAAACTGCGCGTATCAGGCTCAGATAGCGTAACTTTGTTCGGCAAACCCTTGTCGGAATTCTTCAAAGAATACCGCGGTGTTAGCGGAGAAGATTCACCTCCAAGTGTCTTCACCAATTCATCCCTGCCATTACGATCAGCGAGAAGAAAAGTAAAAGAGTTTGGAGAGTTCAGCGCAGATTCCATTCGCTTGCGAATGGGAGCAGGAAGATCCTCCTTGGACTGAAACCATTCAGTATGGTCCAAGGTGGAAACCAGAATCGACTTTGTACGCAGAGTGGATTGCTCCATTTTTTCAAAAACGACCTAATTCAAAAACAAACCTAAACAATTGCAGTGCCGGAAGAGCTCCCAGCGTTATCCATTATAACTTGGATGAACCCCAATGCAGCCTTGGAAAGAGCCTTATCTTTTCTATAAATTAAGGCTAGACGCCTGGTCATCGAATCGGGGCCCATGCTGATAGGAACCAACTTGCCTGATGCAGCTTCTTCCTTGCAGTTGGAAGCCGAAAGAAAAGAGACGCCAAGTCCGGCCATGACAAACCGTTTGATCATTTCGGTGGAATCGAGTTCCATGGAAACATGAATCTGATCTTCAACCTCATACATCCAGGTGTTCAATCGCGAGCGGGTGGTGCCACTTTTAGGCAGCAATAGAGGAAAATCAACCAGCGTCTCGGCCCGAATCGTCCCTGCCGTGGCCAACGGATGGCCTGGGGGAACGATCACTTTGATTTCGTCGCTATGAATGGGAACCACCTGCAATTTCCGTTCCGTGAGTGGCAATTGGGCAATCCCGAAATCGGCCATGTTGTCTAGTACCGCATCAACCACACGGGCTCCGTAGGAGCGGTCTACGTGCAATTGAACATTAGGAAACAGTTCTTTGAAATTAGAGAAGACATCAGGCAGAACATAAATGCATGTGGATTCATTGGCGGCAATGACTAATTCTCCACGAGGGATGCGTTCCAGTTCATTGATGGTGTCTTGGGCACGGCGGCGAAGATCAAGAATTTGTTCAGCATATTCGGCAAAAATACGACCGGCGGGGGTGAGCGAAATACGGGTGCCCAACCGATCAAACAAGCTTGTGTTCACTTCCTGTTCCAGTTGCCGGACCTGGGCACTGATTGCAGGTTGAGTTCGAAAGCAAGTTTGGGCTGCCTTTGAGAAACTTTTCAGTCGGACTATTTCCAAAAAAGTGTGGAGCTGATCTAAATCCATTTGATCACGAGGCTTGCAACTTCAATTTGGCTATTGTATCGAATAAATCAGTAGAGCAACGAAGAAAGCCCTAACCACCCTCTTACAATAGTGGGATGCGCTTGAAAAACAAGGTTTGTATTCTAACTGGAGCAGGAGCGGGAATCGGCGAAGCCATCGCTCTGCGCTTTGCCGAAGAGGGCGCCCGTATGGTGCTGAATGATTTGAACGAAGAGAACGGGCAACGGGTAGCAGGGTTAATTCGGGACAGAGGATCCAATGCTATATTTTTGGCTGGGGACATTTCCAAAGAGGAAACTGGCCGAGAATTGGCCGCTCTGGCAACGAATACTTATGGCGGGATAGATGTTCTGGTGAATAATGCAGCCGATTTTACCCAGAAGAATCTGGAAGACGCCGACTTGGCAGATTGGAATAGGGTGCTTGGTGTGAATGTAATTGGCACGGCACTGGTCTCTAAGGCCGCACTGCCGGCGTTGAAGAAGCAAGGGGGATCGATTGTCAACATTGCTTCGATGAGCGGGATCATCGCTCAGCCCAATTTCACTACTTATAGTGCTTCAAAGGCCGCAGTAATTATGATGACCCGGAGTATGGCTCTGGACTTAGCACCATTCAAAATACGGGTGAACAGTGTCTGCCCAGGCTGCATTTTCACGAGTGCCTCGGTACGGGAAATCGCCAGATTGGGTACTACGGTTGAGGAATGGACCGGGCGGGTTGCCCCAGCTCATATGTTGAACCGGTTGGGGGAACCTATTGAAGTTGCCAATGCGGCATTATTCCTGGCTTCCGACGAATCCAGTTTCATTACTGCTGACCAATTGATGGTGGACGGGGGATATGTTCGTTGGTAAGCAATCTGCATTTTCTATTCGATCTTGACGGTGTGATTATTGATTCCATGCCTCTGCATACCCAATCCTGGGGAATCTACCTAGAGAACCACGGGGTTTCAGCCGATAGTCTGGTAGCGCGAATGCATGGCAAGCGCAACGACCAGATTGTTCGAGACATCTTTGGAGCTACATTAAACGAAGAAGAAGTGTTTCAACATGGAGCAAATAAAGAGGCGCTTTTTCGGGAAATGATGTCCTTGCGGATTGAGGAGTTCCTGGTCCCGGGAGTTGAGGAGTTTTTGGAGCAGTATCGTCATCTTGGTTTGGGGTTGGGCAGCAATGCGGAGCCCGCCAATATTGACTTTGTTCTGGATCGGGCAGGTTTGAGGAAGTATTTTGAAGCATTTGCAGATGGGCAGCAGGTGGTGCATCCGAAACCGGCTCCAGATATTTATCTGAAGTTGGCAAAACACTTTGATGTTGATCCATCAGATTGTATTGTTTTTGAGGATTCTGCCACTGGAGTGGCCGCCGGCGTTTCGGCAGGGATGAAGGTAGTTGGAATTGCCACTTCGGAACAGTGGTTGCCGGGTGTGGAGGTTATGGTGCGGGATTTCCGCGATCCTATTTTGCAGAAATGGTTAGAAGGTTTATAAAGTTACAAAATTTCATCTTTAGGGGCACGCTGCTTGCCCTTTTCATCCATAGCCAGGGACACTTGCTTGCTGACCCAACTCCCCAGTTTCCTGAAATCGGATTAGAGCAAGCCAATGAGCGGATTACCGGAAGTTTCAAACCGGCTCGGCTGCATGATAAGGTTCGCGTACGTGGTGTAGCTACAGGCCGGGCACTGGTCTTCCCCGCCTCGCACCTACTCCCAATTCAAAATGAAGCTGGTCGCGGGCTATTTCTTGAAGACTCCGGTGATTTGATCGATGGCGTACAGCCAGGGGATCGGTTGGAGGTTTCAGGAAGCATCAGCGAGCGGGACGGCATTCCCGTACTTTCTGTACTTTCGATAGCCAAAATTGGGACACTCCTTGTTCCGGCACCTCGATCTGTTCCATTGACCGAGGTCAACGGATTCACGTGGTTAGGAAGTTTGGTCATGACCGAGGGGAAGGTGCGCTCGACGGGTTCCGTAAGTGCAGGCTCATTTGTCGACATAGAGGATAAAGGACAAGTTGTTCGGGTTTACCTTCCAGCGGCAGGTCCCTCGGGAAACAGCTGGAAACTAAGCCCTGGAGACAAAGTAAGAGTTATCGGGTATGCCTCTCAATATTGTCCAGACCCGCATCACAACCGGTTCTTCCAGATTATTGTTGATGATGCCAGCCGGCTAATTCCAATGGAGCGCCTTTGGGTGGTGGATCCAACGGCACTGTTTGGATTGCTGGGTTTATTAGCAGCCGTATTGGCGATTTGGTGTATGCTGGAACGCCATTGGACCCGCCATCGCAGGACGATTCGGGCGCTGAACGGGCTGGGCGAAGAACTGCTTTTGGCAAAGTCGCACGCAGAGGCCTTGAAGAGGCTGCAAGCGGGGCTGCCAAGAATCTTGAAGGGATCGTCTTTCCGAATTTTCTTTTTCAATAAAAGCAGTCAAACATTGGATTGCTGGGCCGGGCAATTGACGTTGGAAGAATCTTCGGGATCTACAGAATTGACGGTGGGGCGGGAGTCTCCATTGGCAGGAGCAGTATTCGCATTCCGCAATAAAACACTTTTGACAATTCCCGATACGCGGCACAGTCCGCTGTTGTCACAAGAGGCCGCAGCCCAGTTACCGACAAGCATAATTTATATACCAATGGTTTGCGCAGGGGAACCGTTGGGAGTTTTGGAAATATCGTACGCAAAGCGCAACTACAACTACAAGTTGAGCCGGGATATACAGGTTTCCAGCCAACACTTGGGAAACCAGGCAGCGATTGCTTTACAGTTGCTTCATCAGCGGGAGGTGAAGGATCAACTGGTTCACAGCGAAAAGTTGTCAGCAACTGGACAACTGATGGCAGGGATTGCTGATGAAATTACCGCACCATTGCAATCGATCAGTCAACTTTCGTCGAGTTTGCTTCGACACAGGCTGGATTCGCTAACCGAACGCACTGTGCGAGCAATGGGAACGCACGCCGGCAGGGCCACGGATATTGTTGCCCGATTGACCAGTCTTTCCAGCACAGCAAGTGAAACTTTAGGTGAAGTTGATTTGGCTTCCATGATCAGGATCCTGCTGGCACAGCGGGATTTGAATACCAAGTCCCGGGGAATCCGCGTGGATACCAACTTGGCAGATCAATCGGTAATGGTAACGGGAAACCGCAAACAATTAGAGCAGGTGTTTTTGAGTCTTTTGGTTCATGCCGAGCGTCAGCAGAATGAGACATTGCCTGCGGGTATTCTGGTTGGGCTGAGTACGGCATCGAGATCCGTATTGGTGCGAATAGAATATTCGGCTTCAGATGCGGAACTGGTGGAGTCCAAAGAGGACTCGGGTTTAGAACCGCTGGATGCCCAGGAAGAAGTCACATTTAATCTGGATTTTTGCCGTGGAATTCTGAACGCGCATGACGGCAACATCCATCTAGTCCGCAATAATGCGGCGGTCTCCACTTTTGAGGTGGAATTGCCTTTGGCGGAAACAAGCCGGCGAAAAGCTGAACAAACAGAAGAAAAACAAAAATGGACAGTTCTGGTGATTGAACCTGACGGTGCTATACAACGGAAGATTCTTGCCACAGTGAGCACACATGGTCATAGAGTGATTCCGGTGGTGAGCGCGGAGGAAGCCTCAGACTTGATGGACCGTTTACGGTTCGATTTGGTTTTCTGTTCTGTAAGGCTGCCAGGGCGAACATGGAGGGATTTCTACGAATCAATCCGGCATCGGCCTATCACTTTCATTCTTGTGACAGAAGGGATTGATGAGGGGCTTTCGCGAGTATTTGAAGGGTCGAAAGGATTCCTGCTTCGTAAGCCGCTGGCTGACCAGGATTTGGAACAGTTGCTGCGAAAAATTCGCTCTGCGGCCGGTCCAATTGGCAATGGGGACCGGGACACGCCGCAACCCGTTACGATTACTTGACATTCAGAGCTTACTACCTGCCTCTTTGAACAGATACTATAGCTTATATGCAGATTACGAAATTGCTTCCGGTAGCCCTCCTGCTTCAGACACTATTAACAGCTGCCGACTACAAGGGCCCGCGCCCGGAATCGGTGGATACGCCTTACCTTTTGCATGCGTCTAAACTGGTTGCACTGGACGTCGGGGAAGCCAAGGAAGAATCCCGCAAAGATGGGATGGGCGGAATGGTTACGGGCAGCACTGCAAAAGCGAGAACACCCATGGCCGAACCCATTTTCATTATGGAAACCAAGGACTTCACTGCGGAAAAAATGGAGCTATACCGCTTTGAAGTGAAGAACGGCAATCGGGAAGTGTTCTTTCCATCCAGCGGCAAAAAGAGCAAGCAAAGTGCCCGTCCATTTCGGCTCACGGTGATACGCCTTGCTCCTAACCTTTACCGCATAGAAGCAGCTGAAACTTTGGAACCCGGCGAGTATTCGTTGTCGCCCAGCGGATCGAACAAAGTTTTCTGTTTTCAAGTTTACTGAGCCCGACCCACCCTATTTGCTACAATCCCTTTATGTTTAAGGGACTGGAACATACCGCCATCGCCTCTCCGAATCCGAAGCGTTTGGCTGAATGGTACGCGGAGCATTTGGAATTCCGTATCAACTTTGAGTACGACGGCAATTTTTTTGTCAGAGCGCTGAATGGAAGTATGCTGGAGATAATACCTTCCATTGGCGATCCTGTTGCCAATGAAATGAGAACTCCTGGCATTCGCCATTTTGCAATTGACGTAGACAACTTCGATAGCGGCCATGCCGCGTTGAAGGCCAAGAATGTCCACTTTCTAGGAGAACCGTTCGCAAATCAGGGAAACCGGCTGGTTTTCTTCGCTGATTGTGATGGGAATATTCTCCACCTTATCGAACGCGAGAAACCCCTTCCATAAGCGAGCCCTCCTTGTTCGCAAGAGTCTTCAAAGCGTTTAGTTACCGCGATTTTCGCCTTCTTTGGCTGGGTGCCTGTTTTTCATCAATTGGAACCTGGATGCAGACGGTTGCCCAAAGCTGGCTGGTTTATGATATTTCGGGCTCGGCTGTAATGCTTGGTTGGGACGCCTTTCTTGGCCAGATTCCAATCTTCATGTTCAGCTTGTTCGGCGGAGTGGTGGCTGATCGATTCGACAGGCGGCGCATTCTGCTGATTGGACAACTGGTGCAAATGTCTTGCGCCATGTTCCTGGCATTTCTGCTGTTCACTCATCAAGTGCAGGTGTACCAGATTTTGTGTCTTTCCTTTATCGTTGGCACTGCCCAGGCATTTGGCGGACCAGCTTATCAGGCGCTAATTCCAACGCTTGTGAAATCGGAAGATATGCCTAACGCGATTGCGCTCAATTCCATTCAATTTAATTTGGCGCGCATTATTGGTCCGGTGTTGGGTGGGCTCACATTAAAGGGTCTGGGGCCGGAATGGTGTTTTAGTTTGAACGCTCTCAGCTATCTGGGGCCGGTATTGTCGCTGCTGTTGGTGAAACCTGGTTTCGTTCCAGCTAAAGGAAAAGAGAGCGTTGTGGAAAGCATAAAACAGGGGTTGCAATTCATCTGGAACAAACAAGCCATGGCACCATTGATTGCTCTGGCGTTCATGATGACTTTTCTGGGAATCCCTACTATGACCTTTCTGCCGGTAATCACCAAGGAAGTGTTTGGTGCTGACGCCAAAACCTATACTTACCTGCTTTCCACCTCCGGTGCCGGAGCCGTAGCGGGAGCTTTGCTGGTGGCCGCGATGGGTCAACAGAAAAGAAAAGGGAGGCTGGCGTTGATCATGCTTGTTGTCCTTGGATGCCTAACCATCGCATTTTCGCAAACCACAATTTTGTGGGTAAGCCTGGCATTGCTTTTCCTGGCCGGTGCGGCGCTTATTTCCGTTTTTGCTTTTGTCACCTCGCTAGTGCAATTGATTGCTAAAGATGAAATGCGAGGCCGGGTGATGAGCGTCTACAACGTGGCGTTCCGCGGTGGCATGCCATTTGGGGCGTTGCTCAGCGGCTACTTTGTTCCTATTATTGGCGTCCCAATGGTGCTGGCTATCAACGGTGGGCTGTTGGCGTGCTTGGGATTATACTTTTTAGTAGGGCAACGGGAAGTTTCCCGTCTAGAGTAATGAAATTCACCACAAGCGTATTCCTCGTATCTGCTCTCTCATGGGGAGCTGCTGAGACTGAACTGGACAAGGCACGAAATCGCCAGGACAGGCCTGCTCTGGAAAAAATAGCTAAGTCGGCCGCAGCCAACGCGGCTCAAAAACCCAAAGACCCAATGGCGCAGTATCAGTCGGCTGTGGCACATAGCTATCTGTCTGAGGTTGCGCTAGAGGTCAATGACCGTGGTCAGGCTCGTTCAGCGGCCGAGGCTGGCATCCCTGCGGCACAGGCTGCTGTTGCACTGGACGCCAAGCGATCGGAATTTCACCGATTATTAGGGACACTTTGCGGCCAAGTGATCCCTGCTAATCCACTAACTGTTATGAAGTACGGTCGCTGCGCACAAGGAGAAGTGAACACTGCGCTTTCGCTTGACCCCAAATCAGCCTTGAATTGGGTGGCGAGTGGTGTTGGAAAATATTACCTCCCGGCAAGTTTCGGCGGAGGTGCAGATATTGCGATCAAGGATTTTGAAAAAGCCTTGGCGATTGATCCGAAGTTGCCCGAAGCCCATTTATGGATTGGCTTGGCTTTCCGGAAATCGAAACGAACCGCTGACGCAAGGAAAGCACTAACCCGAGCCCTTGAATTGAATCCCCAAAGGCTCTGGATAAAGCAGCAATTGGAAAAGACACCGGCCCAATGAAGTTAACCACGCTTGCCGTGGCCATTGCGCTGACGGGAATCAATTGCCTTAGCTATTTTGTCTTTCCCGGTCATACCTATCTGACTTCGGATACCCAGATCTATTTACCCATGCTGGAACGGCTATGGGATCCACAGCTTTTAGGGAAAGATCTGATTGCCACAAACCCCCATCTTTCCTTTACTATTTACGATGAATTGGCATTGACAGGAAGAAAGGTTACAGGCCTTGGGTTCAACCATGTATTGCCAACACTTCACTTCGTATTCCGATTGGCCGGCATTTATGGAATCTGGTTGATTTTTCGGGCCTGGAGTTTTTCCAGGGTGATGAGCCTCTTCGGGGTGGGTTGCTATGCCATTGGAGCCTTTGTGCATGGCCCAGCGGTAATGCTTTGGGAGTTGGAGCCTGTTCCGCGCGCCATGGCCTTACCGCTGCTGTGGTTGGCCATCGGATGGATAGCAAATGAATGTCCCAAGCGAGCCGCAATTGCTGCAGGTTTGGCTTTGTTAGTGCATCCGCCCACAGTCTGGGCGGTCTGGCTTGTGATGGGATTCCTACTACTTCGCCCTCCAGCAACGGGGGCTTGGCGCCAGAATCGATTGCAGGTTGCGGGGATTCTGGGAGGTTTTGTCGTGTTGCTTGTGATCGTTTCCAGGTTTCAAATTGGAGAACAGGAAAAGCAAAATCTATTCGTGTTACTTGATCAGAGCCTAGAGCATTTGCAACGCATGCGGGCTTCCTACAATTGGGTGGGAATGTGGCTGGATCTCTGGTGGGGGAAATATTTACTCTTACTTGCGGCGTCGCTCCTATCGGCAAAGCTTTTGTGGGTACTGGCACCAGAAACCCTTCGGCACTTTCACGTCGGACTCACAATTATTGGTGTGTGTAGCATCCCACTTTCCTACCTCATTTTGGAGAAAGGCAAGTGGGCCATGGGACCGCAACTCCAGGTAGGAAGGGCTTTGCTGTTTGTCATGGCGTGGGCGGTTTTGGGAGCCATTGCGGTTGGAATCCGCTACGCTCAGCGGAGGAGGTACTGGCTTAGCCTGGTGTGGTTTTATTTGGCGTATTCCGTTCCAGTTCAAACACAAACCTGGGAGGCGTTCCTGCCATTTCTTACAAAGGAATCAGTGCTGAAAAAGGTTGTCCTTTTACTGTTGTTGAGTATGCTGGCAGTGACCGCAAACGTCCTGATAAACCGGAAAGCAGTGCTTGGTCCAGCTTTGATTTGTCTGGCTATCCTATTTCCGTTCTGGGCCATTCCTAACGTGGCTGGAATCAGTACTCATCCAAAAGTCTATAACCGGGATTTGGAATCGCTCATCGCGTGGTCGAAACAGACGCCGACGGATAGTGTTTTTCACTTTCCTGACGCAGGAAAGGAACTCTATCCTGGAGTATTTCGCGGGGAATCAGCACGAGCTATTTTTGTAGACTGGAAGAGTGGCGGCCAAGTAAATTTTCATAAGGGACTGGCCGATGAATGGTGGTCAAGATGGCAAGCAACGCTTGCTAAACCCTATTTGACTTCGCTGGAAGCTTACAAATTTGTACCAGCAGACTACTTAGTGGTGAAAGTCAAGGACCGGTTCAAAGAGGCCACCCCGATTTTTGAGAATGCGACATTCGTTGTTTATGCGACTCATTAAAGTGGCAATCACCAACCTTGAAAATCGCAATTTGGCATCTTTTCATAAGCTTGCAAAATGCGAAGAGGTATTTTGTAGACAGCGTGTGAGATTCTTTTAACAGGAAGACAAATTGCTGGCCAGCAACTTCCAAATTATCAAGTCCGCGGATTGATTAACTCTTCTGACGTTCTGAATGGAATCTGAATCAGGCTGCTGGGCGGCGGTCTGGAGGATGAAAGACGGAACGTCAGTTGAATTTATTTTTGCTTTTGTCTGTTCGCGATGCCTTACTGCGATTATTGGGAATAGATTGTGCTGCAACAGGGATTCTATCTGCATGAAATATTGCAATGCGTTCCAAAGCAAGCACCAAATTTTGGCCACATTTTTATCATCGGCATTCCTGCTGACAATGACTGTCCAGGCAGCAGCCCTCGTAGACCCCATCAACAAGAATGTCGCCGGCATTGCCATTAAGGGCTATGACCCAGTCGCGTATTTTGAAATCGGCAAAGCAGAAAAAGGTTCAGATGTGTTCTCCGCACAATGGGGCGGTGCCACTTGGCACTTTGCCTCAGACAGTAATCGTGCCCAATTCACCGCTACACCTGAAAAATACTTGCCGCAATACGGCGGATACTGCGCCTGGGCAGTGAGCCATGGCTACACTGCTGGAATTGACCCGGAAGCATGGAAGATTGAATCAGGAAAACTCTACCTGAACTACAGCAAAGATATTCAACGCAAATGGATGAAGGACTCCACTCGCTACGTTAAGGATGGTAACCGCATTTGGCTAAGTCTCCATAAATAAATAGGGGCACCACACTATGCGATTTTCAAACAAGCTTGTTGGCTGTTGCATCTTTTTGCTATTACCCAAAGTTATATGGACTCAGAAAAACGAACTCGCTTTTTCAATTGGCAGCGTTACTGCATCGGAGCGTCAACCTCTCAAGTTAGGGGCGGACAGTACCCTTCAGATCAACTATGGACGGCGACTTTTCGAGTTCAATAATGTCGCACTCTATGCGGAAGTACATTTCCTTGCAAGTCCCAATCGCGAAGTCACAGTAGGGCCGCAGATTGCCACCCGAGACGTGGCGTCCCTTTATCTCACTCCTGGTTTCCGTTTGAAATTTTTGCCAAAAGCTAAGCTATCTCCATTTGTCGCGGTTGGTGGCGGGTTTGCACTGTATGAACAAAGCACAAAACTGCGCAACAACCAGGCAAACCCTGTCTCTCGGGAACTTACCCGCAGTGCTTTCAATTTCGGTGGCGGAGCAGATCTACGAATTTGGCATAGTCTATCCCTTCGCGGCGAATTCCGCGATTTCATAACCGGAAGCCCGAATTACAACCTTCCAAGCATCCGAGGCGCTCAACATAATGCCGTGATCAGCGGAGGTATTGTCCTCCAGTGGCATTAACCGATAAAGCTTAGTAACTTGATCAAGTGCTAGCATGACGAGTGAACTGGCACTTTCGATGAGCACACTAAAGAAAATACTCTATAGCCTCGCGGCCGCACTGGCTGCAGTTCTGGTTTCGCTCTACACGGCGGGCGGGCAACCAGCGGAATATCGCGTCTTTCTACCAACCAACCAGCCCGCTGAGAAAATTTTTCCCTACTTAACGGACCCTGCAAAAATTCGTCTTTGGATTGACGGATTAGTTGAATCGAAGCCACTCACCGATGGCCCGGTTCGGCCCGGCAGCCGCAGCCAGGAAATTGTGGAAGTGGAAGGAAAACGAACTGTGATGGATTCCCAAGTGATTGAACTGATTCCCAATCAATTCCTTTCCGTGCGCCTCACCAGTCCTGACATGGAAGCCGTCAGCCAATTCCGCATCAAGTCCGAAGGTCTTGAACACATCCATCAGGTCCGCTGCAAAGGTTGGCTGCGCCTGGCCTCTGTTTTTCTGCGCGCTCCTATTGAAAAGAAACTCAATGCGGACTTCGCAACGCTGAAAACTCTGCTGGAAAAATAGATCCGCGCGATAATAATCGCTATGAACAAATTCTTGATTGGGCTGCTCGCTACAGCTGTCGCACTGCCACAAACCCCGCGATCTGTAAGTGATGCGGAAGTGCAGCGAGTCCACCAATCGGCGCTACTGATTGATAGCCATAACGATGTCACCAGTTTTACGGTGGATGGCATGGACATTGGCCAGCCTCAGCCAAAGCGTCACACTGATTTATCGAAACTCAAACAAGGTGGAGTGGGAGCCGTATTTTTTGCCGTGTATGTGAGTGGTCGCTATGTGGAAGGCAATCATGCCGCTCATCGAACGCTGGAAATGATCGATACCGTGAAGCACGATATTGCTTCTCGCTATCCCAACGGGTTTCAACTGGCAACCACTGCCGACCAGATCGAAGCGGCAAAACGGAATGGAAAAATTGCAGCTTTGTTAGGCGTTGAGGGTGGACATGCCATTGAAGATAGCTTGCGCCTGTTGCGCACTTACTTCGATTTAGGCGTTCGATACATGACCCTGACTCACAGCAACAGCAACAATTGGGCAGATTCCAGCGGTGATGCTGGACGTCACAACGGACTTACAACTTTCGGCAAACAAGTGGTGAAGGAAATGAACCGCTTGGGCATGATTGTTGATATTTCACACGTTTCCGACAAAACTTTTTCCGACGTGCTTGCAACCAGTAGCGCCCCGGTATTTGCCAGCCATTCTTCCTGCAAAGCACTCAGCCCAATCGCCCGAAACATGACCGATCAGATGATACGCGCTTTGGCGGCAAAGCATGGCGTGATTCAAATTAATTTCGGCTGTGAATTTCTAGCAGAAAAATCGGCGAACTCTTCTACCCGGCACAACCCCACTCGAAAAGCAGCGGTTGATGCCGAATTGGCAAAGCTTGGAAAACTTTCTTCGCAGCGTACTGAAGAAGAATCGCAAGCCATCGCCATTCGTCTTGGACTGAAAATAGTGCCCGCCACTTTGACTGATGTGGTGGCGCATATTGAACATGTGATCAAAATAGCCGGAGTCGATCATGTTGGAATTGGATCCGATTTCGATGGCGTTGGTTGCGTCCCGATTGGTCTTGATAATGTTTCGAAATTTCCTGCTCTGACACGGGCTTTATTGGAAAGAGGCCATACTGCGGAAAACATCCGCAAAATTTATGGCGGCAATTTGCTCCGTCTAATGCGTTCTGTTGAGTCAATCGCCAAAAACACACAACCATGAGCATTTCCTGGATTGAATTTGAAAAATTGCTGACCTCTGGCAAACTGCACGGCAAGGTGGCCAAAGAAGACTTGCCAACCCCGGCTTTGGTCGTTGATCTGGATGTTTTTGAAGCAAACCTACAAAAGATGGCCAGCCACCTGAAAGACGCAGGAAAAGCTTTCCGTCCCCACGCAAAAACTCACAAGAGTATTGAGATCGCTAAAGCCTGTATCGATGCAGGAGCGGTGGGGACTTGCACAGCAAAAATATCGGAAGCAGAAGTATTTGCCAGAGCCGGGCTCACAGGCTTACTGATAACAACTCCCCTGGTTGGAGCTTGGCGCATCGAAAGGGCAATCTTGTTGGCGCAACAAAATCCCGATACTGTGTTTTGCGCAGATCACATCCAAAATGTTGAGTTGCTGAACCAGGCTGCCTCGGTAGCAGGCATCCGATTGCAGATTGCCATCGATTTGTTGGTGGGTGGACGCACTGGCATTTCTCCTGGCAAGGAGGCCGTCGAACTGGCGCGCCAAATTCATGTAGCTAGCAATCTGTCCTTTTCAGGAATTCAAGCATTCGCCGGACCCTCAGCTCATACCCATGGATTTGAAAAACGAAAATTGGCAAGTCAGAAAGCTATGGGATTGGCGGTGGAAACCCGTTGGCAAATCGAAAAAAGTGGAGTGCCTTGCCCATGGTTGAGCGGCGGCTCCACGGGAACCTACAACATCGATTCTGCAATTGACGGCATTACTGAATTGCAACCAGGAAGCTTCCTGTTTATGGACATCGACTACAAAAGCATTGGCAGCCAGGGGAATTCAAACCAGTTTACGGATTTCGGCTACGCGCTTTCGGTGATTGCCACTGTGTTCAGTAAGCCTTCAGCAACAACAGCAATTGTGGATGCCGGATTCAAAGCTTTCTCAACTGATCGCCCATTTCCACCACAGTTAAGCTCAGGCGAAGCCGCATATAACTGGGCTGGGGACGAACACGGAAAATTAGATTTGACGTCAAATCATCCCATCGAACTAGGAGACAGGCTGGAGTTCTACGTTCCACATTGCGACCCAACCGTGAACCTTTACGATCACATCTACGGCGTTCGCGGCGAACTAGTGGAAACTGTTTGGAAAGTTCAAGCTCGCGGCAATACCCAGTGACTACAACTTTAACTTCGGATATCGGGCCCTCATCCATTGGACGAACTTTTCCGGAGCTGCCATAGTGGACAGTCTGCTTTGTCGAACCAAAGACCAGTCTGCGAATAATCCGCATTCCTTGATCTCGCGCAACGTTGTGGGAGGTTCAGTACGGTGCAGATATTCCAAGTCGACCACCCAGCTTTTTACTTCTTTCGGATCTGGTCTGGGGACTGAAACCACCTTAGCCATTCCCATGATGGCGGCCTGCCCCATGCTGTGGTAAACGAAAACTTTGTCGCCGGGCTTCATGGCTTGGATTGCTTTAACTGCCTGAGGGTTTTTCACTCCATCCCAACAAGTTTTCTTATCTTTCTCAAACTTGTCGATAGGATATGTGTCAGGGTCGGTCTTTGCAAGAAAGTATTGCATTTTTTCTCCGAGTAATTTATGATACAAAGTATAAGTATTTAGCGAGTACTACATCGCTCAGTATAGAAGACCGTCCCATTGTTATACAATTATTATTGGACAGTTTGCGACAAGGACTTGCCCACGGGCGGGATTTTTCACCGCTAAGTTATAGACGTCAAGGAATGACCGAATGCTTCCCCGTACTGTTTTGAAAACGACAATGAACCTGATTTCCCTATTTTTCATGGCGAGTGTTTTATTGGCGCAAGCCCCCGATCCTGCTAAAGCGAGACAGGAAAACGACAAAAAGCAAGAGAGTACGAAGCCCGAAAAGGAGGCTAGTATCATTCGGCAGGATGGCACTACAGCCGGCGGTGCTATGGCTCCAGTAGACCCCAAGTCGTTCAAAGTGGGACCTGAGGATGTAATTGATATTAAGGTTTGGCGCGAGGCAGATTTGTCCGGCACATTTGCAATTCGTCCTGACGGGAAGATAACTTTGCCGCTTTCAGGAGAAATGGAAGTTTCCGGCAAGACCTTAGACGAAATTAAAGATGAAGTAATAAAAGCATACTCGAAGTATGTGCAACGGCCTGAAGTTCTGGTTGGTTTGAGGCAAGTGGGAAGCCGGAAATATTATTTGGTTGGCGAAGTAACTCGACCGGGGGTTTACCCCTTAGTAGTTCCTACTACAATACTGGAAGCAATCAATGGTTCAGGTGGTTTTAGAGAGTTTGCAAACAAAAAGAAAATCGCAATTTTGCGAAATGGAAAGCGGATTAAGTTCAACTACGCCGAAGTGATTAACGGCAAGAAGCTGGAACAAAACATCTATCTGGAAACTGGCGATCACGTGGTTGTTCCGTAGGTTGCACGCCCATCATTAGTATTAGTACTTTTTATAAGAAACTCGGAGAAATGTAATATGCAAGGATCAGATTTTATTCCGGTCAATCGACGGGCTATGGATTTCGACGATTACGTCGACTCTGCCCGCCGACATAAAGCTTGGATTTTTGGCCCCGCCTTTGCGGGTTTGGTGATATCGGTGGTGGCAGCTTTCCTGTGGCCAGACACTTTCGTGTCAGCAGCAGCTATTCGTGTTACCCCTCCTCAAATCTCCGAAAAGTTGGTTGTGTCCAACATCAACGTGGATATGTCACAGCGCATCAGTTCGATGGCGCAAAACATTCTCAGCCGGGCAACGCTCACCAATATCATTCAGACTTACGGATTGTATCCGAAAGAAATCAAACGGCTTCCCATTGAAGATCTGATCGAAGAAATGAGGAACAAGTATATTAAGATCGGCGGGGTTACTGGTTTGTCAGGGAATGCCGTTGTTGGGGAAAAAAGGAACTATGGTTCGTTTCAGGTTTCCTTTGCGTACGATAACCGTTACATTGCGCAACGAGTCTGCCAGGATCTAGTGGGCAGATTCCTTTCTGAGAATACTCGAGAATCTCTGACGCAGGGACAGGCAGCAACGGACTTTCTAAAAGAAGAACTGGAAACTGCACGTAAAAAGTTGGACTCAATCGAAAATAACTGGGCACAGTTCCGAATTGCCAACGCCGGCCGCCTTCCGGATGACCGGACCTCAAATCTTTCGACGCTCCAATCTATGGAAACGCGTATGAGTAATTTGAACGCAGGAATCAATCGTGTCAATCAGGAAAAACTGATGTTGGAGACGCAGTTGAGAATTGCCAGGGATCAACTGACCGCCGCCAAGAGCCCTATCGAATCTCCGGCATCAATAGCAGCAATGGAAAAGCGCAATGATAAATTAGTTGAAAAAGAAAGAGAAGTTCAGCTTCTTGAAAATAATCTTCTTCAGGCAAAGGAACACTGGACAGAAAACCATCCGGATGTGAGGCGATTTGAAGGACTTTTGGCAATTGCAAGACGTCAGCGGGATCAAATTCAAAAAGACGATGAAATCGCCAAAGCCAGGGAGTTAGTTTCCAGCCCAAAACCGGAAGCAAGAAAAATTGCTCCAATGAGTAAAGAGGCCAAGGCTCTTGAAGGACAGGCTGCTCAAATTGAAGCTCTCTTGAAATCTAAGGACCAGGAATTAGACGAATATGTCAAAGAAACGAGCCGTATCAATGGAACAGCAAAGCAATTCCAATCACGTCTCGATGCAACTCCGCTTTCCGATCAGAAATACCAGGAATTAACGCGCGACTACGATCAAGCTAAGAGCAGCTACAAAGAACTCAGCGAAAAGAAAGCAATCTCAGAGCGAGCCACGATCGTGACCGGGCGTAAGCAGGGCGAAACCTTGGAAATGCTCGATCCCGCTTCCCTTCCCCTAAGTCCGAGCGAACCCAATCGGGCGTTAATCGTCGGCGCAGGAACTGCAGCCGGATTGCTACTAGGCCTATTTCTTGCTGGTGCCCGGGAACTGAAAGACACAGCCCTGAAAAACCTGAAGGACGTTAGAACTTATACGCAACTGACAATCCTTGGCTGCATTCCCTTATTGGAAAATGATTTGGTTGTTCGACGCCGACGAAGATTAACCTTGGTCGCTTGGTCAACAGCAAGTTTCGTGGGAATCGGCATTATGCTCTCCTCCGTTTTTTACTACATGTCAACCCGGCCTTAAATCACCAGCCAAGGCCCAATTGTCAGCAACTTGTTAACATAAATAAAGAGAAGGCATTGGAATGAGCAGAGTACACGACGCATTAAAAAAAGCCGAACAACGGCCCGGATTCCCGCCCCCCCCACCGAAGCCTCCAGCTTCCCAGAACGTAGGCTCACCCACTAGAGGAAGCCACTTGGAGCAAGTGCTTGCCGCCTATCCGCCACAAGCAGCTCCACCAGACGGTGCTGCAGTCAACTACGATTCACAACGACAAGAACTCCATGGTCCAGCCGTTCTTCAAAGAAATGGTCCTGATTATGCTTATGGGCAGGCTCCAAATTTTCAGACATCGACTGGTCAAAGCGTAGCGCCTCCCACCGGACGGGTTAAATTCCAGATGCCACAGGCACAGGGGATTAGCCTGGACGATTTGTTAGATCGAATTGAAGAAGTGCCCTTTCAGCCTCTCGCCGATTCCCATCTGATCGACGCCACGAAACCTCACGATGCCCCGAGTGAAGAGTTTCGCACTTTAAGAACCAGATTGAACCACCTGCAGAGTTTGCAGCCCATTCACACCTGCGTCGTCACTAGCGCTTCTCCTGCTGAAGGCAAATCCTTTACTGCGGTCAATCTCGCGCTTGCGGAATCGCACTTGGCAGGGAACAATACGCTACTTGCCGATTTCGATTTCCGCCGCCCCATCATCCACTCACTATTTCAGATTGATCGTTCCCCTGGAATTACCGATTATCTTTTAGGTAGGGCAGAACTGCATCAGATCATCAAGCGCGTGGCCGGCACAAACTTGTTCCTGATGCCCGCTGGTGAGGCAGTGTTGAACCCTCTTGAACTTCTAAACCTTCAGGAAGTGAAAGTTCTTCTCGACCGCCTTCCAGAGCTTTTCAACTGGGTCATTCTAGACAGCCCTCCATTGTTATTCGCAGCGGATGCGAATCTACTTTCCACAATGTGTCACGGCACTTTGTTGGTTGTGCGCATTGGCACCACAACCATCGATTCCGTAACTCGAGCATTACAATCACTTTGCGAAAACAACGTGCTCGGAATCGCTGTGAACGGAGCCCGCAGAGGCGAACTCTACTCCAAGTACACCTACTATCACTCGTATTACTATTCAACCCCAACGGAAGCCCCTGAGGACGAAGAGCTATTGCAATCTACCACCAAGGCAGCTCCTAAAAAGGCTGCGCTCAAAGATGAATACGACGACGACGAATAGTAGAATCAAATCTGCAGTTTGAAACCATAATAAGGAGGTAGTCATGCATAGGCGATCGTTTTTTCCCATTGCTCTTTCATGGCTACCCCTTTCAGCTTTCTCTTTAGTGGAATCCATCCAGGGCACCTTGCGGCTAGTTTCAGGCAAGCCTCTTCTTGAAACTGAAAACAAGAAGACCCTACTTTCTGGCGACGAGCCGACCATGGGCGTTCTCCTGGACAAAAGAGTGCTTGGGCTGATTTTCCAGCTTTCCGGGAAGCTTGAAGGTTCAGGCATCTTCAACGTTGGTCCGATCCATACAAAATCCATGGTTGTTCTGAAGAACAATCAAAAACTCTTCGTTACCTATTGGTGCGATATTTGTTCGATTCGAACCTATACTCCGGGCATTTGCTGGTGCTGCCAGGAAGAAACTGAACTCGATCTTCGGGAACGATACGACCCTTGAAACTCCACACATTTCTCCTTTTCATTCCACTTATGACCGACGCCGCTTCGCGCTACACCGCCCAGAAAATCTCCGTTGATGGTATTGAAGTCGTACGCCTCAGCGATTCATCAAAAAACACGGAACTGTCCATTGTTCCTTCCCTTGGGAACAACCCCTATTCGCTGAAGGTCAATGGCAAAGAAGTATTTTGGTCGCCCTATAAGACTCTTGCTGAGTTTAAGGCCAAGCCAACCCAATTGGGGAATCCGTTTCTTGCGCCTTGGGCCAATCGGATTGATCAAAATTCGTATTATGCCAACGGCGACAAGTACAATCTAAATCCTGAATTGAATAACTATCGGAACGATGGATTCGGGCAACCGATTCACGGCTTAGTGGTTTTTGCGTCGCAGTGGCAAGTTGTGAAACTGGAAGCGGACGGTCGCGGTGCTAGGCTCACCAGCAGGTTAGAGTTCTGGAAGTATCCCAAATGGATGGCGCAATTTCCGTTCGCTCACACCATTGAAATGTCCTACCGGCTGGTGGAAGGAATGGTGGAGTGTGAGACCTACATCATCAATCATTCGATGGAGCCAATGCCGGTTTCCATCAGCTTCCACGCTTACTATCAAGTCCACGACGCTCCTCGTGAAAAGTGGAGGATGACATCTTCTGCTAAAGACCAGATTGTTCTCAACAGCAAGCTAACGCCAACCGGAGAGATTAAGCCCAACCCTTTCCTAAGCCCAATGGAATTGGGTTCCACTTCGTTTGACGATGCCTTCACCAACCTGCAACGAGACGCTCAGGGAAAAGCGTCGTTCTCTATTGAAGGGGACAAACAAAAAGTTACCGTTTTGTTTGGAGAAAAATTCCCCATTTCTGTTATTTACGCGCCCACCGATAAAGGCCGCGAATTTATCTGTTTTGAACCGATGACGGCAATTACGAATGGTTTCAATCTTGCACATGCAGGCAAGTACAAGGGTCTGCAAAGCATCCCTGCCCAGGGCGATTGGCGCGAGAGCTTCTGGATTATTCCTTCGGGATTCTAGCCGTCCGACACCTAGCCCTCAGGCCGTAGATACAAACCCAATGCTTTCCCAATGGAATTAAGTTCCACTTCGTTGGATCCCAAAAACGGCCAAAGGAAACGCACGCAAGACAACATCAGTTTTAGCTGGCCTAAAAAAATCGTCCCCCGCCAGCAAAACACCCGACCCAGACCGGCTATCGTTCCTGCACACGGTCCGGCTTGTCCGCCGCAAAGTTGCCCACTTCGGCGTTATTACCCCCTCGGCAAAGAAAAGTGTTTCACCTTAGAAACGGCAGTTGATTGTCTCGAAGATCAGGGTATCGCGAGCCAAACGGGGGACATGGTTCCCTTGCCTGAAGCAACAGAACTCTGAACGAAATTCTATAGAGCGCTAGGGCGTAGCGGACTGGGTACCGTGTCCCCTTTGGCGACCTCTTTCACGCTCTTCAGTCTCACCATTTGGGTGATGCTATTGCGTTATCCTATGACGGCAAGTGCAATTGTTTAAGCCATTTCGTTGTACTGTCATCAACTCAACTGCCGTTTTTAGGGTAACCGGCACCCTTTCTGTCCAATTCGTGAAATCCGGGACGGGGCTGCAATTCTTTTGCAAGTCTTCCATGAGCAGAACATCTTCATTGAATTGCAGCCCCGTCCCGGATTTCACAGCCCTCCGCACCTTAATCCCACGCCGAGCCCCTCGATTGAATTTAGAATCGAAAAAGCGCTCACCATTCAGGTGACAGATGGTTTCCACGCAACTGTCGTTGGGTGTGGGAGTTGATCTATGGACGGTGCGTCAACTGCCGTTTTTGGGATAAAAGACATCAGGAGATCCTTAAGTTAAGTAAACAGTATTGGGGCTAGCGCGTGGCAATGTCACCTTTTGGTAAAGTGCTTCGCGTGCGCAGCCGCCTCTGGATCAGCAGCCTAGTCAGTCTAGGGTTACCCATCTATCTCAACTGCTTATCTGTTTCTGTGTTAAGTCGTGCAACTGCCATTTCTAGCTTGGATGCTTGGATGAAATCATTGTGTTGCCCTATGCCGGCTTCCAGTATCATATGTGCCCATTGGCGGCAATCTTAGAACTCTTCAGTCTCACCATACGGTTGACTCTATTTCCCTGGCCAACGTGATTGGCGTGATTATTCCTTCAGGATTCCAGCCTCTTGATTCCTTGCCCTAAGGTCGAAAATGTGAATTGAATGGCCAATCCGAGCCACTGGAGTAAGTTCCCGCAGCCAAGCATATGTGTCCCGGCCTACATAGTCTCCCGCTAATAGCGTCACGCTGACGGCAGCCATGCAATCTACATCCTTTCGTCCAGGCAAATCATCGCTGTGCGGAACAGGATATCCGGACAAACCAAAATACTCCATGGATGCACTTCCGAAATAAGCGACGCATAAGTGGTCTTCGCCCAAATTTGCATCTTTCCAGGTTCGAAGCCTTTTAAGTTCCTGCCCCCAATCAATATTCGAGTCCGCCAAATACTTGTAGCCATGGTCCGGGCCGCCAGCCAGCAAATTGATAAACGACAAATGATAGGGGTGGCGCCAAACCGTTTCAGCGGCCGAAAGTAGGAGGCAAACTGCCAAAACAACGCGCCATCGGTCCGCCAAAGTGACGGCCATAACAACGAAGAGAAACGGCAATATCGGCAACAAGTGACGGACCCCAATATTGATGCCGGCAAACATTGCAATGCTCAGATACAAGACTGCAAACAGAACTGCGAGTTGAAACCCGGCAGGCGAAACAATCCGGTGACGAACCCAAATAACTATCGCAAGTATCAATGCTAGAATCTGCCCTACTGGCATCTTCACCGAAAGCGCCGCGGGAAAGTAATACCACCAGCCGGATTCCGACACTTGGCCAAACAGATAGGCATGATGCCCCATTCGCGAATGACTTGCATGTTTCAAAATGCCAATCAAATAAGGATGATCCTGAATTCCTAACCGCGGGGAGACAGCCATTGCAATGCTGCCCAATGTCGTCTTAGACTCGTAGGTTCCTTCAATGGCTTTGCTTAGGAGAATCGTCTCGGGATGCGCTTTCCGATACCTTTGCGTTGCTGGGATTAGCTTCGACGACAGGGGAGCGCATGTGATCGCCACAACCACCGCGCCGAACATAACTACAACAATCAGCCCTTTCGCAATTCGCTTCAGGGGAATGCGCTGCAGCAATGCGATTAGGATAGATACAGGAAGAAGAAATGGCCAACTGTACTTGCCGGCCATAGCCAGACCGAGGGCCACACCAGCAATTCCGAGCCGCCACCATCTTCCCCGCTCTAACCACCATAACCAACTGATCGCCGCCAGAAAGCTGGTAAAGGCGATCAATAAATCGCTTGTAATATAGCGTCCATGAGCAATGATCGTGGGATCGAAACAATAGAAGACAAGAACGACAATGGCAACTTCAGCAGAAAACTTTGCCCTCACCCAGATTGCCAGCGACAGCCCGAATAACAGCATTATGGCAACCGTCATCATACGGGCTTGAAACAACAAATCTCCAGCCGGATACGGTCCGTTGTAGAGAAATTGGAGGCCGAACTCGAACTCTTGATTTTTCTGCCAGGAAGGATGGCCTAGCGGCAACGGCACGTCGCTGAACAGCAATGGAATGGCGTTCCAGAGCTTTCCAAGCGGAGGATGTTCCGGATTCAAGCGGTAGTCGCCAGTCTTCCAGTAACTGTAACCAGCGGAGAGATGAATGGCTTCATCCCAAGTCTGTGATTCATCCCGAACCGAGGTGATCGCCATCCAACCCATCGCACCCAGCAATGTGGCGACGACGGAGTAGAACCGCGATCCAGTCATTTGTTAACCCAGAAGCTTTTCCAGCTTGGACCCAACGCGAATAATGGTTTCACTACGTTCGGGCCCATTGGAAACACAGCCCACTTCCACCCCTGTTTTCTCTTCCAGAAAATTCAAGTAGGTCTTAGCCTTCTCTGGCAGTTCATCAAAAGTGGAAGTACCTTTCGTCGAACAATGCCAACCTGACAACACTTTATAGATGGGCTCAATGCTCTCAATTTCGCGAATGCTTGCCGGCATCTCATGGGTCTGTTTGCCGTTCACTTTGTAGCCGATACATACGGGGATTTCGGCGAGCATATCCAGCACATCCAGTTTGGTGACAACCAAACTGTCAAACCCATTCACTGTAGTTGTGAACCGTAGCAATGGCACGTCGAACCAACCGCAGCGTCGGGGTCGACCTGTGACAGCGCCGAATTCCTTGCCGGCTTTCCTAATCCGTTCCCCTTCCTCACCGTGAGCTTCGGTGGGAAACGGCCCACCACCAACGCGGGTAATATAAGCTTTGGATACGCCAATCACGCCATTGATTTTCGTTGGAGGAACACCCGTTCCGGTGCAAGCACCCCCGGCTGAAGCACTGGATGACGTAACGAAGGGATACGTGCCATGATCAATATCGAGCATCGTTCCTTGCGCACCTTCAAACAGCACCCGTTTCCCTTCCCTGATGGAATCGCCAAGCAAAGTCGAGGTGTCACAGATCAGTGGCCGAAGCCGCGTTGCATAGGCCTCATATTGTTTACGAATGGTAGCCCAATCCTGATCAACAGGAATGTTGAAAGCCTTGGCAATGGTGAGTTTGTCAGCCAGCAAAGAATCGAACATTTCCGCAAATGCGTCCGTATCAATCAAATCAGCCATGCGGATGCCGCGCCGGGCAATCTTGTCCTCATAAGCCGGACCAATGCCGCGCGAGGTTGTCCCAATGGCAACGTGTCCTTCACGCGCCTCAGACATTTTTTCCATCAGGGGATGGAACGGAAAAATCACATGCGCCCGATTCGAAATGCGCAGTTGCTGGTCCACGGCAATGCCTGCCGCTTCCAGCGTGGCCATTTCAGAAAGCAGAGCCCCCGGATCGATCACCACGCCATTGCCAATTACGGCACGAACACCAGGGCGCAAAATGCCGCTGGGAATCAGTTTGAGGACGTACTTGGTTTCCCCAATATAAACCGTGTGTCCGGCGTTATGCCCGCCTTGATAGCGAGCGACCACGTCGAATTTCTCCGAGAAAAGGTCAACCATCTTGCCTTTTCCCTCATCGCCCCATTGGGCACCCAGCACAATAATATTGCTCATGTCAGCCAAACCCTACATTTTATCGCATGGAGAGCTATCAATGTTTTTTAATTCACGAACAGTTCAATTAGGAATCCTGCTTCTGACGGCAACAGCCCCCTGCTTCAGCCAAACAACAGATCCATTGCGCATCACCAACACCACCTTTGTGGCGGTGCCTCAGGCCACATTCTTTTCCTATCTACTGAATGGAACTGGCGGCAGAACACCGTACGCATTCAGTATTCAATCGGGTACGCTGCCTCTGGGATTGTCACTGAATCAGTCGGGTTCAATTACTGGCGTCGCCGGTTTGGTTGGCGATTTCTTTTCTACTCTGCAAATTACCGATGCTGATGGACGCATGGCAAACGCAGCCTTTCAGTTTCGCGTGGTACAGCCTCCCACAATTGTCACGGAGATATTGGGAACAGGCCGCGTTGGCACGCCCTATCTGCAAACCTTGCGAGGGAATGGCGGCTTCCTACCGTTGTTTGGGAACTACGCCTGGACGCTGGTGAGCGGTTCGCTTCCCCCTGGATTGAACTTAACCATATCTGGCGAAATTGTAGGCACACCCATTCCCGCTCCAGGAACTTACAACTTTTCAATACGCATGTCGGACGCATCCAACAACTTTGCTCAGAAAGCCTTTGTGCTGCGCGTTGACGGCCCCACCATCATTACGGAACGGATTCAATCAGGGCAATTGAACCGTCTTTACACGCAGGGACTGGTTGCGATTGGAGGATTCGGTGCCTATACGTGGCAGGTAAGAAGCGGACCAATTCCCCCGGGCATATCGTTAACAGAAACCGGAGTATTGACTGGAACGCCCTTTGTTCCGGGAATCTACACATTTACGATTCGAGTGGTGGATGCGGCTGGATCGTACTTTGACCGCACCTACACATTGCCCGTTGATTCTGTATCCACGAACTTATCCATCACAACTGATACCTTGCAAGACGCTTCGGTGGGAATTTTTTACACTCAGATTATCCAGGTGACTGGAGGCCGTGAGCCTTATACGTTCACCATTTCATCGGGTAGTCTTCCGCCTGGAATGACACTGAGCATCAATGGCGGGCTGAGTGGAACTCCAACCTTGGACGGAGCCTTCAGCTTTGCGGTGGCTGTTGCAGATGGCTCTGGATTGCAGACTAGCCGAAACTACACGCTGAACATTCGGACAAACATTTTAATCATAAGAACCGATCTTGCGCGTGCTTCAGTGGGGAACTCCTATAGCCAGCAACTTGTGGTGCAAGGCGGCATTGCTCCTTATATCTGGACGCCATTCGGAGGCCCACTGCCTGCGGGGCTTGTGCTCAATGAATCGTCGGGCATCGTTTCGGGAATACCTTCGGTTGCTGGTGAGTACACCTTTGCAGTTCGCGTCACCGATTCGCGCGGCAGAACCGCACAGGCCTCCTATCAACTGGCAATTGCCGGAGCGGTGCCTATATTTAGTGAAACAGGGCTGCTGAATGGGGCAAGCTTCAAGGGAGGCGCAATTGCTCCAGGAGAGATCCTGAACCTTTTTGGCATCGGGTTTGGAACCGGGGAATTGACGGGGATCCAAATTCAAAATGGCGTTGCATTGACGCAATTGGCGTCCACGCGGGTTTTCTTTGATGAGGTGGCGGCACCATTGTTATTCTCAACCTTGAATCAAGTTGGACTGGTAGTGCCTTACGAGGTAATCAATCGGGGCAGCGTCAATGTTGTTTTGGAATATAAAGGGGCTCGGTCGGCTCCGGTGCGAGTGGCGGTTAGATCGGCTGCACCTGGCATATTTACGCTGGATTCAACAGGTAAAGGCCAGGCTGCGGCATTGAACAGTGATGGCAGGTTTAATAGCAATGTGAATCCCGCAAAGCCAGGGTCCATCATAGTGCTGTACGCAACGGGCGAGGGACAAACGAGTCCGTTTGGAGTGAGCGGGAAATTAGCTTTCGACTATTATCCAAAGCCACAATTACCTGTGAGCGTGACAGTCAATGGGCAAGCCGCAGAAGTAATCTACGCTGGTGCGGCGCCGAATTTGATTGCAGGATTGATGCAGGTGAATGTGCTGATACCAGAAACGATTTCTACGATAGGAAATGTTCCGGTGATTTTAACAGTTGGAGATGCCCGCAGCCAGGAGCAGGTGACAATCTCTGTTGCCCCCTAAGCAGGCACGGATAAGCATATAATAAACCGATTATGCGACTTGCACCTTTGGTCTTACTATTGGCCGCGTTGCCCTTGTTTGGGCAACATGAAGCGGCGGGCGAGGCTTCTAAACATCCCTTCATAGGGGATCCTATTGCGATTGAAGCCGGTGCCAAGCTATTCGCCAGCGGCTGCGGTGCTTGCCATGGCGCAGACGGCCAAGGCGGCCGAGGCCCTAATCTGCGGCAACGCGGGTCCTGGCATCCACTGGATGACAAGGCGATGTACAAAACCGTCAAACAAGGAATTGGGGCAGTGATGCCAGCCTCAAACATGCCTGAGAATGAGACCTGGCAAGTGGTGGCCTTTGTGACTTCGCTGACAGCACCGGCGATCGAAACTGCGATCAATGGGAACGTGGAAAGTGGACGGATGCTATTTGCGGGTAAAGGCGCTTGCATGAATTGCCACGCGATCAACAGTCAAGGAGGGAAAATGGGCCCTGACCTTTCTAACCTTGCTTCCGTGCGGCCAATTTTGGCGATCCGGGAAGCAATCATTGATCCCGATGCCGACGGCGCAATTGGCTATCACGCGGTGAGCCTGAATTTGAAAAACGGAAAAACGTTGAAAGGTGTGGCTCGGAATAGATCGAACTATTCGCTGCAGCTTCAAGATCGGGAAGGCAATCTCCATTTGATCAATATGGCGGACGTCACGGAGATGACCCTGTCGAAAGGTTCTCCTATGCCGAAAGATTACGGAAAGCGATTTTCAGCATCTGAACTTGATGACCTGGTGGCTTACCTTTCCAGGCAGAGCCTAAGACCCTTTGAAAAGGAAAGCAAAAGCAAATGACCCGTTTCCGATTTCTGACACTAACCTGCATGGCCTCGATTGTTTCGGCACAGGTGACTTTTGAAGATATCAAGAAGAGTCCTGGGGCAAACTGGCTGACTGTTGCCGGTGACTACCAGGGCAAGCGCCATAGTCCACTGACGCAGATCAATACGGGCAATGCGGCCAACATGGTTCCCAAGTGGGTTTACCGTGTTCCCAAGGCCAATGGACTGCGAACAAATCCGATTGTTTACGACGGTGTAATGTATGTCACCAACACCAACGAAATTCACGCGCTGGACGCGACTTCGGGCCGCTTGATATGGTCGTACAAAGATACAAGAGCCAAGAAAGAAGCGGCCAGTAGGGGCGCGGCAATTTATGGGGATCGGGTGTATTTCGTCACTGCCGATGTTTATCTGGTGGCTCTGGACCGGCGGACAGGAGCAGTAGTTTGGCAGAAGAAGTACGGCAACATTGAAGACGGCATCTTCGGTACAGCGGCACCGTTGATTGTGAAAGACAAGGTGCTGGTGGGCGTTGGTGGCGGTGACTTGGGGATGCGTGGTTACGTATCTGCGCTTTCTTCGTCGACCGGTGAAGAACTATGGCGAACCTACACGATTCCTGCCAAGGGCGAGAAAGGGTCCGATTCCTGGGGCAAGTATATTGAGTACGGCGGCGCTGGCACTTGGCTCAGCGGCACCTACGATCCCGATACAAACACACTCTACTGGGCCACTGGAAACCCTTGGCCTGATTTTTACGGTGGTGACCGGGAAGGCGACAATTTATTCACCTGTTCGCTGCTTGCGCTGGATGCCGACACTGGCAAGATGAAATGGTATTTCCAATTCACTCCGCATGACGTGCATGATTGGGATGCCCAGGCTTGGCCTGTGCTGGTGGATCTTCCGATTGAAGGGAAAATGCGGAAGCTGGTTCTGCACGCAAATCGAAACGGCTTTTTCTATTTGCTGGATCGAATTACCGGCGAATATATTCGCGCCACAAAATTGGTTGACCGGCTGGATTGGGCCAGCGGGATTGACGCAAAGGGAAGACCGATGGAACTTCCGAACAAGGGGCCGACGGCTACTGGAAATCTGGTGTGCCCAGGTGTAAGAGGGGCAACCAACTGGATGTCGCCTTCGTTCAACCCCGCAACAGGTTTGCTGTACGTGGTGACTTTGGAGCAGTGCGACGTTTTCACCTCTTCTTCAAAAGAGCCCGAGCCCAAGAAGAGCTTTGCGGGTGGCGGTGCCGGACCCAAACCGAAAGATCCCGGCCAATTTTTCCTAAGAGCCTTTGATCCAAAAACGGGTAAGAAAGTTTGGGAATATCCAATGACTGGCCCTGCTGAAAGTTGGGCAGGTACCGTTTCCACAGCTGGCGGGGTGGTGTTTTTCGGCGATGACGATGGTCAACTGGTAGGCGTGGATGCGCGCACCGGTAACCATGTTTGGCATTTCAACATTGGGGAAGGACTGTTGGCTTCGCCAATTTCCTATGCGGTAGGGGGAAAGCAGTTTGTAGCAATTGCGTCGTCCACATCCATTGTTTCGTTCGGCCTGCATGAGCCGGTGCAAGCGGTGCCAATGCCGAAGATCGATGTGAAGTAGTGAAGCTCAGGAATTCAATAGACGGGCTGCCTTGATGGCGAAGTATGTCAAGATTAGCCCTGCTCCTGCGCGTTTGATGGACGTGAGTGATTCCATCATCACGCGCTCTTCTTCAACCCAACCATTGCGCACAGCAGCCATGATCATGCTGTATTCGCCGCTGACCTGGTAGGCGGAAATCGGCACATCGAAACGCTGGCGGGCTTCATGAATAATATCCAGGTAGGGCATGGCTGGCTTCACCATAATCATGTCTGCGCCTTCATCCAAGTCCATTTGGATTTCCCGCATGGCCTCGCGAGCGTTGGCTGAATCCATTTGATAGCTGCGGCGATCGCCGAATTGCGGCGTTGATTCGGCAGCTTCGCGGAACGGTCCATAGAATCCGCTGGCGAATTTTGCAGCGTAGCTCAAGATTGGGGTATTGGAAAATCCATCGGCGTCGAGGGCTGCCCTGATAGCTGCTACTCGGCCATCCATCATGTCGGAAGGAGCGACAATGTCGGCACCGGCACGGGCGTGGGATACGGCGGATTTCGCAAGCCAACCCAATGTAATATCGTTGTCCACATCGCCGTTGATGATCTTGCCGCAATGGCCGTGGCTAGTGTATTCGCAATTGCAGACGTCGGTCATCACAAGCAGTCCATGGATTTCTCGCTTAATGGCTTCGATTGCACGCTGCACAATTCCATCGGCAGCAAAGGCACCGCTAGCTTCTTCATCCTTATGTTCCGGGATGCCAAACAGAATAACACCGCCAATTTCTGCGGCGGCGGCCTCACGGCAAATGGCAACGGTCTGATCAATGGAAGTCTGATAGTTGCCAGGCATGGAACTGATTTCCTTGCGAATGCCTTCACCGTTTACGACAAAGAGGGGAAGAATAAAGTTTGCAGGCTCGAGACTGGTTTCCCGCACAATTCGGCGAATTTGGGGAGTGGCGCGAAGGCGGCGGAGCCGTTGGATGGGAAAGGCCATAAGCCTGATTATAGAGCAGGTGAAGCCGGATACGAACAAACGCACCACGCCATCGCGAACCTGCAAACGCAAAAATTCATTCAACTAGCGTTCCTCCTTTCATCCTTATCGTGTTTGCGACTCGGATTCAATTTAGAACGCCAGAAGAGTTAATCACCTCGAGGACTGATAATTTAGAAAGTTGCTGGCCAGCAATTTGTCTTCCTGCGTAAAGAGTCTCACAGGTTTTGAAAGCGCAGCTTGTTGCTTTTTTGCAAGCGGATGAAAAGAGGGCAGATTGAGCTGAACAGGTGTTGTGATGGCCATTTTCGGGATTGGCGAGAATGCAGGTTATAGAAAAGCCCAAACCGGACGGGCTACCAGAACAGTGATGATTCCAAGGACCAATCCGACCACCGCTTTCCTTTGGGCGATGGCACCCAGTGAGGCAAAGGCGAGACTGAGAATCACGATAAAAAACTTAGTGAGCGCCAACATCCGCGCGGTGAAAGCCCAGCTATCATCAGCCCCATGGAGCAGCTGCTGCAACAGAGCATAGTTCTCAATCGAGTCGAAAACACCTGCAGCAATCATTGCGATGCTTAACACCAAACCCATGCCGGCCAAGGGCCAGCCATTTTCTTCAAACCCATCTTTAGCCCACAGGCATGCCAAACTAATCGCGGTGACGTAAGCTGCAATAAAAAGAAAATCAATTCCTAAGCAGAAGCCGGCCAGGCGAAGCCCCTCGGCCCCCCAAGCTGTCATCAGTTTTTCTGATTGCATCCCTGATCCGGCAAGTTCCCAGGCGATTATTGCATTGGAAGTGATCTTATTTAAATTGGAGGTGGATACCATCGAAAGGATGGCCGAAAGGAATGTGAGGAAAATGGACCAGGGCCAGAGGGTCGAGTTCCAAAGCGGCTGCCGCATCCTAAGGAGTATTACATTGTCCGGTGCAGTTTCGCTCGCTCAATTTCAAAATCGGTCCAAGGGTGCCCCCGCCGTCAAGGGTTGGACGACGGACGCTAATGGTTTCAGAAACCGATTTATTGGGGCCAGGAACCTTTTCAATTATTTGTTGCTCTCGAAATTCAGGGGCATCTGTAGCCGGACGCCCAGGACTGTTGGAGCCGAAGACATTCACCTTTGTGATGCTGGATCCATCTTTCTTAGCTATTGTTTCGCTAAGGGTTTGGTTCGCCAATCGAACCTGGCCGCCTTCCTGAAAATAGATTGCTTTCGACTCTTTCACTACGCCATCCTTTTCTTCTTTTTGAATGGAGATTCGACCAGCGGGCTGTAGGTTGCCGTTCAAATCACGCCGTTCGATAGCCACTTCCTCCGATGAACTGGCCTTGTCATTGGTTATTCGGCCTTGCTGCCGTTCGATAACTTCTTCGCCATTTTGAGTTGCCCGAACAACCGTTTTTTCATAGGTGCTGCCATTGGCACCGGGTCGGCTGACTTTTATTTCCTTTTCCGCCAAAGCAAATCCACCGTTGATGTCGGAATAATAAACGGCGCGGTCCACGCTGCTGGAACCATCAGGATTCTTGCGCTCAGTGGTGATTACACGCTGCGGCTGACCAGGATTTCCATTTGCGTCATAAGGGATCACCATTCGCTCGACAACCTTGGTGGTATCTGTTTTGCTGAGCACTTTCTCTTCAATCTTTTCCAGTGGAGCGATGTTGCCGTTGATGGTTGGCATCATTTGAGATGTGGATAAGACGTCACCTTTGGCGGAAACAACCTGCCTGCTTTCCGATTCCAAAACGCGATTGCCATTCAGATCGTAGCTATGAGTGCCAGAAACGCCGGTGGTTTGAGCCAATAAAGAGGCAGAGAGGAATAAACAAAGTACGGACCACTTCATACTTCCAAATCTAAGGCGAACCGGATTAATTCGCAATGGGGGAAACACCTGAGGGTTAGCCTAGGGCCTTATTTCAGCTAACTTCACAGATTCGGGCAGTGCTTCGTTCATGGAACCTTGGCGGTATCCTTCCAAATCGATAGTGACGTAGTGGAAACCCAGGGGTTTGAAAATGGCAGTCATCTTGGCAAAAATATCGCGACTCAAAGCATTATCCATTTCTTGTGGATCAATTTCAATCCGAACCAACTTATCGTGAAAGCGGACACGGAACTGGCGGAATCCCAAAGCCTTGAGTTCCTCTTCGCCTTTCTCAACTGTCTTGATGGTTTCCTTTGTCACAGCAGTGCCATAGGGCACTCGCGAACTTAGGCAGGCGGAAGCGGGGCGGTCCCAGGTGGGTAGTCCAGCCAACCGGGACAATTCGCGAATCTCCGCTTTACTCAACTTGGCATCCACTAATGGGGCTTGCACTTTATGGTTCTTGGCGGCACGCTGACCGGGACGGAAATCGCCCAAGTCGTCGGTATTCACGCCGTAGATCACATTGGTTATGCCGCGTTCCAAACAAACTTGATCCAAGCGGGAAAACAATTCGTCTTTGCAGTGAAAGCAGCGATTGGAATCGTTCTTCACATAGTCTGGATTTTCAAATTCGTAGGTGTCGATGTATTCGTGCCGGATGCCATACTGACGGGCAAAAGCTTCCGCATCACGCTTATGGGATTCAGGAATGGATGCTGAATCGGCGGTGATGGCGACAGCGGTTGCACCTAATACCTGCTGAGCGGCCCAGGCCAGATAAGCTGAATCGGTGCCGCCGGAATAGGCAATGATCACCCGCTCCATGTCACGCAGCAGTTGAAACAGATGCTGCTGTTTAGCCGTGAGTTGAGCAGGATCAAGTGCGGATGGGATATTGAATTTGACCAATGTGGCCATAGACCTTATTATAGCGGGATGCCAAACTGCAGCGCCGTCGACGCAGTAGGAATGCCTTGCTCTGTCCAACCCATCAATGCGTAATAAATTAGCATTGCTTCCTGAAATTTCTGGCGGTCCAACACATCGCCGGCCCGTGCTCCTTCAGAAATTTGGACCTCAAAGAACCGTTTGGGAAGCGTGTCTTCAACGGCTGTGATTCCTTCCCGCAGGTTGTAGACGCGCATTAAGTGATTGCGCCGCTCACCCCATTGCATTAATTCGTAATCGCTAGTTTGCCAACCGGTAACAGCCGCAACGATTGAGGCCATTTCGGGCAACGAGAAGATTCGAGTAGGAGCGGATGCAAAAATACAAAACCCCAGCGTATCAGCAGCCGACCATAGAGTGTTCAAGGCTTTAAACCGCCGCACTTTTTCTCCACTCATTTCGTTCATCGGCATGCGATCGTGAATGCCCACAGTATTGCTCAAATGAAGTGCATGGTCCCAGCCAACCTTAACGTCGAAATCCCAATCATGTTCGCAAATGTCGTAGCGAGGTCCCACTGGTGATGTGGCATACCCAATCGCCAACCCGGCCTGCGAGCGAGGTTCGAAGCAGGTCATTTCAAGCCCCTTCACTTCCATTGCGTATTGCGCTGCCCCATTGCCGATGGATTCACAGGCAAGCCGCACACCTTGCCCTAGGATTTCACCCAAGCCTTTGCGGTGGATGATGGCTTTCATCAAAGCCAAAGCGCCGTCGGCATCGCCGAACGAAGGGACCTCCCTGAGTAAGGTATTCTCGCCCAGTTCCATTGCGAAGGAAAGCACGTACCCCAAGGAGACCGGATCCACTCCAGACTGATTTGCCAAATTATTTGCGGAAAGAACCCAATCCAGATCTGTGATGCCCAGGTTCGGTCCCATCGTACCGGTTACTTCCTGATGCATGCCACTAGCCTTCAAAGGTAATGCAGCTCCCTGCCCGGTGGGATGGATCAGTTGAATGCAATCGTTGGGGCAATGGGCACAGGGGGCAACTCCGGCTGCACGCTTTAAGTACTGTTCTGTTGAAAAACTTTCCAGGCCTGGCAGCGTTGATTTCGAATAGTTGTTTACGGACAAAGCCGCCTGCAATCCATGTGTGTGAATCCAATTGGAAAAACCCGGAGGCTGCTTTTGCCATAGACTCAGTGTATTTCCGGCGATGCGTTCGGCAAACGATTTGCTGATGACCTGAAGCGCATCAGCATCGGCAGGCGAAGGTTGTGAGCCATTCACAAGAACCAGTGCCTTTAAGTTCTTCGATCCCATTACTGCGCCCATGCCCATGCGCATTGCCTGGAAAGTTCCTCCAGTGACAATGGAGGCAAAGCGCACCATGTTTTCGCCAGCAGGCCCTATGGCCGCTACTTCAGCGTTGGCGCCCAATTTGGCCTGCAAAATTTCCGTGGTCTCAACCGTAGTGGCACCCCATAACTTTGCGACGGCAAGGAAATGCACTTTGCCTGAGTCCACCACAATCGCTACCGGCTTTGCCGATTGACCTGTAATCACAATTGCTTCAGCCCCTGAGCACTTTAAGGCGTGGCCAAAGGGACCTTCGCTCCTGGCATCACCAATGCCGAAGGTTAGGGGACTTTTTGCACATACAGAAAATCGCGAAAGTCCTGGGGCATTATGGCCGGCAATTACGGAGGAAGCGAATATTAGTGGATTTCTGGCATCAAATGGATCCAGCCTTGGCGGCGTCGTTTCTAACAATAGGCGTGTGGCAAGTAAGCCGCATCCGCCCCACTGACGAAAAAATTGCTCCGGCCGGGATTCCCAATGGGCAGATTGTTCCGATAAATTGATCCAAAGAATTTTGGAATGAAAGCCTATGGGCATTTAATGATCGTAAGATAACGGCAGTCCAAATGCTAGAATGCGAACATGGATGTTCAAATCGGGGATCGTGAACGGGAAGGAATCGTAGTGATCGACTTGAAAGGGCGATTGGTGGCCGGCGAGAACGTCGCAGCACTGCGGGAAAAAGTAGCGACGCTGGTAACCGGCGGGCGGGTTAATGCGGTTTTGAATTTAGCCAACGTCGATTACATTGACTCTTCCGGCCTAGGTGCACTGGTAATGTGCTTCACTACACTTCGCAAGGCCGAGGGGAAACTCAAGTTATTGAACTTGACCAGGCGCAATGTGGAGCTATTGGTGCTTACCAAATTAGAAACGGTGTTTGAAGTTTTTGACGATGAGCAACAGGCTATCAACAGCTTTTTCCCAAATCGTGAAATCAGGCGTTTCGACATTCTCAATTTCATTCAACAACAGAAGGCTGATGGGAAATTATGAAAGCGATGTTGGCGGAAGGATCACCCGCACCAGAGTGCAAGCTGCAGGGTTTAGACGGCAAAATCACATCACTGACTGAAATTTCGAAGAACGGACCGGCGCTGTTGGCGTTTTTCAAAATATCTTGCCCCACTTGTCAATTTACTTTTCCGTTCCTCGAACGACTTTCCAAGAACTCCAAACTCCAAGTAATTGGCATCAGCCAGGATGGTCCTGAGGGGACCAACGAATTCAACAAGGTTTTTGGAGTAAGCTTTCCAACATTGCTGGACACCGCTGCAAACGGTTACCAGGCAAGTAACGCTTTTGGGATATCGAACGTTCCGTCTTTATTCGTGGTTGAAACCGATGGCACCGTTTCTGCGGCGGAGCAGGGATTCACCAAGCCACTGCTTGAAGAATTAGCCGATCGCGTGGGGGTTATTGTATTTCAGCCGACGGAGAAAATTCCGCTCTATAAGCCTGGTTGAGGGTCCCTAAATTAGCCATCCCGTGAGGATGGCACTTCAAAAAGCAGGACCACTCGATTTTGTTTCAAAACCTACGCTAAACTAAAAGGACAGCATGGCATTAATTGGTGAAATTTTCGGTTCGGCGGCGGCTATCGCCAAAGGTATGGGCGTCACTTTCAAGGAAATGATGCAGCCCACTGTGACGGAAGATTATCCGGATGCTCCGGTAAACTTCCAGGAACGCTATCGCGGTTCGCACGTATTGCAGCGCGACGCTCATGGTATGGAAAAATGCGTGGCTTGCTTTTTGTGTGCAGCAGCATGCCCCGTGAATTGCATTTATATTGAAGCGGCGGAAAATACCGAACAGACGCGAATTTCCGGCGGCGAGCGATATGCTGAGGTCTACAACATTGATTACTCGCGCTGTATTTTTTGCGGGTTCTGCGTGGAAGCCTGCCCGACGGATGCAATTACGCACGGTCATGGGTTCGAGCTGGCGAGCTACAACACTTCAACGTTGGTGATGCGCAAAGAAAATATGCTGGTGCAGATCCCTGTTGGCGTGCATGCGCCCGTGATACATGAAGAAGCCGCAGGCGGCCACTGATCTGCGCCGTCCGTAAGCATCCGATCAGGAGCTAGGCAAGTCAGGTATTAGCTTACTTACCAAGGGCGTCCCATGTAATTTCATCCAACGGTGCTATCAGATCACCAACAGGCCCACGTAGCGTTGCTTTCATTGCTCCATACGACTTACTACGAAGCTTCGACGGTTCTGCATAAAGGGCCGTTCCAATTGGGGCTCGTGTCTTACGAACCTGTTGGAGAAGTTTAAGACAAGCGGTTTTGAATTTCGCGACGCTTATTTGCAGCATTCTTCAACTATATCCAATAAAAACGAAGTGGACATATAAGGGAGCCAGAGGAGACACGGAACCCAATGCGGGGGCTGCGAAATCCGGGGTGTCCATCTACGGCTTTCTTGTACACTATTGCTATGACTCGCCGTGATTTATTAGCTGCGCTATCTGCTGGTCCAATGGTCCAGGCTGCCACCGGGAAGCTTCCGCCTGCACCTCCTGTGGCCCTAGCCCGCTGCCAATCCTACGACGAAGGACTGGACACAACGCTTGCCACCATGTTTGACCAACTTGGCGGATTGGGACGCGTGGTCAAGAACAAGACGGTGACAGTGAAGCTGAATTTGACAGGCTCCCCTGCCCTCAAATTCCAAGGCCGTCCTTTGGGCGTAACTCATTATTCGCATCCCAAAATGGTGGGCGCAGTTGCACAACTGCTGGTGAAGGCAGGCGCCAAACGGGTTCGTTTCGTAGAAAGCTGCTGGGCCAGCGGTGGGCCTCTTGAGGAATACATGCTCGATTCAGGTTGGAACGTCCGCCAACTGAAATCTATTTCGCCGAATGTCGTTTTCGAAAACACGAATGCCCTGGGTTCCGGCAAGAAGTATCACCGGTTCAAAGTTCCCGGCGGAGGTGCTATTTTTCCGGCATATGATTTGAATACGGCCTACGAAGAAACCGACGTGATGATGAGCATGGCCAAGTTGAAGGACCACGCCACTTGCGGTATTACCCTGGCAATGAAGAATATGTTTGGAATTACCCCTGCATCAATCTATGGTGACGACGCGGGGAAAGACGAACCCAATGAAAGCCCTACAAAGGGCCGTGTGGAAACCTGCCATGTTGGCAAACGTCAACCGGCATCCTGTTCTCCAGCGGAATCGAATAAGGATTCCAGCCGTGAGCCTGGCTATCGCATGCCAAGAATTGTGGCGGACCTTAATGCTGCCAGACCCATCGACATCGCACTAATAGACGGGATAGAAACCGTGGCTGGTGGCGAAGGTCCTTGGATCCGAGGAATACGCCGCGTAACCCCTGGGCTGTTGCTGGCTGGTTTCAACGCCGTCACCACAGATACGGTGGGCACAGCAGTAATGGGTTATGATCCCAGGGCTCCCAAAGGCGCTTCTCCATTCCAGAAATGCGACAACACTCTGCTGTTGGCAGAAGGTCTTGGCCTGGGAAGTGCGGATCTGAAGCGCATTGAAGTGCTGGGCCTTTCCATCGCTGCGGCCAAATATTCTTTCATCGTATAGGGATACAAGCTAAACTAGTGGGAAATGGCCGGAAAGCATAAAGCAGAATGGCGATCCTGAACTTCCTACTTTCCTCACTGCCCAAATTCAGTTGGACAGCGGCGGTTGATATCGCCATTGTCGCGCTGCTTATTTATAATTTCATTTTAATTGTCCGCGGTCGCCGTGCTGCGAACATCCTTACCGGCGTTGGCACTTTGGTTCTGATCTATGGACTTGCCACCTATTTCAAGCTGGAGTTGCTAAGAACGAGCTTGGCGAATTTGGCACCATATAGCGTGTTTGGTTTGATTGTGATGTTTCAATCGGAGATCCGGCGTATTCTGGCGCGGCTGGGTAGAAGACGGATGGTAGGGTTCGGTTCCCGCGCCAAGCGGCGAGAGGCAATTGACGAAATCCTACTGGCGGTGCAACAGTTGGCGCAAACTCGAACAGGCGCGTTGATCGTTATGGAACGCGATATCGGCCTGCGCACATTCGTTGAAAGCGGCGTGCCCATGGATGCGGTTCTTTCCAGAGACCTGTTGTTATCCATCTTTCAACACGGCGGCGCAATGCACGATGGAGCGGTAATTGTGCAGGGCGATCGAGTGGCAGCGGCGGCCTGTTTTTTGCCGCTAACCATGAAACCGGATTTGGCGAGATATTTGGGGACCAGGCATCGGGCTGCCATTGGTGTCACCGAAGAAACGGACTGCATTTCTATCATCGTCAGTGAAGAGACAGGCAAGATTTCTATTGCAACGTTCCGTGAAATCGAACAGGATTTAACCATCGAAAGGCTGGAAAGCAGGCTGATGAACCACTTTGGCCGCAGATTTCAGGAACACAACAAGAGCTTCCGGCCCTCTACCGAATCTGCCGAGTTATCTACAGAATCTGAGGATGTTAGATAGCAATGAAACAGCTTCGATGGCTAACGAATAACTTTGGTTGGAAGATTCTAAGCATTGCCGTGGCTTTCCTGCTTTGGCTGGCTATTGTCGGAGAACCGGAACAATCGATGGCAATCAGCGTTCCAATTGAATACAAGAACATTCCAACAGATCTGGAAATCAGCTCAGAAGTTCCCGATAAACTGCGGGTAGAGGTACGAGGGCCATCACGAAGGCTTAGTCCAGCGGGTCTAGCAACTTCAGCGGTGATCATCAATCTTGCCTCGGCCAATCAACCAGGAGAGCGAACGTTCACGATTGAGGAATCCAATTTGGAACTGCCCGCCGGGGTAACCATGAGCAGGGCCGTACCATCGCAGATTCGTGTGAAGTTTGAACGCAGAACGGCGAAGGATATCCCCATTCACATCACATTTGAAGGAGGAGCGAAACCGGAGTACTTGATTAAGAGAAGTGAAGTGAGTCCGCAAGTTTTGCGGATAATTGGTCCAGAAAGTAGGGTCAATCAGGTAATGTTCGCCGAAACAGATCCGATAGATATAAGAGAGCTTACTGGTTCTAGCGTATTTCGAGCGCAGACCTTTGTAGGCGACCCGCAGGTGCGCATTGATGGAACAGGCACCGTGACGGTTCAAATCGAAATGGAAAGGATTCCCGTAAAGTGAGCATAAAAAGACAGTTGTTTGGAACCGATGGAATTCGCAGCGTTGCTGGTGAATACCCACTAGACCGGCCGACCGTGTATGCAATTGGTTGCGCGCTAGGGAAATGGGCAAAGAAAACTGCTGCGGGCGGTGCGGCAGAAATTGTCATTGGCATGGATACCCGTGAATCGGGGCCGTGGATTGCTGAAATGGTGGCCGGCGGAGCTGCCCAGTTTGGCGTTACCGTGCGCTTTGCAGGTCTTCTAACCACCCCTGGAGTTGCGTATCTTACTCGGAGCCGCGATTTTGTTGCCGGCGTGATGATTTCCGCCTCGCACAACCCCTTTCAGGACAATGGCATCAAGGTTTTCGGTCATGACGGGTACAAGCTTTCCGACGATCGCGAAGCGGAAATGGAAACGGTAATCTTCGAGGTGCTGGCGAACAAGGAAAGTCCCAAGCCTATGAGCTTAACTGTGGATCAGGGTTTGGACGCTGCCTATGTAGATTTTCTGGCATCCAGCTTCCAAGGGTCGCTGAAGGGAAAGAAATTCGTGCTGGATTGTGCCAACGGTGCTTCGTCTCACCTGGCTCCAGAACTGTTCGAACGGCTTGGAGCAGAGGTGATCACCCTTTCCGCCGAACCGGATGGCCGCAATATTAATTTGGGTTGCGGAGCCTTGCATCCTGAGCGGCTTCAGAAAGCTGTCGTAGAAACGGGCGCAGACGCTGGAGTAGCCTTTGATGGCGATGCGGACCGCGCCATGCTGGTGAGCGCTTCCGGGCGGGTTGTGGATGGGGATCACATGCTGCTGATTGCTGCACGTGCATTGAAGGCTCAAGGGAAGTTGCCGGGTGACGTGGTTGTGGCAACTGTGATGTCTAATATGGGTCTAGAGGTAGCATTGGAGGCCGAAGGCATTCGGCTGGACCGAACGCCCGTTGGCGACAAATATGTTTTGGAAGAGATGATCCGGATCGGTGCGGCAATCGGCGGCGAACAGTCGGGTCATGTCATTTTTCACGAGTACGCCACCACTGGCGATGGAATGTTGACCGCCATGCGTATCTTTGAGGAGATGGCGAAAACGGGCAAGAGCATGGATGAACTGGCTAAAGGTTTGGAAATTTATCCGCAGCGATTGGTGAATGTACGTGTACGCGAGAAAAAGCCGATGAGCGACATTCCTCCGGTGATGGATGCAATCCGCGAATGCGAGAGTTATTTTCACGGCAGAGGGCGGGTTCTGGTGCGTTATTCAGGCACAGAAGCGTTGGCCCGCGTCATGGTAGAAGGTCCTGAACTGATCCATGTGGAAAGATTTGCGGAATCTGTTGCTGCAGTACTTCGCCATGAGCTGGGTGTGTGACATATCATATTCTTCATGCGTCAAATAATTTTGCTTCTCATTAGTGCCGCCGCCCTGATGGCACAAGGACCAAGGGTCCATATCAAGACTTTGCCTGGTGAAGATTGGGCCCCCCTTTTCAACGGGAAGGATCTTTCCGGTTGGGTGGAAGTAGGCAAAGAAAAGTGGCTTGTCGAAAACGGCACACTCCACGGTATGGCTGTCAGCAAAGACTACGGTTATTTGAAGACGGCCAAGAACTATAAAGATTTCCATCTGACTTTAAAGTTTAAGTGCGAAGGGGATGGTAATAGCGGCGTGTTCTTCCACTCAGAATTCAAGCCGGGTACTGCCGATGTCACCCAAGGGTTGCAATTTGAAATCGATTGCACCATTGGAGAACACACTGGCGGCATCTACGGCGATGGACGCGGCTGGGTTGTGTGGCCTGCGCCAGAAAACGAAACCGTCGTTCGTCAGGATGATTGGAATGAGTATCTTTTGAAGGTGGAAGGGAATCGCTATATTTCGCGCTTGAATGGTGTGGTGATGGTTGATTTCACCGATCCTAAACCAAAGTCCTTTGACGGGGGAATTTCGCTCCAACTGCATTCCGGCGGATCAGGAAACATGCGGTTCAAAGATATTATGATCCGCGATTTGACCAAGCGGTAAACCCGCGCCCTATACAAGCCGACATACCAGCTAACAACGGAAAGCCCAAGCAGATCCACGCAAACCAGTCGCCATGACGGCTGTAGAAGGTGGTCTGCTTGATCCATGAAAACGGGAGCCGAGCGGATGTTTCCACGAATTCAGGAATCCGCTTGGCAATGTGGCCGGAAGGGTCAATGGCCACAGTGTGCCCGTTGTTGGTCACCCGCAGCAACCAGCGGTCATTCTCAACAGCCCTCATGCGAGCCAATTGCAGATGTTGTTCCCGCGCGCTGGTGCGGAAGAAATACCCATCGTTGGTCAGCATCACCAGAAGTTCGTCCCCTTGAGCCACAAACTCACGAACATGATTGGGCAATGCCGATTCGTAGCAGATGAAGACGCCAACCCGATGACCATTCACGGTGAAATCGGAAATGGCTTTTCCTGCAGCAAAAGTTCCGGTTTCGCCGCTTACTTTATTCACCCAGGAAAACAGGGACGGCACATATTCGCCAAAAGGAACCAGGTGCATTTTGTCATAGCGGCCCATAGTCTTCCCTTCCCGGTCGATGAATTCCGCTGAGTTTAACGGGTCTCCTCGGGCATCGTGCACCACCGTCCCCAGAACAACAGGGGCGTCGGACTGCTTAGCCACACGTGTCACATGGTCGCGCAGAATAGCGTCCTGTTCGTAATAGACTGGTGCTGGAAGTTCGGGCCACAGCACCATTACTGCTTTACTTTCGCCCGGCTTCAGTGCACTTTCCAGACTCAGGTCGGCAAGCCTTCGCTCCAGTGCCTGGACGGATTCCCAGGTCCACTTTGTGGTTTCCGGATCGATATTGGGTTGAACGGTAACTGCGCTTTCAGTGGCAGTTGTCGGCTTTGGAATGGCAGGCAAGAAGAGTAACAACACTGCCGCAAGCAGCGGAGCCAGGGCGTTGACGGGACGCCGCAAGACAGTCAAGGCAACGGCCACCCCGACCATCGCAAAAAGGAAAGAGAGACCGTAGACTCCCACCCAAGGTGCCAATCGCAATGGAAACATTCCCATGTCAATGCCAGGATTACCTAGCAATAGCCAAGCGAAATCTGTGGTGGGTTGCTGGGACCATTCCATGCCCGTCCAAAGTGCGGGAAGCAACAGCACCGCAGCGCGCGAGGGGAGCAACACTGCCGCAAGAAGAGAGAATAGCCCGTAGTGAATTGCACGAATAAAACAGTAGACCAGCAGTGTGCCGAAACCACCCCATTCGCCCATGTCTCCATGCACGGCCAGCACTGGGGCGAACCAATAGTAGACACCTAAGGAGTGAACGAATCCTACGGAGTAGCCGAGAAGGAAATGGTGTTTGACGCGCCTTTCCGAGGACAAAGCGAGAATCAAAGGGGCTAACGTAAAGGGGGCCAGCCAATACCAGTTCCATCCAGGGTAGATCACCACCAGACACAGGCCGGTTAGCAGAGCTAGAAAGTAGTTCCTTGCGTTAGCATTCACGCGATAGTCAATTTCCCGGTTGCCTCTTCTTCCACTGCATCGGCCATATAGGACGAACGAACAAAGGGACCGCTGAAAACCATCTCGAAACCAATGGAAAGACCGAAATCACGGAGTTCGTCAAATTCAGCCGGAGTAACGTAACGGGCCACGGGCAAATTACGCCGCGTGGGTTGCAAGTATTGGCCGATGGTGGCAACGTGAGCGCCGGCGTTCCGGATATCGCTCAATAGCTGCTTCACCTGATCTTGAGTTTCACCCAGTCCAACCATCAACCCCGACTTTACCAAAGCCCCTGGACGGTGTTTCCGGGCGAAAGAAAGCACATCCAACGATTGCTGATAACGCGCTTGAGGCCTGACCGACCGGTAAAGCCGCTGGACAGTCTCCATGTTGTGGTTGTAAACGTGTGGGCCGGCATCCAGAACGCGAGCAACGGCGCTCATGTCACCGTTGAAGTCCGGAGTAAGGACCTCTACCCGTGCATTGGGAAGAGCGCGCTTCACTTCAGTCACGGTTTCGGCCCAGTGATGCGAACCACCATCGGGTAACTCGTCCCGGTTCACGCTGGTGATCACAACATAGCGCAGGTTCATTTGTGCAGCCATACTGGCTACATTCGAAGGCTCCAAGGGGTCTAAGCCGAAATCCTGCTTTCGAGGGTTTCCTTTTGGAACAGAACAGAATCCGCATCCGCGAGTACAAATGTTCCCCAAAATCATGAAAGTTGCTGCTCCACGATGGAAGCACTCGTGAATATTCGGGCATCTTGCCGATTCGCAAACGGTGTGGAGATTCAATTGCCGCAATTCCCGCTTCAACAAGTGAACCGATTCGTTATGGGTTTCAGACTTGCGAAGCCATTGCGGCAGACGCGGACGCATGGCGTCGGCAATTTGAACTAGAGGTTGGGAAGAATCACCCACTTCTAATATTTTTTCACGATTGCGCCTTTAACGCCAATTTTTTCCAAATCAATTTTGGTCTGCGCTAGGGTTTCCTTATCCTTGATTGGTCCAATCAGAACACGGAATAGAGTGGCATTCGGTCCGGGAGCAACCAATGCATTAAAAGATTTGTTGCGAAGGGAACCAGCCCAATCGTCTGCGCCTTTCTTGTCCACTGCAACAACTTGTAGATAAGTTCCTGAACCTGGTTCTCTAGCTTCGCCACTAGCCACAACCTTAGGCTCCATCTTGGGTTCCGCCGGCTTTTTCTCAACGACTTTGGGCTCCACTGGTTTGGGAGGTTCCTTTTTCGGTTCCTCTTTTTTCTTTTCCGGTTCCTTGGGCCTTTCATCTACCTTAGGTACAACAGGAACTTCAGGCAACTTCGTCTCCGTCTTGGGAGCAGTAGCTTTATCAAAGAGGTCCGAAGCGGCGCGACTTGGCCGGTCTTCAACTGGCTTACCAGGATCAACAATGATCGGGTTCGCAGACGGAGCAGATCCCCCGGAGCCAGCATCAATTGGCACTTGCTTTCGATTGGCCGACAGGATTGCATCACTGCTGGGATTGTTCTTTCCTATCAGGTATCCCATGGTGAACAGCACACCCATCAGCACCAGCAAAACACCGAATACCAGCAGCAGTTGCCTGTTGCCGATCACTAATTCAAATTCACCTTCTTCGTTATGAGCCATGCTTCATCCTTACAATGCGAAAAACTAAACCTTTGTCGAGAATATCTATCTCGCCCACAAAAAAGCAACTTCTTTATTTCTTCTGGCGATAAAGGCAAACCGTAACAGCAGAAACGTGGCAGCAGCCAACGGAATTAAAATGGCAGCCGCCCAACCTGGTCGCATCCCGAGACAAAGCGTTCCGGCCCCCACGCACATCAGCAAAGTACCTGAAATAGCTGCCAATCCATATAGAGGAAATCTGGCTTCAATCACAACAAGTGCAGCACCAATCACAATGGATAATAGGCTAAGAGCTTGAATTTCCATTTGAGCAAGCCCGAAAGCACCTAGCGCAATCGCAGTTCCACCAATGGCAGCAAAGGCAACCGTGCCTGGCAAAAGGAACTCGCAGCATACCAATCCAATTCCTAAACTGATCACCAGCAGAGCCACGTTGGGATCCGATACTGCCTTGCGCGCTTTCTCTTTGATAGTACTGCCAAAAAGAAGCATTCCAAACAATAACGTTATAAGAAGAGCACTTCGCCACCACATGATCCTCTATCATAGCTCTTAAAAAAGGGGGCTTGTAGAAAAGGCTCCAGACATCTTGCGACGCCGGAGCCAATCTTAATAAAAGAACTCTTTAACCCTTGTACAACTCTTCAGCCTTCGTCCAGTTCACAACATTCCACCAATTGTCCACATAGCTTGGACGCAGATTCTGGTACTTCAAGTAATAGGCGTGTTCCCAAACGTCAATTCCAAGAACTGGAGTCTTCCCTTCCATGATCGGAGTGTCTTGATTCGGAGAGCTTGTGATTTCAACTGAGCCATCGCCGTTCTTCACCAGCCATGCCCAACCGGAACCGAACCGTCCAATGGCCGCAGCTTTGAAGGCGTCACGGAAAGCATCGAAGCTGCCAAATTTAGCACTGATAGCAGCCGCCAACCCGCCGACGGGCTGAGGCATTGCGCCAGTTGTATTTGGGGTCATCAGCAGCCAAAACAAAGAGTGGTTGGAATGACCACCACCGTTATTCCGGACAGGTCCTTTGATGGCATCAGGGACGATCGCCAGATTGTTGGCAAGCAACTCTTCAATAGTCTTGCCAGCTAAAGCGGGATGATCTTTGAGCGCGTTGTTCAGATTCGTCACGTAAGCATTGTGATGCTTGCCGTGGTGGATCTGCATAGTTTGGGTGTCAATATACGGCTCCAAAGCCGCGTAGTCGTACGGTAGAGCAGGAAGTTCAAAAGCCATTTTTAATTGTCTCCTTCAATTCTTTCTTTAATTCAACCGGCAAAACCACCGGCAATTTCAAACGAATGGGCAAGGCGGAACATCGTTTCCTCACCAAAATGCTTTGTCAAGATCTGCATCCCAACCGGCAGCCCTTCTGCAGTTGTGCCACATGGGACACTCATACAAGGGATGCCTGCCAACGAACCAGTGATGGTGTAGATATCGGAAAGATACATTTTCACCGGATCATTTACCTTCTCGCCGATTTTGAAAGCCGGGAATGGCGACACAGGTGTAATCAATGCGTCCACTTTTTCAAAAGCGGCGGAAAAATCTTTGCTGATCAGATTTCTAACACGCTGAGCCTTTAAGTAGTAGGCATCGTAATATCCATGGCTGAGCACATAGGTTCCCAGCATGATTCGCCTCTTCGCCTCGGCTCCAAAATTTTCACCACGAGTGTTGCAGTACATGTCCGAAAGAGTATCTGATTTTTCAGAACGAGCAGTGAAACGAACGCCATCAAAACGTGCCAGATTCGCGCTCACTTCCGCAGTACAGATAATGTAATATGCGGCAATTGCGTATTCGGTATGCGGCAGGCTGACTTCCTGCACCGAACAGCCTAGCGATTCCAGCACTTGAATTCCCTTCTTCATCTTGTCCGCTGTGTCGCTATCCAAACCTGCAAAATATTCCTTCGGAACTCCCAGGCGCATACCCTTCACTGATTGGTTAAGCGTAGCGTTGTAGTCAGGAACGGGGGCGAAGGCGGAGGTGGCGTCCATGGGATCGCGACCCGAAATCACTTTCAATAACGTCGCGGAATCGGCAACGTTGCGGCTAAATGGACCAATGTGATCGAGCGAACTGGCAAAGGCTACCAGGCCGTAGCGAGACACTCGGCCATAGGTTGGAGTAACGCCTACGATGCCGCAAAAACTTGCCGGCTGGCGGATCGATCCACCCGTATCCGATCCAAGCGAGACAACCGCAGTACCCTGGGCTACGACTGCCGCTGAACCACCAGAGGAGCCTCCTGGAACACGATCCAAAGCAACAGGATTGCGAACCGGTCCAAATGCCGAGTTCTCGTTTGAAGAACCCATGGCAAATTCGTCGCAATTCGCTTTTCCTAAAATCACGCCACCGGCGGCTTCCAATCGGTCTACTGCAGTCGCGTTATATGGCGGAACGTACTTTTCCAGGATCTTCGAGCCGCAGGTTGTACGCACCCCTTTGGTTACAATCACGTCCTTTACGCCAACAGGAACGCCTGCCAAAAGCGGAAGCGGTTCACCTTTAGCCACCAGTTCGTCAATTTGCGCGGCCGCGGCCAAAGCTCGTTCGGGGCAAAACAAAAGGTAGGCGTTGGTTTTCGGATTTTCAGCTTGGGCAAATGTCAGAGCAGAGGTTGCCAATTCCATCGCGGAAAAAGTTTTATTCCGCAATCCCGCTTGGATCTGTTCAATTGTTAAAGAGCGGACTTCCATATTAGCGTTCAATCACCTTCGGCACTTTGAAGAAGCCGTTGCCGGAAATCGCAGCACTTCCTACAGCCTCTTCGTTTGACAAGGAAGGTTTCTCCTCGTCGGGCCTCAAAGTTGCGGTCTCTTCATTTTCGAACAGAACCTGCGACATCGGCTCCACTCCGGTTGTATCCAATTCGTTGAGTTTATCGATGTGCGTTAAAATGCCACTTAAATCGGCCACCATGCGGGGAATTTCGGCATCTGTCAAAGTGAGATTCGCCAAAGCGGCGACGGTACGAACTTTTTCTTCCGTGATGATCAAGCAGTGGACCTCTTGCGGGATTGGATATAAATACGGCGGAGGATAGGATCAGCGATGGAATCCGCTTCGTCGTAGGCACGTGTTTGTTCTTCACGCTGCGGCTCTCGCCTGGCAGGGCTCACCCTAAAGCGTATATGCCGGACTTTGCCTGCGCCCAGCGTGTTGGTCAGCTTTCCTAATATCTGAGGCTGCAATGTGCTGAGGTTTCTCTCCCACAAAGCATCTTCAACATCAATCACCAAGGTACCGTCAAACAATCCAACCGCGCGAGTGCGGCGGGCGATAGTTTTTCCCACAGCTTGAGACCAGGCGGCAACAGCGAGTTGATCTCCTGATACCCCTGCTTTTGTGAGCTTCATCTTGCTCAGAACTTTGGCGGCGCGCTCCATGGGTTGATCTTCAAGTTTATCATGCACAAATTCGATATACTCCATAATCAGCGCAAAGGCCGCTTCGGCGCGGCGGTTTCTTAGGAGAGAATTGAACATGACCACACGAAGAACTTTTCTTGCAATGACAGCGGCGATTCCGGGATTTTCAGCAACCGTGCATTCCAGGTCCGCCAAGGTTGAGACGGTATTTCGTTCCCCTGGGCAAAAGCCAAATGGACTGCAGGCCGTTAAGGAAGGCCTTTGGATCTTGGATCAGGGAGACAACCGCGCCTATCTGGTGGACTACAAACATGGCAAGGTACTTCGGAAGTTGGAAACGGAATCTAAAGCTGGAAGCGGCATCACTTTCGATGGTGAAGCTCTTTGGCTGGCATCAACGTACTCTTCTGAAATTATTAGGGCCGACGTTCAAACCGGAAAGACTCTGGCAAAGTATCCCTGTCCTGGCGCTGGCCCTGTTGACTGGCCGAATCCGCGACGAAGTCCGCTTGCCTCGCCCGAGAAACCCAAAGCCGCAGACGCCCCTCCTGCCAAACGAACCGCAACAGGCGCACATGGGCTGGAATGGCGCAATGGCCGGTTGTGGATTGCAGTCCCGCCGGCAAAGAAAATTTATAGGGTTAACCCTGACAGCTTCAAGATTGAAAAGCAATTCGCAACCGCAGGAGACCGGCCACATGGGCTTGGCTGGCAGGGAAAGTGGCTGTGGTGCGCCGACTCCAATGACAATGCATTTTATCGCTACGATCCGGAAACTGGCGAATATTCAGATAAGATCCAATTGACCGATAGCGACCCACTGCCCCATGGCATGACCATTTGGAATGGCTGGATGTGGTACTGCGACGACGTCGGAGTTGTCTGCCGGTTGAAGTTGTAACCACTACAAACCTGTGAAGCCGCTGGATGCCATGCTATAGTGTCTTCGTTTACTCTGGACATTGAATTATGAATGTCTGGACTGTTTAAGAAATTGCCCATGAAAAATTATTCCCCGCCGATCGCTGCTAAGCACTCGCACAAGATTTCCATCCACGGAGAAACCTGGAACGACGACTACTTCTGGCTCCGCGAGAAGAAAAACCCTGAAGTAATTCGCTATCTGATTGCGGAGAACGAATACACCGCACACTTCATGAAACCCTTTGATGGGCTGGTGGAAAAGCTGAATCGGGAGATGGTTGGAAGGCTGTATGAAGACGATCAATCTGCCCCGGTTCGGATCGGCAGCAATTACTATTACTCCAAACACAAGAAAGGTTTGCAGTATGAAATCTACTGTAGAAGATTAGGTGGATTGCACGCTCGGGACCAGATTGTTCTGGACGTCAATGAATTGGCCCGAGGAAAGAAGTACATGAGGGTTGGAGATTTTGAAATTTCTCCTGACCAGCGCTTTTTAGCCTACTCGTCAGACACCAAAGGCGATGAACTTTTCACTATCCGAATTAAGGATCTTTCCACTGGATTGTTACTGCGAGACAAGATTGAACTGGCCTATTATTCGATGGCTTGGTCAGCTGACAATAGAAGCCTTTTCTACACAAAAGTAGACTCGGCACTCCGCCCTTATCAAGTGTGGCGGCACGTTATTGGAACGGCGGAAGCATTCGATAAACTCATTTGGGAAGAAAAAGATGAGCGCTTTACGGTAGGTGTTACTGAAAGTAAAGACAGGCAGTATATTTTCCTTGAAATCCACAGTATGCTGACCTCCGAGGTCCGGTTCCTGGACGAGGGTGGTTCGAGTACCGATCTGAAAATTGTTGAGCCACGCAAGCAAGGCGTGGAATATGACGTCGCCCATCGGGACGGCACATTCTATATTCGTGTCAACGACAAAGGCCGCAATTTTCGGCTTGTCACAGTGCCAACTTCCAGTTGCTCAAGGCGGCATTGGAAGGAACTGATTCCGCACGACCCAGCCGTCTGTATTGAAAGTGTGGATGAATTTCAGGACCACCTGGCTCTTGAGACCAGAGAAAATGGACTGCAGAAAATACTGGTTCACAACTGCAGAAGTGGAGTGTCTCACAAAGTTCGATTCACCGAACCAACCTATAGTGTGAAAGTGGAATCGAATCCTGAATTTAATTCCAACACTCTACGCTTCATCTATGGTTCTCTGATCACTCCGCCCACAGTGTTCGATTACAACATGAATAGTCGGCGGCGGGAGTTGGTGAAGGAAGACCGTGTTCGCGGCGGCTATTCCAAGGAAAACTACAGAACGGAGAGAGTACTTGCAACCGCCCCCGATGGCACCAAAGTTCCTATTTCCATCTGCTACCGCAAAGATGTGAAGCGTGATGGCAAGGCTCCGGCGTTGCTTTATGCCTACGGATCCTATGGATTCAGCCGGGACGTGGAGTTCAGCCCTGGCCGTTTAAGCTTGCTTGATCGTGGGTTCGTTTTCGCCATTGCTCACATCCGCGGTGGTGCCGAAATGGGCGAAACCTGGCACGATTCCGGCAAGCTTTTAAAAAAGAAAAACACCTTCACCGATTTCATTACATGTGCTGAATATTTAATTGAAAAGAAATATACTTCCACTTCCAAGCTAACCATTCAAGGCGGAAGTGCGGGTGGTCTGCTTATGGGTGCAGTCCTGAACATGCGCTCGGACCTTTTCAACTCGGCCGTGGCCATGGTGCCATTCGTCGATGTGATCAGCACTATGCTCGATGCCTCGCTACCACTCACCGTCGGTGAATATGAGGAATGGGGCGATCCCAATGTGAAGAAATTCTACAAGTACATGAAATCGTATTCGCCGTACGACAACGTTCAACCTAAAGCCTACCCGAATGTATTGGTCACCGCTGGGCTTAACGATCCGCGCGTTCAATATTGGGAACCGGCGAAATGGGTGGCGAAGTTGCGGGCAGCGAATACAAGCGAAAATTTATTGTTGCTTCGAACGAATATGGGTGGCGGACACTTTGGCAAATCAGGCCGCTACGATAAATTCCGGGAAGTGGCGTTCGAATACGCCTTCATGTTACGAACCGCTGGTATTACCCGGTAGAGGTTTGGCAAGTTTTAGGACCGCTGGAATCACCAAACCCCAAACAAGGAATTGTCCCGCGTGGAAATAACTCAAGTGGCGAGTCTCCACAATCGGGCAATAGATTGTTTGGGCCAATATCGCCGAACATGCGGCTAAAACTCCGGCAGCGATTAAAGAGCCTTGCCACTTGCCAATGCGAAGGGACAGGAAAACAGCGGCAAGGCATGCAAATACCGCAGGCCAGGATCGGAGCAAACAGGTAACTCCATTCGCAACGAACTGCATATGAAAGCGTGATTCGAAAAGATTAAAGGCTGTTCCCCCAACTAGCGCAAGCGATAGGACAGGAAGTATCCAAACGCGCTTTCTGCCGATGAAGACTGCAACAGTAGCGATGCCCAGCAGTTCTAACATCAACACGCTGCGCTCAATATTGGTGAGCATTTCCCAGCCCCAACTTCCGTGCCAGATTCCAACAGCAACTCCGCATGCAGTCGCAACCACCAGTAGTAACAAAGCCACTCTAAGCTCCAGCCAATTTCAATTCCAAGTAAACTACCGCATCCAACGGGTTGTCGTAATATGGGGCGATCGGTTGGAATCCAACGCTTTCATACAAAGTTTGAGCGGCTTGCATGGTCTGCAAAGTATCCAGGCGCATTTTCTCATACCCCACCACTTTAGCCACATCAATTAAAGATTCCACCAAATTGCGGCCAAAGTGGTGGCCCCTGAATTCAGAGCGAACGTACAATCGTTTCATCTCGCAGGTTGCAACATCCAATGGCCGCAGCGCTCCGCAGCCAGCCAATTTGCCTTCGACAAAAGCCAACAGAACACAACCTTGTGGAGCAGCGTACTTGCCAGGAAGATTTGCCAACTCCTGTTCAAATCCCTGGAAGCAGATATCAACACCAATAGAACTTGCGTATTCCCGGAACAATTCTTCGACAACGTTTCGATGCTCAGGCCAAACGGCTGGAGTGATTTTCGGCAAGTTAGTCGGCACTGTAGTAATTCTTATGCCAGGCATGCTTCGCTAAGGTCGCGAGAGTCGCCTCTGAAAGTGCCCCTTTCGCCGATACGCCCATGTTGCTTTCCACATTGCTGAGCTTGCGCATCCCTGGAATCACAGTCGAAACCGCCGGATGGGAAATGCAGAATCGCAGTGCCGTTTCTGCCAAGCTCTCGCCAGTGTCGCCCAAATCGGCGCGTAGAGCGGCTACGTGCGCCATCACTACCTTCTTACGATCACCCTTGAAATACATCGCCCGGAACTCCGTCGGATCGAATTCGGTTGCCTCGGTAATGCTCCCAGTCAAAGATCCTTCATCCAATGGAACTCGCGCCAAAACTCCAATGTTATGCGCCTGGCAAAGTGGGAAAAGGTTTGTCTGCGGGGTGTTGTCGAAAATGTTGTAAATCACCTGCACGGTATCAATCAGCCCTGTCTTGATCAATTCCAGAGCTGAATCTGGCTGATGATCGTTAATCGAAATCCCCACAAAACGCGCCTTTCCGGAACTCTTCAAAGTTGCAAACGCACGCCGCCATTCTTCGCGTTCCAACCATTCCGGATTCCAAACATGAAGCTGTTGCAAGTCAACGGTCTCAACACCTAAATTGCGCAAGCTGGTTTCTGTGCTTTCGATAATATAGTCAGCCGGAAAAACCTGATCGATACCAATGCCGGGCTGTGCTGGCCAAATGCGGTTCTTCGGTGGAACTTTGGTAGCCAGATAAACCTTGGCACCACTCTGCTTCACCACTTGACCCACTAGTTTTTCACTATGGCCCTCGTTGTAAGCCAGCGCCGTATCAATGAAATTCAGGCCCAACTCAATGGCCCGCTTCAGTGACACCAAGGAGTCATCATCCGAGCCTCCCAACCATTGGCGACCGCCAATGCCCCAGGCTCCATACCCGATCTCACTAACTTCAATTCCCGTCTTTCCCAGTTTTCGATAGCGCATAGTTTCTATGGTCTCAAAGTTTCCAGTCGGCGTTGAACAAACCGGAATTTATCACTTCGCCGGTATCTTTGCGAACAATTGCCCAGTCGCCCTTTCGCGGATACAGCAAAGCGTTTGTTCCTTCCAGATCCTTCACTCCAAAAGTATGCCCACTGTTGAGGACTACATAACGGGAAGGAGCCAAGGGGTTAGGCGCAATCATTTGTAGGGTAAATTGTTTTTCCGAATACTTTTGATCCGCAATTCCAAATTGCCCATTCACCCAACGAATTGGCAGTTTTCCAGCAATCTGGCCCATCAGCGGATTCGTTGTTGGGGTACCAAACAAGATCAAGTGGTTCGTCTCCATATCTGCCTTATTGACCTTCGATGCTTCCTTCACTGGCAAGCTCCCACGCATAAATCGCGACCACAGCGCTGCAAATTCAGTCAACTCCTTTGGCATCGCGCCGGAGTAGACGCAAAGAAAAGAATCCATGAAAGCATCGTCAATCGGCCCCTGCAACCCCTTGCGTTTGTGAATCGCATTTTGCACGCCGACTGTCCACTTCCCTTCCCGCTTAGTGAACTGCTTACCCGTCAGCGTTTCCCCATCCAACGTGATGGTCCGAGTTGTATCCAGTTGCAAAGTCCTTACATTCAGTGACGTGAATTTAGTCCCTTTCCGTGTGAGGGTCGCACGCTCATAAAGCTTCTCCAGCGCGTCGATATTGAAATCCCGCACCTTGCCGTACCGCGGAGAATACGTCACAAACTCAAAATCACTCAGCGGCTTGCGTGGCAGATTCTTCCCGATGAATTCACTGGAAGCCTTCAACGAATCCGGATGAAATTTATGAGCCGTTTGCGGCCCAATCAGGAACAGCACCCGAGGCAGACTTAACCCCAGCCGAGCAATTTCTGCTTTGATGTTTTGCGATGCCGCCAGTTGCGGATCAATCTCGCCACCATAGCCAACCGTTGGAACAATGCCGGCATTCGCAGCGTAATCCACAGCGTCATAAATGTGCATGGCGGCGCGCTCAGGCTCGCGCGCTTCCTTCACCTTGGCGTATTTCATGGTTTCCGTAAACCCGGCACCTGCCTCAACAGCAGCCCAGTGCCCCGGGTAGTGCAGACCAATGTGCCAAGCACCCGCACCACCCATGGAAAAGCCGCGCAGCACAATTGCATCGGGATCAATAGAATATTGGTTTTTCACGGCCTCAATAGCTTCGAAGACATCGGTTTCCCCAGCCCAACGATAGGCGTTATTCGTTCGGCCGAAAACGTCGAGTTGGATGAAGTCTTGCCCAACAGGCAACGGTTTGGAAGAATCATGAGCAGCCAGAAAGCTGACCTCCGTTAGCGTGGCGCCTCGACCATGCAGATTCACGTCCAAGCGAATCGGCTTGCCGGACTGGTAACTTTCCGGGACCACTAACCCATAAGGCTGAACGCTTCCATCCACCCGCGAAATATAGGCGCGCGACAAGCGGCCCTTGGCTTCGGCCCAAGGCTTTTCGCCTTTGGCCAATAGCGAAACCCGTAGCAAACCACGATCTAGGCCATCCATCGCCTGTTTGTAATAATCCTTGGTGAAGAATTCCCTGCTTTGATATTTAATGGCCCATTCCGAGGCCTTGCTATAAATAGCAACGTCGGCCAAGTCGGCTGCAGGAATGGTTCGGCGTAAGGCCGTCACTTTTTGGGAAAGCAGTGCTGCCTTAGCCGAAAGAGCCGCCATCTCATCGGCAGTAGGGACATAAGAAGCCTTTGCGCCATCTTGCGCCATTAGGCAAATAGCGAGACCAGCTAGGCAGAGGAAATTGAATTGGCGTTGCACCCAATCAGTATACGCGGCCTACTGGTTGTCCTTCCACTCTTCGTACCAGGCCATCTGAATCGCCTCCAGCTTAGCCTCGTTCGATTTCATTGGATCATCCTCAAACTCATCCAGTTCCAACACCATCTTGTGTAAATCCGTGAAACGAGTCTTTAGAGGATCGGCCTCTGGATGCTCTTCAAACAAGGCAATCCCAATATCTTCGGCTTTATCCCAAGTGAGTTTGAACATGGTTATTCGATCTTTGTTCCTTTGAGTGCAGTGCTCACAGCGGTATTCATCATACGCTCCGCTAACGTATGCGTTGAATGATCCAACTCCTGAATCTTGTCTCGAATCAGATCGTAATAATCACTATGGTAGGCCAACACCAGTTCGTTATAAACCTTCTCCACGGCGGCACGTTCATCGTCAGTCAAAGTCAACCAGGCATGGTTTTGCTTGCCTTTGTCCACCGCCGCAAACATCCGGTCAGCCTCCACGCGAGCCTCTCGAACCTGACGTTCCACAAAATCAGCCTCAGCCTTTTCTATGGATTCGCGAATCATCGCCTCCACCTGTTCATCAGTCAAGCCGTAGGAGGGCTTCACTTCCACCGAATGTTCTTTGCCCGTGCGCTGCTCGCGCGCAGTCACACTCAATATGCCGTTGGCATCAATCAAGAACTTCACTTCAATGCGTGGCAACCCTGCGGGCATAGGGTCGATATCTTTCAAATCGAACCGAGCCAAGCTGCGGCAATCCCTTGCAATTTCCCGCTCACCTTGCAAGACGTGAATCAGCACATTTCGCTGACCCTCAACTGCAGTTGTAAACGTTTCCGTAGCGCTGGCTGGAATAGTGGAATTGCGGACAATTAATTTTGAAACAACACCGCCCATTGTCTCAATTCCCAAAGATAACGGCGTGACGTCCAACAAAAGGGTGTCTTCCACATCTCCAGAAAGTATCCCCGCTTGAACCGCAGCACCAAGGGCCACCACTTCATCCGGATTCAATTCGGTATGTGGCTTGGCCTTGAACAACGCCTCAACCGCACTTCGCACCAGCGGAATTCGCGTCGACCCGCCAACCATAACCACTTCATCAATCTTGTCCACTGTTAGGCCCGCATCCGCTAAGCATGCCCGGCATGGTGCAAGAGTGCGATCAACCACTGGTGTGATCAACCTTTCAAAAATATCCCGCGTAATTTCACGCTGGTAAGTCTTTCCGCGCCACTCAACCGATAGGCTTACCGAAGGTGCAAAAGAAAGTTGCTCCTTGGCAGCAATAACGGCTTTGCGTAAAGTCTGAACCGCTTCCTGATTGCCGCGAACATCCTCGCCCCATTCGCTTTGAACATCTTCCAGAGCAACTGCAATCATCAGGTTGTCAATATCATCGCCACCAAGATGCGTATCGCCATTGGTGGCCAATACTTCAAAAATTCCGTTATGTAATTTCAGAATAGAAATGTCGAAAGTGCCGCCGCCGAAATCGTAAACAGCAATGATCCCTTCCTTACGTTTATCAAGGCCGTAAGCCAAAGCAGCCGCAGTTGGTTCGTTGACTAAACGCAAAACTTCCAGCCCCGCAATGCGTCCCGCATCTTTGGTGGCCTGCCGCTGCGCATCGTTGAAATAAGCTGGAACGGTAATAACTGCCTGATCCACGGGCTCACCGAAAAATGCCTCTGCATTCAGCTTGATCTCGCGCAGGATCAACGCGGACACTTCAGGAGCCGTCAACACTTTGTCCCCAATCTTCAGCCGAATCACCGAATCACTACCCTCGGCAATTTGAAAGGGAAAAAGCTTCAGTTCCTCTTTTACGTCCTCAACTCCACGACCCATCAGACGCTTCACGGAATAGATCACTTTGCCAGGCTCTGTGGTTAGCATCTGCCGAGCGGAATCACCAACCAACGGCTCGCCGGATTGGGGAAACGCTACTACCGAGGGAACGATTCTGCCGCCATTGGTATCGGTAATAATGGCAGGACCCGTAAGATCCATGAACGCACCAAGAGAATTGGTTGTGCCCAGGTCTATGCCAATAATCCGCTGCTTTTGCCCAGCTCCACTGAAATCAATTTGGAAGGATGACATTTATGAAAGCTCTTTTTCTACATCTCGAATCAAGTTGCTGATGTACCGCCGGCGGTTCAATACTGCCCGGATTGCTCCAAGCGCTTCTTTGCCACCTTCGCCACCTTCGCCACCATCATTATCCCAACGAAGAAAGTTTCGCTGAAGCTCTGCATCGGATAGAACCATCATGGCGGCAAAACGATCCCGCGCTGCGGACAACTCTTTTTTGGCCGAATCGTCACCACTCCGCAATTCCTCTAAAGCCATATTCAATTCGAATACTTCTTCCAGCAACTCCGGAGGAACATCTTTGGTGCGTTGTTCAGCCATCTCCAGGCCTTCCTGGGTAAGCAGGTATTCTGCACGCAGTACCGGATTTTTCAGAGTCCGCCAACCGTCGTTCAAAATAGCGGTAGCAGCGGTTGAATAGCCTCGTTCGCGCTCACTCTTACGGGAGTACTTGTCCGGGTGCAACTTCCGGCTGAGTTCGTAAAAATACGCCTGCAACCGTTCCGTATCAATTCCCAGTTTGCGCGGCAGACCGAAGAAAGTGAAGTAGTCGCCAGGCGGAGGTTGGAGCGCGTGACAATGTGGGCATAGCAGCGCACTTTCTGCTTCAGCCGCGCATTGCCAACAAGTCATCATTACAGATAATTTAAGCGGTGAACGAAGTTCCGCAACCACAGCTTTTCTTGGCATTCGGATTATCAAACTCAAATCCGGATTGCATCAGGGATTCTTTGTAGTCCAACACCATGCCGTTCAGGTACAGCAAACTCTTAGGATCAACCCAAACCTCAACGCCATCGAACAAAAATTTCTTGTCCGTGGCGCGAGGCTTAGTGTCGAACTTGAACTGATAACTGAGGCCGGAACATCCGCCGCCCAATACCCCAAGACGCAATCCACCCTTCACTCCCTGCTTCTCAAAAGCCTGCTTGATTTTCAAGATAGCTTTCGGGGTGACGTCAATAACGGGTTCTGTCAGCGTTGCTTCGGACATATTGTTTAGTGAACCGCCAACGCTTCGGAGCCTACGGTAACGCCTTTCTTGGTTTTGTAATCGGTGATAGCCGCTTTGATTGCATCTTCAGCCAGAACCGAGCAATGAATCTTCACCGGCGGCAGTGCCAGTTCGTTCACAATGTCGGTGTTCTTAATGGCCAAAGCTTCGTCCACAGTCTTGCCCTTCAACCATTCGGTGGCCAAAGAGGAACTCGCAATTGCTGAGCCACAACCGAATGTTTTGAACTTTGCTTCGTCAATCACGCCCGTTGACGGGTTTACCTGAATCTGCAACTTCATTACGTCGCCGCATTCAGGAGCGCCAACCATTCCGGTGCCAACATCAGGGTTGCTTTTGTCCAGCGAACCAACGTTGCGCGGGTTGTTGTAGTGATCAAGAACTTTGTCTGAATATGCCATGGTAGTTTTCCTTTTTCAATTCAAATGAGTAACGTTAGTGTGCAGTCCACTGCACTTTGCTAAGATCCACGCCTTCTTTAAACATCTCGTAAAGAGGAGAAAGATCGCGAAGTTTTTTCACCACATCAATGACGCGCTTTGCAACATAATCCACTTCTGCTTCCGTATTGAAGCGTCCCAAACCGAAACGAATCGAGGAATGGGCCAAATCGTCGCCCGCTCCCAACGCCTTAAGCACATAGCTAGGTTCCAATGTTGCCGAAGTACAAGCGGAACCGCTGGAAACCGCAATATCGTTGATACCCATCAAAAGGCTTTCCCCTTCCACGTAGGCAAAGCTTATGTTCAAATTACCGGGTAGCCGATGTTCCAGCGAACCGTTCACGTAAACCTCGTCCAGTTCGGACATGATTTTGTTTTTCAACTTGTCGCGAAGGAATCCCAGACGTGCCATTTCAGCAGTCAGTTCCTTGTTGCAAAGTTCACAGGCTTCCCCTAATCCAGCAATCGCCGGCACGTTCAAAGTGCCCGAGCGCATTCCCCGTTCATGACCACCACCGTCCATCTGTGCAGCTAGTTGAACTCGTGGACCTTTGCGACGGACATAAAGAGCACCAACGCCTTTCGGTCCGTAAATCTTATGAGCAGTCAAGGAGAGCAGATCAATGCCGTCTTCAATTACATTCACCGGAATCTTGCCAACAGCCTGCACCGCGTCAGTATGAAACAAAACTCCGCGTTCCTTACAAATCTTGCTGATTTCACGAACCGGCTGCACTACGCCGATTTCGTTATTGGCGTACATGATGCTAACCAGAATTGTCTTGTCGGTTATTGCCTCGCGCAGCATGTCCAAATCAATACGACCGTCGGCCATCACTGGCAAATAGGTAATCCGGCAACCCTGCTTTTCCAAATGTTTGGTTGTATCCAACACAGCCTTGTGCTCAGTAGCCGCAGTAATAATATGATTGCCTTTTTCGGCATACATCTCTGCAACACCCTTCAATGCCAAGTTGTTCGATTCAGTAGCACCGCTTGTGAAAATGATTTCCTTCGGGGTGGCACCAATCAATGCAGCAATCTGCTTGCGGGATTTTTCAACAGCTTCTTCCGCAACCCAGCCGTATGCGTGGTTTCGGCTGGCAGCGTTGCCGTAATGTTCTGTGAAGTAAGGAATCATCGCCTCAACCACTTTTGGATCGCACTTTGTGGTGGCGTGATTGTCGAAATAAATGGGAGCTTTCTGTGTTTGCATTTTCTAATTGCCTCGTATGCTGGTTAAAATCGTGAGCTCTTCAACTGGCAGTGGTGCACAGGCTTCAGTGGTTGGAGCAGAATCTTCTTTAGCAATATCTGATAATTTGATGCTGGAAAGCAGCTTGACGATTCCTTCATGAACCTTGCGCAATGGATCTCGAACATTGCATTTGTCGGAATGCGCGCAACCACCATGCTCAGTAAAGCAGGCTGTCAGAAATATAGGCCCGTCAATCGCCCGGATCACTTCAAAAGCACTAATCTCCGCAGGTTGCTTCGCCAGCCGGTACCCGCCGCTTGAACCCTGCTCGCTTCGCAAGAAACCCGACCTTGTCAGCTTTTGAAGAACTTTCGATAGTAGTGGAAGTGGTAGTCCATATCGATCCGCAATGTCCTTCGCACTGGCAGATTGCGGATGCCTTACCGTAAGGTCTTTGAGGGCAATCAACCCGTAATCCGCTTTCTTTGTCAGCTTCAGCATTTAGCAACTCAAACCATATCAGACTAAAAGAGTCTCAGATATAAATATAGCGTATCCCTAGCACTTGGTCAAGTCTCGTGCCGCATTATTATCATCAACTTAAATCAAGACCAAATTTATCCTATTCCTTAGATACCGATAGATGCCCAGTACTCAGTTCCCAAGCAGTTTGAGCCCCTTAGGTCCTTCGACAATCACGGAAGAACAAGCTATCATCTTAAAAAGGAAGTCACCCCGGCATGTTATTCTGTTTACAAAAGAGAATGTACAACTGGTTGTAATCAAATGGGTTTCACAAACCTTTATAAGAATCTTTAATCAACTGTAAATGTTAAACCTGATCCGTTCCTTAATGCCGGCGTCCGTTGCGTTGCTCTTAGCATCAGAAACATTGATACTCTTCTTTTGTTATGTGTTGGCCAGTGCCCTAGTAATAGACGTCGATCTTCAGTTCTTCTTATTTGAGGAAAACGGCTTTTTCAGAATCAGCATCGTTGTAGCCAGCATTCTGGTTGGTCTTTATCTTCAAGATCTTTACACCAAGATTCGTGCGCGGGGAAAAGTCCTGTTCATTCAACAAACCTCCATGGTTTTGGGAATTGCATTCCTGGTGCAGGCCTTGATGACTTACATTAGCCGCGATCTGATGCTTCCCCGTTGGCTAATGATTTACGGCAGCATCTTGGTATTCATGGCTTTGCCTGTCTGGCGCTTCCTTTACCTGAAATTTGCTGTAAACACAGTTGGCACTCAACGCGTTTTGTTAGTAGGCACTTCCTCTGTAATTCAGGAACTCGCGGAACGGTTACTAGCACATCGAGAATTTGGACACAATCTGATCGGCTACGTAGCTCAACCGGAAACCCCAGATCAAAAAATACCGAATCTACCTCTCTTGGGAGAACTGCCGGAATTGCGCAAAATTGTAGAAACTCACAAACCGGAACGGATTCTAATTGGGATGACCGAACGTCGCGCTCGTATGCCAGTCCAAGAATTGCTCGACATGAGGTTAGGTGGAATTTACGTGGAAGAGGCCGCCATCGCCTATGAACAAGCATTTGGGAGAGTGTGTACACGGGAACTGCGGCCCTCTCAATTAATTTTTTCCACAGCTTTAGGGCCTAGTGCCCGGACGGAAGGAATTCACACTGCGCTTTCCGCTGTGATTGCAGTGGTTGGAACCATCCTGACAATTCCCATCATGATCATCGTGGCAATTTTAGTGAGGCTTACCTCCCCTGGCCCAATTCTGCATGGTCAAATTCGCTCCGGATTAAATGGAACACCTTTCACCGTTTACAAATTCCGTTCCATGAGAGCCGATGCTGAAGCAACCACTGGAGCAGTCTGGGCTCAGAAGAACGATCCCCGAATCACTCCCATCGGAAAGTATTTGCGGAAATTCCGGCTTGACGAATTGCCTCAGTTTTTTAATGTGCTTCGCGGCGAAATGTCCATGGTTGGTCCAAGGCCGGAACGTCCGGAATTCGTAAAAACGCTTTCTGAAAAAATTCCCTTTTATAAACAGAGACTCTCAGTGAAGCCTGGGCTAACCGGTTGGGCACAAATCAGTCACAAGTATGGCGATACGGTGGAGGATACAATCACCAAGCTCGAGTACGATCTCTACTACATCAAGCATTTGTCCCTGGCACTGGACGTCTACATTCTTCTCAGCACAGCCAAAACAGTTTTGCTTGGGCGCGGAGCTCAATAAAAAAAGCCGCACCCTTTTTAAGATGCAGCTTTTTCTTGTCCTACCGTTAACTCACCTTAGCCAAGCAAGTGAGTGATCGCAGCCTTTTCCTCTTCGAGTTCCTTCAGCGTATTATTGATCCGGCCCCTGGAAAACTCACTCACTTCCAAGCCCTGAACTATAGAATATTCGCCGCCCGAACAAGTCACCGGAAATCCAAACATGACACCTTGCGGAATTCCATAACTGCCGTCCGATGGAATTCCCATCGTGACCCAATTGCCCGCAGTAGTTCCCAGCACCCAATCCCGCACATGTTCGATCGCCGCATTGGCAGCAGATGCCGCAGAGGACAATCCACGCGCATCAATAATCGCAGCACCGCGCTTCTGAACGGTGGGGATAAACGTACCTTCCAGCCACGCTTGATCTCCAATGTGACGCCACAAATTCGTCCCGTCAATTTCAGCATGGAAAATGTCTGGATACTGAGTTGCCGAATGATTGCCCCAAATGGTCACTTTGTGAATTGAGGTAACTGGCTTGCCCAACTTCGAAGAAAGTTGTGAAATTGCACGGTTATGATCCAGCCGCATCATCGCAGTGAAATTCTTAGCAGGCAGCCCTGGCGCTGAACGCTGCGCAATCAGCGCATTTGTATTCGCCGGATTACCCACCACTAAAACCTTCACGTTGCGCGATGCATGAGCATCCAATGCCCTTCCCTGCACCGTGAAAATAGCGCCATTGGCTTCCAGCAAATCTTTGCGTTCCATCCCTGGTCCGCGAGGCCTTGCACCCACAAGCAATGCAACGTCAACATCTTTGAAAGCCGCTTCGGCATCGCCGTAACCGCTCACGCCCTGCAACAAGGGAAATGCGCAATCATCCAGTTCCATCATGACGCCCTTAAGCGCCTTCTGTGCCTTCTCGTCAGGGATCTCCAATAGTTGAAGGATAATTGGTTGATCTTTTCCAAGCATCTCTCCACTGGCGATTCTGAACAGCAAACTATAACCGATTTGTCCGGCCGCGCCTGTGACCGCGACGCGCATTGGTTTTTTCATTAAGGGGACTCCTGAAGGGGTGTGGACCGCAAAAAGCAGTATACCGCACCAAGGCCTGTTTAGGGTATAAAATGGTTCCCATGGTCACCCGCCGCACCCTCTTATCAGTCAGTGCAGCCTATGCCGCGCAACCCCTGTTTTCTAGCGTTCGTATCCAGGAACTGGAAGCAAGGCTTTCCAAGCGCGACTTCCGGGGAATTTCAAAGGAAGATCTACCCACTCCTTGCATGGTGCTTGAAATTGATAAGTTTGAGCGAAATTTGCAAAAGATGGCCACCCATTCCAAAGCCACCGGAATCAATGTTCGCCCCCATGTAAAAATCCACAAGTGCGTAGAGGTTTCCAAGCGTCAAATGGCCCTAGGTGCGATTGGGGTTTGTTGCGCCACCATGGCAGAAGCGGAAATGGTGTCCAGCGCCGGCATCAAAGGTTCGCTCCTCACTTGCCAGCCAGCAGGCCGCAACAAAATTCAACGCACCGCTGCGTTAGCCAAGAAGGACCCTTCGTTCCAATGCGTCGTGGATGATCCCATCACAGCTGGACTTCTAGAGGCGTCCGCCGAGGCTGAAGAAACCAGCATCAATGTGGGCGTCGATGTCTTCGCCGGACTTTCTCCCCAAGGTTGCCAGCCAGGGCAAAAAGCATTGGAGCTTGCTCAGAAAATAAACTCTTCCAAACATTTGAAGCTCGCCGGATTCATGGGCTATTCAGGCGACGCCTCGCACACCCACGGCTTTGCCGCCCGGAAAAGGAAGTCTGCGGAACATCTCTCCGGCCTCATGGAAACAGTCGCTATGGCCCGCAAATCTGGCCTGCCCGTAGGATTCGTTACCGGAGGCTCAACTGGAACCTACAACATTGATGTCGGCTCTTTAACGGAACTGCAAGCGGGTTCGTACATTTACATGGATACGGCTTATTTCAGGGTCGGCGGCCAATCGAACGATCATGTTTACGAAGATTGGGAACCCGCGCTGACCGTTCTATCCACCGTTGTCAGCCGTACCCGCCATCAACAATGCACAATCGATGCCGGCAACAAAGCCATGCTTAGAGTCACGGACGAAGTGAAGGGACGCCCCTCTGTAAAGATTGAAAACCAAGGTGCGGAACACGGCCTCCTGCTTTGGAGTGAAAGTGACCGGGAAATCAAACTGGGCGAGCGTGTGGAAATTTACCCCACCAACCTCGACACCAGCGTAAATGTCTTCGACCGCGTCTTCGTCACACGTGGCGACAATGTAATTGATGTGTGGAGCATCATGGGTCGCACCGGCGCACCACAACGATAGAATGACGCTTGCCGAATATAGCCAAATCTATTCGCAGAATCTCACCGAATCGGTGATTCCATTCTGGCTGAAGCATTCCATTGACCACAAAAACGGTGGGTATTTTTCCTGCCTTGATCGTCATGGAAAAGTTTACGACACTCGAAAATATGTTTGGATGCAGGGCCGCGCTGTTTGGATGTTTTGCCGCCTCTACAACGAATATGAAAAGAATCCCCAGTACCTTGAAACAGCCCGCGGCATTCTTACTTTCCTACTAAAACACTGCTTTGACGAAAAAGGCCGCTGCTACTTTTCACTCACTCCAGCAGGTGCCCCCGCATTCTTCCAGCGCAAACCCTACGCAGCAGTATTCGTTGCCCTGGCCCTGATCGAATACGCCAAGGCCACTGGCGAAGAAAAGTATCTGGAACAAGCCAAGCTGCTGTTCGACGATATCTGCGCCTCCATTGCCGATCCTCGATTGCTGGGACGCCCTTCGCTTCCCGGTGCGCTTGCCTACACACAGTTGGCTGACATCATGGTCATCGCCGCCGTTGCCCTGGAACTCCATTCCGCCAGTCCACGGCAAATCTACCTCGACATTTTAAGCGAATGCACACAAGCCATTTGGCCCCACTACGACCCGGCAAACCGTCTGCTAATGGAAAATGCCGCTCCTAAGAATCACCATTTTCGTGACCATCCCGAAGGCCGCTTAATCTGCCCTGGAAGCTCTCTCGAAGTTTCCTGGTTCCTTCTTCACGCCCTCCGCACAGTCCCCGATTCCCGTACCCAAACCATGCTGCTCGATGCAATTGAAGGCGCCTTGGAATACGGTTGGGATAAGGAGCACGGTGGCATTTACTATTTCATGGATGCCGAAGGTCGGCCGCCTCTTGCCCTGGAATCAAACATGAAGTTATGGTGGCCGCACACTGAAGCCATCTACGCCTCAGTGCTTGCCTACACCATCACTGGCGACAAAAAGCACAAGCATTGGCTGGACCGTATACACAACTACACATTCAAAACTTTCGTCGACGAGGAATTCGGAGAATGGTTCGGCTATTGTGATCGCCAAGGAAACGTGGCGCTCAACTCAAAAGGTGGACCGTATAAAGGTGTCTTCCACGTGCCGCGCTGCCTGTTGTTTTCAATTCAGGCCATCAACAAATCAACCGCACCCAAATATCCCGCTCTTCACGGCTAACCACCGGCAGTTGATGCGTCTCCATGCATCCCGCCACCCGGTCACCATGACGAATTGGCACGCCGCACAGAATCAACCTTCCCCCAGGTTTCAGGATCCGCTTGAACTCCCCAGCCAAGCTGGTAATGGTTTCCGCATTGATATTCGCCACAATCAAATCCGCCGAGCCTGATAAAACGGAGCGCGCCGAACCAGCAAAAATTCCAATTTCCCGCGGCAGTTCTGCGCGGGCAGATTCAACAGAGGTCCAATCAATGTCACACGCCACCACTCGACCGGCACCAAGCAAATGCGCGGCACAAGCAAGAATGCCCGAACCAGTCCCAACGTCCAATACTTCCATACCCGGAGTCACCATCTGCTCCAGCGCTTCCAGACACAGTTGAGTCGTGGTGTCACGTCCAGTGCCGAAGGCTAGTCCTGGATGCACGGGCAACCGCAGCAATCCCGCAGGAGTCGGATCCACCGACCAAGGTGCTGCAATGAAGAATCGGCCAACTTCAATCGATGGCCAATGGCCTTCCATTTCCTTCCGCCAATCACGATCCGGTTCCACTTCCCAATGTGGGCTGTACTCCGCAAACTGAGCCGCATCGAATTCGGCATTGAAGAATGCGCGCAATCGAATACGCCCCCCAAGCAGGTCTTCCTCGTTGATCCCTTCGGTTTCCAATTCATACAGATCTGCGGAAAGAAACTCCGCCTTTTCCAACGGACACTCCAGAGTAAGCGAATGCATCATTAACCTTGAACCCGTTTCTCCTTGCCTTGCCAAAAACGTTCTCTAATGAGGGTCTTCTTAATCTTCCCCGTGCCCGTCTTGATCAATTCGGTCTCGCTAAATTCAATCAGCCGTGGCAACTTGAAACGGCCCAGTCTTTGCTCCAGGAACAGCATCAATTCTTCTTCAGTCAGTTGAGCCCCGGGTTTGCGCACAACCACTGCTGCGGGCACTTCGCCCCACTTCAAGTCGGGCGCAGCCACCACGGCACATTCAAAAACAGCAGGATGGGCATAAATTGCTTTTTCAACTTCAATGGAGGAAATGTTCTCGCCGCCGGAAATAATAATTTCTTTCTTGCGGTCCACAATATGAATGTAATTTTCGCTATCCCAAACAGCCATATCGCCACTGTGAAACCATCCATTTTTCATCACGCTGGCGGTTACTTCGGGATCTTTGTAGTAGCCCTCCATAATATGGTCGCCGCGCGCGATAACTTCGCCGATGGATTCAAAATCGCGCGGAACGTCGTTGTCTTCGGGATCAACAACTCGAATTTCCACACCATTGGATGCCCACCCGGCCATCGCTTGCCTTCGATATCGCTCCGCTTCATTGGCGTAAGTAACGGTCGGTTTTTGGCGGCCAGTAGAAAGCACCGGGCTCGATTCTGTCAACCCGTAACCAGCAATCACTTCGCAATGGAAGGCAGTCTCCAGGCGTTCAATCAATTCAGGAGAAGCCGCAGCGCCGCCAATCATAACCTGCTTCAAGCTGGAAATATCATGCTTGCCCAACTCTGGAGAATTCAACAAGGCATTCCCCATCGTGGGAACCAAACTCATATCCGTTGCCTTGTGAGCGGCAATCAGTTTTAGAACAAAGGTCGGTTCAAAGCGTCGCACCATCACTTGCCGGGTCGCATTCATTACAGCCGATTGCGGTTTGCCCCAGCCATTGGCGTGAAACAAAGGAATTGTATGCAAGTCCACCACATCGTTATCACGCCGGTACAACAACGCAACATCCATCGCATGCATATAAATAGTGCGATGCGATAGCGTCACCCCTTTCGGAGTCCCGGTGGATCCGGACGTGTAAAAAAGTTCGGCGATAGACATTTCATCAATCGACATGAAGTCGACCCTACCTGGTTCCCCACTTGCATAAAGTTGTTCACTTGTCATGGTGGCCACTTCATTCGCCCCATCGAGCGTGATCAGGTGCTTCAGTTCAGGACACGCTACTTTCAAGTGGGCAGCCAAGGGCAGAAAGTCAGCTTCAAACAACAGCACCTTCGCTCCGGAGTGGTTAAGGATGGCCGTGAGTTCCAAAGGCGAAAGACGAACATTCAAAGGCATCACAACACCGTGCGCCATAACAACGCCGTAGTAGCCTTCCAGCAATTGATGCGTGTTGAAACTAAGGTAGGCAACCCGGTCGCCGGGATTTACCCCAAGTTTCACAAGTGCATTCGCCAGCCTGCAGGCACGCTCACCAAACTGCCCATAGGTGAATTCTTTATCTCCGCAAACAATTCCAACTCTGTTTGCAAACAAATCCATCACACGATATAAAAACCGAACTGGGGTTAATGGAATAAACATTGCATCTCCTTATAATTCATTTCTTAAACCGCTTGAAAAAGCTTTCGTCACGCCAATGAGGACGTTCTTTTTGATTGGCTATCAGTTCCGCTGCCCGCCCTAAAAACTGGCAAAAACGGGCCGCTTCCGGCTTGGCAACTGGCTGCAGTAAATCATCCGAAACAGCATGGTATCGCTTGCTCAACCATTCTGTCTGCAGCGCTTCCTCTGGCGATCCCTTCGCATATCCAAACTTGAATGCCGCCGATGGAATCCCTGCCAGAATGAAACTATACTGATCGCTGCGAATAAACCGGCGCTGCTGCGGTGCAGGATCGGGCAGAATAGTCAGGCCGCTTTCACGGGCAGCTTGGGAAATCGCATCGGCCAAGGTGGATTCCTCAAAACCCAGCACAATCACACTCTCCAACTTGTGAATGGGCATGAACATATCCATGTTTAGGTCGGCCACAATCGTGCCCTTCACGCTGGGTCGGTTTGCAAAGTAGCGCGATCCAAGCAGTCCTTTTTCTTCGCCCGTCACCGCTGCGAATACAATGGTCCGCTTCGGCCTTTTGGGGGAACGGCCCAGCCTTGCGGCAATTTCCAGTAGCGCTGCGACGCCGCTTGCGTTATCCATCGCACCATTAAAGATCGGATCGTCCTTCAACCCTTTGTCCACTCCCAAATGGTCCATATGAGCCGAAAGAACAACCAGTTCATTCTTCAGTTTCGGATCACTACCCGTCAAAACACCAATGACATTTTCTGAAGCAATCGTACTTTTTTCCATCTTCACTTCGGAATGAATTCGCCCCTTCAGCGGAAACGCAGCAATTGGCTTCGATGCTTCGTGTGCCGCCACAATTTCTTCCCATGTATGCCCTGAACCCTCCAGAAACAAATTCGCATTTTGGGGATTGATAACAACATTCAAGTCGTGTCCAATCTGATCAGCAAAGCCAGGTGCGGCAATGGACATGGAAGGTTGCAACCTTGCCCGTGAAGCTCTCACCCAGGGAACCGCTCCGGAACGCGGAACGGAAATCGAAGCAGTGCCAATTGCCCCAACGGCTCGCAAAGCCTTCCATCGTTCTCCAGCAGATTGTGCATGCGCGCTCAATGGTCCAGAAAGCCCCGGAGGCCCCGCCGAAAGATAGACCGCAATCTTTCCCTTTAAATCCACACCGGCTAAATCATCGCGCTGAAATTCGGGCAAGCTAAGGCCATAACCCACAAACACCATTTCCGCATCAACCTTGCTAGCCAATGGAACTCGGTTGCTGATATAAGCTTCCTTGCCAAGAGTTATCGGGATCGAAACACCGTCTCGCAGCAGTTCCAAGGAACTCTGCTCTTCCGTAATTCGCTGCACTGCCAAAGGAACAGGCTGCAGGAATGCGGCACTCCCGCCGGCCTTCAGCCCCGCTGCTTTGAATTTTGCAGAAATGTATTCGGCGGCGCGCCGATGCCCCGCACTCCCCGCGTTGCGGCCCTCCATGTTGTCATCAGCCAGAGTCGCAACGTGTGCCCACCAACTGGCACCATTATCCAATGCATGCGCGTACCCGGCAACCAGCAGCAAGCTCACAATTGTTCCGACTACTGTTTTCTCTCGCACGTGTCAAATCCTTCTTTGGTCAATAAAAACGGTCAGTAATAATCGGCGCACGACATGTAATAGCCGCACTGCCGGCAAAATAGTTTGCACTTGCGCTCGTCCAAACGAAGACTGCAAACAGGGCAGTAAAGCATCGGATCCTCACTTTTAACGTGAGGCGGAGAGCCTCCGCTATGCTCCCGGTGTTCAGTGGATTCAGCTTGTCTAGGCTCAATCGTCATCTAAATTATTATAATGGGGCTAGGTCTATGAAATACGGAAAAGCGTGGATGGAATATCTTCTGCCGGTGGCGGGAGTTGCCTTAGTAGTCACTGGCGCCATGTTCGGGCAAAGTACAACACTTCGTCCCACCGCCCCAATCACGCTCAATGCAGAACGACCGCAGCGTGCTGAACGCAACGTGCGTCTGCCTGTGCGAGGAATTCGTGGCGCAGTTACCGCCGGTTCCGACAGTGCAGCCGATGCCGGTATGCGGCTTTTCTATTCCGGCGGTAATGCCGTTGACGCCGGTGTGGCAACCATGTTCACAGCCAGCATCGTCGAATATTCTCATTTCGGATTCGGTGGCGAAGCTCCCATTCTTATTCGTGCCAAAGATGGCCGCGTGTTTTCAATCGCCGGCGTAGGCACCATGCCCAAAATGGCAACGGCCGATTTCTTCCGCAATCGCCACATGAGGCCAGGCGAGGTGCAGCAGATTGAACCGAATGGTTTAAAGGGAATGGTTCCCGTTGCTGGAATCATGCCCGCACTTGTCCCTGGAATGGTGGACGCCGCGCTTCTGGCTCTCCGTGAATTCGGAACAAAATCCTTCGCCGAAGTAATTGCTCCGGCCATTGAAGCCGCTGACGGAGTACCCATTGATGAACAGCGCCAAGGCTCCATTGCACGTTCCCGCGAATTCTTTGAACTGTGGCCAACCTCCAAGCAAGTCTACACGCCGGGCGGCAAGGTTCCCAAACTCGGCCAAGTGTTCGCTCAAAAAGATCTGGCCCAAACTCTGCGCTTAATGGCCGCAGCCGAACAGCAGGCACTCAAGAGTGGAACTGGTCGCCAAGGTGCCATCGACGCAGTCCGCGACTATTTCTATCGGGGAGAAATCGCCCGCAAAATCGACGCTTTCATGAAAGCCAACAACGGTCTTTTACGTTACGAAGACATGGCCGCGTTCCGCCTGCAATTGGAAGAACCCGTTTCCACCACTTACCGCGGCTATACAGTGTACAAACCGGGTTTCTGGAGCCAAGGCCCCATTTTTCTGCAAGCCCTGAATATTCTTGAAGGCTACGACTTGGCCGCTATGCGCTTCAACAGCACCGAGTATATCCACACGCTGACGGAAGCTTTGAAACTTGGCTACGCTGATCGCGATACCTATTATGGTGATCCCAAATTCAACCAGATTCCTGGCGAACGATTGCTGTCAAAAGAGTACGCTCAGGAACGCCGCCTCAGCATTTCCCCTCGTGCTTCCGAGGAATTCTTCCCAGGCTTGATGGGCGGCAAACGCGGACGGCATCCTTCCGAATCGGAAATGGTCACCATGAAAATTGACGATGCCCTGATGGCTCGCGACACAACTTGCGTAGATGCGGTGGACAAAGATGGATTAGTATTTTCAGCTACACCTTCCGGCGCTTGGTTGCCTTCCGTAATTGCCGGCGACACAGGAATTCCTTTAACCGAACGGGCACAAAGTTTCCTGCTTGTGGAAGGTCATCCCAATGAATTGGCAGGCGGCAAACGTCCCAGAGTAACCTTGAGCCCCACTTTAGTCACAAAAGAGGGCAAGCCATATTTAGCCTTCTCCACTCCCGGCGGCGACAATCAGGATCAGTCTTTATTGCAAATGTTTTTGGACGTGGTCGAGTTCGGTATGAACGCCCAGACAGCAGTGGAGGCTCCACGCTTTCAGACCCGCCATTTAGTATCCAGCTTCGACAACCATGCCATGAGCCGAGGCGATTTGCTTTTAGATGAGCGCATTTCCATGCAGGTTGTGAATGACCTAACCGCGCGCGGACATAAAACCGGATTGCGTCCCCGCTTCGCCAGTGGATCCGCCCCCGTGATGATCCGAATCTTGCCCGATGGTGTAATTGAAGCCGGCGCCGACCCTTATATGTACCGCGTCGCCAGAGCCTGGTAGTTTCAATCTCCTCCAGAAAGCAGTTAATAGCCTAATAAATTTGGATATTGCGAGCCAAAACGGGTTCGCATTTCATCACCAAGGATTGGACATCCTGGCAAAAAACATCTCTTGAGGAAGACGCGCAAAACGGAGTTCCAGCGGCATGCAGCTTTCGTGTTCATGGAATATTGGTGGACAAGCCGCTGGGCTCTTTGCGCTTCGAACCACTCCTGGTTGAACATTCCGTCATTGGTTGATACGAATTCGCATAGAAATTCCTGCGCAAATTTCCGGGCACCGAGAGTTGCCTTTTCCGAAGCTAATTGCTCGGGGGTAAAGCGCGGGCATTCGGTGGCAGGGACAACGACGCGACGCCAATCTTCTGTACCCTCGGTGAATTCCCGGTGGAAAAATCCTTCCGTGTCTTTTGGAGTGGAAAGCAGCCAGATGGATCCATTCTTTTGGGTCAACATGGGTCGCGCGGCGGTGTAGATTTCGTCTTGACCATGGAAGCTTCATCGATGACGAGCATGGTGACGCCGGAAAACCCACGGATGCTGTCAGAAGAATTTCCCGGGATAGCAACGATGCGGGAGTGGTTGGGAAGCACGATGGATTGCCTGTTGATGGTATCGCCTTTG
>JAYTTF010000261.1:0-3580 GCA_043745195.1 Bryobacterales bacterium | reverse complement strand
GGGATCATCGGAATCGTTAATTCTTAAAGATAATCGCCGTATGCCGGTAGTAGGGTGCTTCTTGGTCTGCTTATAGAATGACATGGGATTGCAAGTGGGCCGACCAACGAAGAGTGGAGCGTGGTTGCAAACAGGGGAAATATTGTTCAGCAATGCGCGGTGATCGCAATCGATTGGGTTCGTTTTTCCAAGTACCCAGCAAGCAGATCAGACGCCGGTGCAGTCGCGACGCCTTAGTCAAGGTAAAGAAAAAAAGAATCACGGTAATTCATTCGCTGAGACACCAGAACCCCAGGTAGCCACTGCTGAGGCCGAGTTACTTCCTGAGACGGAAGGCGGAGCGCATGTTCGACGCGCCTCGCCGTTGCCGTAGGACTCCAAAAGCTTCTGACTATTGCCGCGCGATGAATGGATTGAAATTTGTATCCCGGTCATAATAGTCGACATTTTCCGCCTTCTTAAGAAAGCCTACTATTAAGTAGGTGAAAGGTGTGAAGAGAACCTCGACTGCTGTCTTAACTAGCCAGCCAGCCAAGATGCCTTCAAATAGGGCATTGGGAGGCAAAACTCCCGAAAGAGCTACACCATAGAAAACGGCTGTGTTCACGCCTTGCCCAATGATCGTTGAAAGAATTGTCCTAGCCCAGAGATATCTCCCGTTAGTAATCACTTTCATTTTTGCCAACACATAATTATTAGATATATCGCCAACAAATACAGCGAGCCAGCCTCCAACCAGAACCCGAGGAACTATCCCAAAAACAGTAGCGTAAGCTTCTCCCGAATGGAAAAATGGGGCAGAAGGAACAGCTACAGCTACTTGGTAAAAAATCCCCGCCAACACCGACGCAATTAACGTGTACCAAAGCACGCTTCGCGCTCTCGCGTAGCCATAAACTTCAGTCAATACGTCTGAAATGATGTACGTGAAAGGAAAGTACAAGACGGTTACTGACACCCCATATCCGAAGAGCAACACAATCTTGCCTGCTGTCGCGTCCGAAATGAGCTGCATTGCCACGTTGAGCGTCAAAAACAATGGAAGATAACGAAAATTGCCCATCACTGTATGCTCCCGAGTTTGGGTTGGGACCCTATGGTTTCTGGTTTCGAGCCCAGATCTTCACGGCTAACCTCCGGCGCTACCCAATCGCGAATCGGCTGCGGTGGTTTTGAAAATAAGGCTTCAAGGAGTTCATATGCAAAATTATCTTTAAGCTTCACATAGGACCGGGCAATGGCCGCGCCAACGTCAATGCCGCGGTAGCCATCTACATGAAACCGGGGTACGGCAGCATCCAAGTACATCACGTATGGCGAACCCGTCCATTCACTTTGCAAACTGTAGAAATCGATACTTCCAACCGAGGTAGTCCGCAATTTAGACTGTGGCCCTATTGCAGAAGACTTTGCTGATGACCTTGCTTCATCCGTAGCGGTTCGCAAATGGTCAAGGACGGATTCGTTGGCCTCAGGAGAGTGGAAGAACATGTAGTCTGTTCCATTCAAGAGGTGCCTTGCCATGATCGCCAACATTCGCTCATCCGGCACAATGGGTTGCCTATTAATGATTGTCACACATTTGGGAGATGGATTCCGATTTTCAATTTGATCTAGCGACAACAATTTTCCACTCGTGTTTGTCACCATGTGTGCCCTCCACCACGAAGAATGTGCAAGATCTTCAATGCGACTTGGTAGATTCGCGATTGCTTCACGGAATTCTGGCACAGATTCAAATTGTTCAGCAATTCCACGCTTCTGTTGTGTTAACCAATTCTCAACCCGCTTCCGTGCACCCCCTTTCGATTCAAGAACCTCTAGTGCCATCAAATGGCTTGCAGCAGCAAGCAACTCAACCATTATCAATTGGACGGCCCCTGCACTCTTCGCGATTGACAATCTTAAAAAGGGTTGATCAATCGAGAATCCTGGGTCCTCTAACAAGGTTGAAAGGAATTCCTTTTCACAAGAGAACGAATATGCAGCGATATTTTCCGATTCAAGGGCAAATAAACACACCGAATTCGCCGATAGGCCAGCGATACTGGTGTCTCTCCAACCATCTGGTAGTGGAACGAATACAGCATTTTTCTCAAGTGGGATCACCTCCAAACAAGTCGCATTCTTCCCTTGGGAGAAGCCGCCGAAACATTGGCCTTGTTTATCCTGCCATACTGCTATTACCACCCCAGGGTAGGAGCAACTTGGATTTAAGAACCCTACTAGATCCATTTCAGTTTGCCGTAATGGCTCACTCCTTTCAAGCATTGCGTTCGGTTATCTCCGAAGCGCGCTGTTCCAATTGCGCGCAAATGTCGCTTGGACGGAAACGGTTCAAGGCTGGGTATGCCCAAGTTTCGGGAACGTGCGGATCAAGAGTCCGAATGTAGTTCTGTATTAATCCTTCGAATGTATCGGGGTATCCGATCCAAAGAAGCCGTTCATCGTCTAATGGCAGGTCCAGTTTGCGCTGAATTTCAATCGATGTCCTACGGTGATCCGCTGTTCCATTATTGTCTTGGAAGAATTGCAACAACCGGGGAATCGGGGCTTTCTTGTTCACAGCTTGAGAGTCGGGTCTTCCCCTCAAATAATTCGGGTTGGTCTTGAAAAGATGCTTAACCATCAATCTAAGTGCGTGAGAGCAATCCTTCCCTTTCGCAGCAATGAGATTGGCGGATTGAACTTTCAGTGAAAGTTTGAAAGTTTTGAATTCGGTCGGAATCTTACCGTAATACCCACGACTCATCGCTCCAGTGTCAAAAGGGTAATGAACATCGGACGTGCCGAGTGTCTTGTGGTGGAAGAGAAACCCAACCGGATAATGGGTTTGCTCTTGGGTGGGTATGGGGGTGGACCTATAAAAAAGACTGCCGTAGAAAAGATACAGAGTCTGTTTCTTCATTACACGACAATACTTAGGTTGCAGCCGACGCGATTGAAGAATGGACGTTAGATGTTCTACACTACTGGTATGACCAATCGGCAGTACCCGAGGTAGATCGTCTGGAAAGATTTTTTCCGAATGATCAAGGGCTTTCTCTAGATCTGATTTTGGCAATTTCGAACTACCTCCACTGGCCTAATCCATCTTGTCGCAACCGACTTTCTATCGAGTATATGACATCGCAAGTTCGATCAGGCTTGTCAGCCATTGGCGATGGCTTGCAAACCGGCAACGCCACATCCCAGTACGAAAACTTTGGCGGGTGCCAGGGTTCCCGCAGCAGTGGTAAGCATGGGGAACATTCTGGCTGACGCCGAGGCTCCGGCCAAAACGGCACGGTAACCGGCTACGGTGGCCATGGAAGAAAGGGCGTCCATGGCTTGCGCGCGGGTGATGCGTGGGACCAGTTCCATGGAAAGCAACGTGACTTGCGCCTTTGCCAGCGCGGAGCATTCGGCAACCGCAGTAAGAGGTTCGGCAAAGCCAATCAGCAGTTGCCCAGGACGCAGCAGCAGCAGATCGGAATAGCCGGCGGCTGGATTGGCTCCCAGCGTTTTGACTTGTAAAATCACGTCCGCTTTGGCAAACACTTCACGTCGGGATGCGATGACTGCACCCTTGGCTTCATAT
>JAYTTF010000260.1:0-13567 GCA_043745195.1 Bryobacterales bacterium | reverse complement strand
GGAACTGAATTTCCTTTTCATAAAAGGCCTCATAATCCTGAATGGCCGCCATCTGAATTGCGTAATGATCAGGGTTGATGGTTTGAATCAAAACCCTTCCCGCCAAATCTCCGCGCCCAGCTCTGCCGGCGGCTTGGGTCAGCAGTTGAAAGGTTCTTTCGGCGGCTCTGAAGTCAGGCAGGCCCAAACCCATATCGCCGTTCACAATTCCAACGAATGTAACGTTGGGAATATCGTGACCCTTGGCGATCATCTGCGTCCCAACCAGAATGTCGTAGGCGCCTTCGCGAAAGCCGTAAAGGATTTTTTCAAACTGCCGCTTACTGGAAACCGTATCGCGATCCATACGCGCAATACGGGCGGTGGGGAAGGTTTGATTCAGTTCATCCTCCACTTTTTCCGCACCTGTGCCCAGAAACTGAATGTACTCACTTTGGCAATGAGGACAAACTTGCGGCACTTTTTCCGCATAGCCGCAGTAATGACAAAGCAGTCGACGGTCTTTGCGGTGGTACGTCAAGGTCACAGCGCAATTGGCGCAATTGACACGCTCCCCACAAGACCGGCAGGCAACAAAACTGGCAAAGCCTCTGCGATTCATCAACAGCATGGATTGTTCTTTCAGCGCCAGCCGTTCCGTAAGTGCTTCAAGAATGCGGCGTGAGAACACTGCGTGCTTTTTTGTCTCCAGGTATTCCTGACGCATATCCACTGTTTCGACAATTGGCATGGGACGCCCGGCAACACGGTCAGGCAGCAACAGTCTTTTGTAGCGGCCCTTTTCGGCGTTGTAGCGAGTCTCTAGGCTGGGCGTTGCAGAACCCAGGACGATGGTGGCATTGCCTGCCTTGGCCCGCACCACCGCTACATCGCGGCCATTGTAGCGAGGCGTTTCTTCCTGCTTGTAGCTTTGATCGTGCTCTTCGTCCACAAGAATCAAACCTAAGTTCTGCACAGGGGCGAAAATACCTGAGCGCGTACCCACCACCACTCGCGCCTCACCACGACGGATCCGCCTCCATTGATCGGCCCGTTCTGTATCGGAGAATGCGGAATGAAGAATGGCAACGCTATCGCCGAATCGATGAAAAAACTGCCCTGCAACTGCTGGTGTTAGGGCTATTTCAGGGACCAGAAGCAAGGCTGACCGACCGGCAGCCAGAGCGGCTTCAATAGCGCTTAGATAGACTTCGGTCTTACCGGAACCCGTGACGCCTTGCAGCAGGAATGGCTGAAAGGTACCTGTATTGATGGAATCGCGAATGGCTTCGAATGCTTGTTGTTGCTTTGGGTTTAACGAATGGGTAGCACGTGGCGAAAAGGTGAGCATGCGCGGACGCTCCACTTCCAGCAGGATCAGCTTGCGTTTAGCCAGCGCTCTTGCAGCAGTCCCGGCGTTTAGAATCTTTTCTTCGATCAAGGCCAAGTTGTGCATTCCTGGATGCAGTTCCAGAAATGCGATCAATTCCCGCTCAGCCTTCTTCAGCTTTTCAGATTCAGCTCTCCCAAGAAAACCGGCGCGAAGCTTTGCTGAAGTTGCCCGAAGCGGGTCTTTATCCTGCAAATCTTCGTCCAGCATCACCAGACCTTTTTTTTCCAGATTGCGCAGAACTCTTGCAGCGTCCTTCACCTTGCCGGCCAGTGAAGACTCCGCCATTGGCCGAGCTTCCAGCAATCGCAGCAACGCCACTTGGGGGTCTTCTGTGTTGTCAGAAATGGTCAATTGGCGGGCTGAATCTCGGCCGGCATCGGTCAGCGAGTAGATCTTCTTGCGGCGCACTTCACCAGTTAGTGGCGTCATCGTACGCAACACTTCGCCCAACGGGCAACAGTAGTAATTGGAAATCCACCGGGCCAGCGAAATCATGCCTTCACTCAGCACTGCTTCTTCATCCATCAAGCGCAAAGCGCTGCGGGCTTGCATTTGCGGTGCAACACTGTGCAGCTTTAGAATCACGCCGGTCAGTTTCCGTGTACCAAAAGGAACCAGCACGCGCGACCCCACTTGAGCCCGATGCCTCATGGCTTCAGGCAATCCATAGGTAAAGGGCTGATCCAACGGAACCGGCAAACTGACGTCAGCGAAGGGCTCTATTTTCCCACCGCCTGTTTCTTCACAGCCAAAGTAAGTCCATCGCCGATGGGCACCATGCTCAGCCAAACTCTGTTGTCTTGTGCCAGCTTCTGGTTGAAAGCTCGAATTGCAATGGTGTCGGCATCCATCACTGATTGGTCAAGCACTTTTCCATACCACAGGACATTGTCCACAGCGATCAGTCCCCCGGGGCGCACCAACGTCAAAGCTGCTTCATAATAATTTGCGTAATTGGTCTTGTCCGCGTCAATGAATGCAAAGTCAAAAGTTCCAGCTTGATCGTCGGCAATCAGTCCGTTAACTGTTTGCATGGCCGGTGCAAGGTGCAAGTCAATCTTGTGTTCCACACCAGCCTCTTTCCAATAGCGTCTGGCGATGTTCGTCCATTCTTCACTGACATCGCAGGCAATCAGTTTGCCATTATCCGGCAAAGATCGAGCGACACAGATGGACGAATATCCCGTGAACACACCAATTTCGAGGGTCTTCCGGAACTGCCCCAACTGGGTAAGGACGGAAAACAGGGCTCCTTGATGGGGCGAAATCTGCATGCGCGCATAGGGGTCGCGCAGAGTCTCCTCACGCAGGCGAACCATATAATCGGGTTCGGGGTGAGTTACGGTGGTGATGTAATCGGACAATGCTTCATTTACTTGAATGTGATGGCTTGACATAGATTTTGTGGGGCGCTCTTCTATTGTATTTCGGGGAGTGCTCTAGTAGTACAATCGCTTCATGATACTTTCCCGCCGTCTTTTGCTGGGCTCAGCCTTGGCCCCGTTTGCGCTGCGACTGCAAGCGCTGGAATTGGCGAAATTCCGGCTGGGCGTAACCACCGACGAAATTGACGAAGATGCCCTGACGGCCGTTAAGTTTTTACGCGAATTCCACTTGAACTGGGCCGAAGTACGCAATGTTTGGGGGAAGTACAATACCGAACAACCCGTGGAAAAGATCCAGGAACTGAAGAAGATCTTTGATGAAAATCAAATTAAGCTTTCCATTCTGGGCACTGGTTTTTTCAAGATTCCACTTCCTGCTGAAACGCAGCAAGGCCAGGCTATTCTGGATAAACAGTGGGAATTGCTCGATCGGGCTATTGCGCGCGCGAAGATCATGGGTACCGATCAACTACGCGTATTCGGTTTCACATATAAATCCGGGGAAGTTCCAGACAAAGCAAATTACCCGCGCATTTATGAGCTTCTCCGGCAAGCCTCACGGCTAGCAAAAGCCAAGGGCATTCGCCTGGCCATGGAAAATGTGAATACCAGCTATGTATGGTCCAGCACGGAAACGGCTCAGGTGTTGAAGCATGTGAAGGACGACAACTTCGGCCTTACCTGGGACCCAAACAATGCTGCTCAAACCGGGGAGAAGAGTTTTCCTGAAGGTTACAAGCGGCTGGATGCCGCCCGTATTTTCCATGTGCATCTTCGCGATTTCCGCAAAGGGGCAGATGGCAAGATAGATTGGTGTGCCGTAGGGGAAGGGGAGATGGATAATTTGGGCCAGATCCGCTCCTTGCTGAAAGATGGCTATAAAGGAAATTTCACGCTGGAGACGCATTACAAGAGTCCACAAGGCAAGGCTCATGCCAGCCGAACCTCGCTTACTGCTTTGCTAAAAGTTGTGGAAAAAGTTTAACGTCTTCTGACTCATGATCGCAAAGCACATCCGTAATGTTTCACCGCGCCAAGGCTATGATTTTTGGTCGGAACAGTACGACACGATGCCAAATCCAGTCGTTGCCCTTGAGGGGAGAGTTTCGCAAGAACTACTGCAACCTCGCCCTGGAGAGTGGATTCTCGACGCCGGTTGTGGAACGGGGCGCAACTTAATTTCAACCTATGAAGCGGGTGCAATTCCATTCGGTTTTGATTTTTCGTTGGGCATGCTTCGTCAAGCGAGACTCAAAAATACAGATCTCATCCTGGCTCAAGCTGATTTTCACTATCCTTTGCCTTTGGCGTCGTCCTCTTTCAACACGGCCCTCTGTGCTTTAGTTGGGGAACACATCAGGAACATTGAAAAGTTCTTTGCTGAGATCCGGCGCGTGTTGAAACCGAATGGACGATTCGTTTTCAAGGTCTACCATCCGGATTTGGCGCAGGAAGGAGTTGAGGCCAACTTCAACCATAAGGGCGAAGAGTACCGTTTGGGTGCGGTTCTTTACATCACAGATGATTACGTCCAAGCTTTGCAATTAGCAGGCTTCGGCAATTTGCAAGTTGCAAACCACGAGGGGGACTCCGCATTGGAAGCGGAAACAGGAAAGCCCGGGGCACTGGCCGGGCGCCGGCTACTGCTAAGCATTACCGCCGAACCTTATATAATGAAATAGATTTTATGCGCAGCCACCGTAGAACGCCACTCTTGCTTTTGTTGATTGTGCTTCCGTTCGGACTTCTTGCAACTCCCCTTGAACTCCCGCCAGCTATTGCCTTTTTGTTGGCGGAAAACTGCGGTCAATGCCATTCCGAGAAAACTAAAACTTCAGGCTTTTCGGTGATTTCTGGTGAAGCCATTCGACAAGGCGGTAACAAGCATGGTCAGGCCGTTGTAGCTGGCCATCCTGAACAAAGCCCGTTGTTGAAAATGCTGAAGGGCGAACTTGCGCCGCAGATGCCTATGGGGCGCGCACTGGCCAAAACGGATATCGATCTAATCGAATCCTGGATCCGATCGTTGCCGCCAGAAACCGCCGCGAAGAAAACTGATGGACGCTGGGCTTACGAAAAGCCTGTCAAAACAATTCCCCCAGCAGTGAAGAATGCCGATTGGATTCGGAATCCAATCGATGCTTTCGTGCTCAGCAAGCAGGAACAGGAAGGGCTTACACCCGCACCGTCAGCCAGCAGACGGACGTTGGCTCGCCGACTCCACATTGACCTGATTGGATTGCCTCCTTCCACGGCGGAATTGGATGCTTTCCTGGCAGACAACTCTCCAAAGGCCTACGAGAAAATGGTGGATCGATTGCTGGCAGATAAGCGCTACGGTGAACGTTGGGGTCGTCATTGGTTGGATCTTGCCCGCTATGGCGAAACCTCTGGCCTGGAAGGCGATGGAGCCATTGGTAACGCCTGGCGCTATCGCGATTGGGTGATCGATGCATTCAATCAAAACCTGCCTTACGATACTTTCGTCATTAAACAAATTGGCGGTGGAGATGAGCATTCGCAAACCCGTAATAATTATCAGCCAGACCCGCAAGGATTCGTTCCTACCGGCTTTCTTCGCCTTGCCCCTTGGGATCGTTCCAACCTTGTAGCAGCCGAAGTGCGCCAGAATTATTTAAGCGAAGTCACCACTGCAACATCCTCTGTTTTCCTTGGTCTCACCATGGGGTGTGCGCGTTGTCACGATCACAAGTACGATCCAATTCCCACCAAAGACTATTACCGCCTGCAGGCTTTCTTTCAGGCAACGGATGCCTCGGGCCGGAACAATGTTCCTTTCAAAGACAAAGCTTTTGCCGTTAAAGCGCAGGCGAAGGCTGACGATTATCAAAATAAGCTGAAAGACGGTACCGAGAAGAAGGAACTGGATGCTTTTGAAAAGGAACTTTTAGCCAAGCTGATTGCTGGTCGCAAAGAACGTTCGCAAGAAAAGGAGATCACCAAAGCGGATCTAAGACTGGAGCTTCGACTTTCTCCTCAGCGCTTTTTCACAGAATCCGAACAGCAAATACATGCCGATTTGGCAGAGGATGCCAACCGTACACAGGACCCTGCCGAGCAGCAAGCACTGGATGCGAACGAAGCTGTTCTGATTGAAAAATTGAAACTAGCTTATGCGAAACCTGACTCCGATCCGGCGAAGCGTTTTGAATCGCTCGGGTTGGAGGACGTTCGCAGTGAAGCCACTGCCAAGTATTCGGGCAAGTCCATTTTCAACAAAGAAGCGAAAGCGCGGCACGGTGAATTGTCCGCAAAACTTGACGTCTTCCGGCTTCGGGCCGGCCGTTGGAATACCAATGTATTGGGTGTACAACCGATTCCGGGCCCACCCAACGGGCCTGATATTGCACCAACCCGTATCCTGATTCGCGGTGACTACAGGCTGCCAGGCGAAGTGGTTGAAGCGGGATTTCCTTCCGCTATCACCGGAAATTCAAATCCAGCGGAGATCATCACCGATCGCTACCGGCAGTTTCCAACGCGTGGGTTGCGGCTGACACTGGCCAAGTGGATTGCCGGTAAGGAGAACCCACTCACTGCAAGAGTCTGGGTGAACCGCATGTGGCAATATCACTTTGGCCAAGGCATTGTTCGCACCACCAGTGATTTCGGAAAAAATGGCGACCGTCCATCGCATCCAGAATTACTGGACTACCTGGCTAATCGGTTCATGGAGGAAGGCTGGGACGTCAAGTCAATGCACAAACTGATGGTGATGTCCGCCACCTATCAGCAGGCAGCTGATCATCCCACGATGCAGGAAAGCACCAAGGATCCGGGCAATCGCCTGTTGTGGAAATTCAATCGCCGCCGGTTGGAAGCAGAAGTCATTCGCGATAGCATCCTGCAAGTCAGCGGTCGTTTGAATCTGGAAATGGGTGGGCCTAGCGTGTTTCCTCCGCTACCTGCCGACTTGGCGGATTTTGCACGATATGGCCGCACCGGCGGGTTGATGTGGGAACCGAATGAGAAGGACGCCGACGCTCGCCGACGCTCTGTTTATATTTTCCAACGCCGTTCCTTGCCTCTTCCAATGATGGCTAGTTTCGATGCGACCGCTTTCAGCGAATCGTGCGACCGCCGCAGCACCACCACCACGCCGCTGCAGGCGTTGGCTATGATGAATGGCTATTTGACGCATGAGGAATCTGCTGAACTGGTAACCCGAATTACCAAAGAAGCTGGGGCTGATTGGAAAGCCCAAATCCGACGGGCATTTGAGCTGACTTTGAATCGCGAACCGCGCGAAGAAGAGATGACCCGTTTTTCCCAATTCAATGGCAAACTGGATGCAATCTGTAGGGTGTTGATGAACTCCAATGAGTTCCTATATTTGGAGTAACCGAAATTATGACTAGACGAGATTTGTTGTTTCAATCCTACCTTGGCCTTGGCGGCTTAGCTCTTACCGATCTCTTATGCGCAGAGGACGCCAACCCTTTGGCTCCCCGTAAGGCTCATTTTCCAGTGAAGGCCAAAAGTTGTATTTTCCTTTTCATGGAAGGCGGCGTCAGTCAAATGGACTTGTTTGAATACAAGCCGATGTTGCTGAAATACGCCGGTCAACAAATGCCCAAAGCGGAACGTACTGTTGGCGAACTGGCTACGTTTTCAGCCGCACCAAACCGCGTAATCCCGCCCTACTGGAAGTTTTCGCAACACGGAAATTCGGGCCGATGGATGTCTTCGCTTTTACCAAACCTCGCCACCTGTGCCGATGACATGGCTTTCATCCACGGTATTAAAGTAGACAACAACAATCATGGGCCGGCTGTTTATCACACCCTCACCGGGAACCAGTTTCCTGGGAGTGCTTCGATAGGTGCCTGGATGACCTACGGCCTTGGATCGGAGAATCGCGATCTTCCCGGCTTCATCGTCATGGGAGATCGTCGCGGGGCCACCATTGGGGGCGCTGGAGTTTGGGGCAATGGCTACTTACCGGCTTCCTACCAGGGCACTTTGTTCCGCAATGGCGATACGCCGATTGTGGACCTCACTCCGCGTCCTGGTATGAGTGAGGCACAGCAACGTTCGGAACTCGACTTGTTGAAGTGGTTTAATACCGAACATGCTGCGCATCGCACGAATACAGGCGAATTGGATGCGCGGATGGCCGCTTACGAATTGGCATTCCGCATGCAAACTAAGGCTCCGGATTTGGTGAACCTTGGACAAGAATCAGAGGTGACGAAGAAACTATACGGCTTGGATGATCCGGTAACGGAAGGCTTCGGCAGCCAATGTCTGCTGGCACGGCGCATGGTGGAACGTGGCGTGCGTTTTGTGAAATTGTTGCATGGTGCCGGTGGAGATCGGTGGGACGATCACGGCAGTATTAAAGAACGGATCCCGGTGCATTGCCAGGAAGTGGACAAACCGATTGCGGGCCTGTTGAAAGATTTGAAGTCGCGTGGATTGCTGGACAGCACTTTGGTAGTTTGGGCCTCGGAAATGGGGCGCACTCCGTTTGACAATAACCTGGTAACCGATAAACCTGGGCGCGACCACAACCAATACGGACTGGCTGTGTGGATGGCTGGTGGCGGTATCAAGGCTGGAGCTACATTTGGCGAAACGGATGACTTTTCGGTTCGTGCCGCAGGTGACGAAATTCCGCTGCGCGATGTGCACGCAACGTTATTGCGCCTGATGGGTTTGGACCAGAACCGTTTAACTTACTTGCACGCTGGCCGCTACAAAAAGTTAACCGATACCGGTGGCAGAATTATTAAAGAGATCATTGCATGATTGCTTTCCTTGCTGCTGCAGCATTGCCTATCATTTGTTTGAAAGATTGTGCTTTGGAAGGCCGCAAGAAGTTGGATGAACCAAAGGTAGAATCGCGGATGAACGAGGCTTCGGCAACGCGCAGTCCTTGGATCATTTCCAACGGCGCGAAAATTCTGCGGGACCCTGCTGGAAAGTATTTCTATCCGGAATCGGGCCGCTCAGCCGCTGTTGCCGTTGCTGAATCGTTCGTATTTCATGCCGATTCTCTTGTCCAGGCAAACGCTGATGGGGCTGCCGATGCTGAGAAGATGAAAACCTTTCTGGCCGCTCTTCCAATTGCGAATCTGCCCCCAGTTGTGGATGTGGTTGTTATTGACGATGGTTCGGCCCAAACCAGCGAAGTGATGAATCTTCTGGTTCGTCGCAACCTGCTGTTTCGTCCCGTGAAGAAAGCCGAAAAGTCTAAGCTGGTTGTGCAAATTGGTTCCTCCGATTTCCCCAAAGCCGCTGCCGCCAATCCTAGCGATTTTGCAATTCTTGTCCGCAGAAAACTGACGGATGAGAAAAGGTCGCTACGCGTTTACGGAAGCGAAAATGTGATTGCCCGGTTGGAATCCGATGGTTTCACCTCACGGCTTCATATTCTGAATTATGGCCAGCGGCCAGTGGAAGGAATTCGGTTTCGGGTGCATGGCAAATACAAGAACGCCAGCTTAAATGCTTTCGGAGTTCCTGGTGCCCAAGTGCAGGAAATGATGGTGGACGGTGACGCTACTGAGTTCACCGTGTTAGAACTGCGGCAGTACGCCGTGGTGGATCTGCACTAATTTCGGGGATTCTTATGCCGTCCAAAGCCCGGCAAACACGTCTGGAATTTGGAGACTTTCAGACTCCTCTAAATCTTGCTTCCACCGCAGTCCAGCATGTCTATGAGCAAGGCTTCCGGCCACGCTCTGTGTTGGAGCCCACGTGTGGGAAAGGTGCCTTCCTGATCGCCGCTCTGCAGCAGTTTCCACAAGTAGAACAGGCTGTTGGAATCGATTTGAATCCTAAGTACCTTTCAGCATTACGGAAGGCCACCGCTGGCGACAAGCGCGTCAAGGTCCGGAAGGCGGACTGCTTTTCCACGAATTGGAAAAAGTTGATTGCGTCGCTTCCGCAACCATTGCTGATTCTTGGCAATCCTCCGTGGGTAACCAGTTCGCGACTAGGCTTATTGCAATCGGGAAATTCTCCGGCACGGCAATCATCTGCGGTCAAAAATGGATTGGATGCAGTCACTGGCAAGAGTAATTTCGATGTCTCCGAGTGGCTCTTGCAGCAATGGATTGAGGCCATGTCAGGCATGGATGCACGGCTTGTAATGCTGGTTAAGTCATCCGTAGCAAGGCGCGTAATGCTGACTCTGGCGGACGGCACGTTAGGGGCCACCACTCTTCCCATTGATGCCGCGAAACACTTTGGAGCAACCGTCACTGCCTGCATTTTAGATGTCCATGCCGGAGGACCAAAACTCGCCACCCACAATGGCCTGTTGATTTCGAATCGGAGCCTTTTTGACCGCCGCAAGAATCTTGCTGCAACGGATTTTGTCAGTTGGCGCAGCGGCATAAAACACGATGCAGCCAAAGTATTGGAATTGGTTCCACTAGGGGAAGGGAACCACCGGAATGGCCTTGGCGTGGTCGTACAATTGGAGTCCACCCATCTGTATCCCTTGTTGAAAAGCACCGATCTTGCTCGCGCTCAAGTCTCTCAACCTGCCAGGGTCTTACTGGTTCCCCAAGTGCATACCGGCGCGCCAACTTCCCCTATTGAACGGAATGCGCCCCTTACCTGGGCCTATCTTCAGAGCCACGGTCACCTCCTTGATGCCAGAGCCAGCAGCGTATATCTGCGGGCTCCACGCTTCGCCATTTTTGGCGTTGGCGAATACAGTTTTGCACCTTGGAAAGTGGCTACCAGTTGCCTCCACAAGAAACTGCAATTTCATGCGATTGGTCCGTTTAAAGGCAAGCCAGTAGTCTTCGATGACGTTTCCGCCTTCCTCAGTTTCCGCAATCAGCAGGAGGCGCTACAAGCGGCCGATCTTTTGAATTCCATCCCAGCTAGCGAGTTTCTTGAATCCTTGGTTTTCTGGGATGCCAAGCGGCCGTTGACCATTCAATTGCTGCGAACTCTTTCGCTCCAGAAGTTGCAACAATCAAAAGAGGAAGCTACCTAATCACATGGAAAAAGCGCAAGACGCAATCCGACTTATCGCATCTCAAAACCAAGGTGTGCTCTGTACGAATTCAGTTAAGCACTCCGGGTATCCCTTCGGTTCCGTCACTCCATTCGCAATCGGCGGAGAAGGTCGTCCCGTATTCCTGTTTAGCAATATGGCAGTCCACACTAAGAACCTAATTGCTGACCCCAAGGCATCGCTATTGGTGTCAGCCGAATCGGCCGAAGGGGAACTGCTGGCAGGGGCTAGAGCGAACATTCTGGGATCTGTAATTCCGCTTCCACAGCACGAAATTGGCGCCGCAAGGAACAGCTATTTGGTGGCTCATCCGGCAGCTCACCAATGGGTAACCTTCGGCGATTTTCAATTCTTCGGAATGGAAATTGCCGAAATTTATTACGTCGGAGGTTTCGGCGTTATGGGTTGGGTATCTGCTGCCGATTACTCTAACGCAGCTTCTCGGTAAGGGTCACAGGGTCAGTTACACGAAAACTGATGCGGGTCTCAACGGGCAGCACCACAGGTTCGCCGCGCGTCAATAAGACGCCGCCGCCAGCCGCACCACCGCCTGCACCAGCACCAATTGCCGCACCTTTCCCGCCGCCGAAAATCGCTCCAACCGCAGCACCAATACCGGCTGCAGCGGCAACTTTTCCAGCATCTTTTTTGCCGGAAGACTTTCCTTCCTGCTCAAACAAGGCCGTTTGTATTCTTACCTTTTGGCCGTCAGAGCTAATAAATTGGGTGAGCTCAATAGCCACGTGAGCAGTTCCTTTAACTTTACCCGCACGGGTGATGCTTACAATGCGGCCTTCAGCCCTTGATCCACGCTCTGCAATCACCATTCCATTGATCACCAGCGGCTCGGAAAGTACGGCAGTGAAGGGATCATTGGTCAACTGCTTCTCGGTGGAAATCGCATCGCTCAAACGCACAGGAATCAAAGTCCCAGCCGGTAAAGTAACCGATTGCGGTTCACGTGGTTTTGGAACTACAGGCTTCGACTCCACCACTGTCACCGTCGCAGGAACTACTGGTGCCAATACACTGTGGGGTTCCGCGTTTAAGGGTGGCATTGAAGTAGTATCTTTCGTAACTGGCGTTGGATCAACCGTCGGACTTACCGCTTTGGGCGCCTCAGCATGGGCCACCAATTTCTGCGGTATTACATGCTGTTGGTGAGCTGTTGCAGATCGCTCGGCAGGCTTTGTTTCTGCGGGCTTCATTGCTGTTACCGGAGGTACCGCCTCCTCAACATGCCCAGCAGCGGGTTTCTCAACAGGCACATCCGCAACCAAAGGCTGTTGAGCAGCTACTTTGACTGAAGCTGCGGGTTCCGACCGACCTGTTAGAAAGAAAGCCGTACCTCCAGCCACCAGCATTCCAGCCAGGAAAATACCCAGCATCTTTACATTCGAGTCTGACGGTTCCATATAAATTTAAACGTAATGTGCACATGTAAAGTTTCCGAAAAATAGGACAATGGTCTTCAATGGCCATTGAACGATTTCCGTGTCCAAACTGCAGGGCCGACATGGAGTTCGATCCGGCAACGGGTGGAATGAAATGTTCGTACTGCGGGACTCAGCACCAGATACAATCCGGCGTCCGCACCACGATTGTGGAAAACCCACTTTCCAGTGAGTCGCTTCAGCCAGATCCATCCAGAATTCAAAGACTTTCATCGATTTCTAAAGAATTCACTTGCACTGGTTGCGGGGCTACCGTGCAATTTGAACCTCCCCAAGTTGCCGGAACCTGTCCGTTTTGCGCGGCTAATATTGTGGCTCAACCAAAGGATTCCGACCCTTTAATTGCCCCCGACGGCGTGCTCCCTTTCGCTGTTGTCAAGCAACAGGCGGCCGCAAACGTGAAGGGCTGGTTGGCTTCACTCTGGTTTGCACCTGGAGCATTGGCCGCCATGGCCAGGCCGGAAGGTATGCGCGGAATGTATCTGCCGTTTTGGACCTTCGATGCCAAAACCAGCACCCGATACAACGGCCAAAGGGGCGAGTATTATTACGAAACCGTGCAAGTCCGCCAGAACGTCAACGGCCAGGATGTTTTGCGGGAAGTGCAGGAGCGGCGGACGTCCTGGAGGGCGGCTCAGGGATCGGTGGGTGTAGCCTTCGACGACGTCGTCGTGCCTGCTACTCGTTCCGTCTCCAGTGACCGGCTTCACAAGCTGGAGCCTTGGAGTTTAAGCAAAGTGCAGCCCTACGACAGCGCTTTTCTGGCCGGATTCCAAGCCCAGCGCTATCAAGTTGAGCTGAAAGACGGCTTCATTGCCGGCAAAGAAATTATGGAACGTGCAATTCAAGATGAGATTCGCCGCGATATTGGCGGCGACGATCAGCAGATTTCCTCCGCCCAGACTCGCTACGGAAGCCTTACCTTCAAGCACCTTTTGCTGCCAGTATGGTTAGGTTCCTATCGTTTCGATGGCCGAGTGTTCCAAATGATTGTGAACGCCCAAACCGGCGAAGTGGATGGGGAACGGCCCTATAGCAAAGGCAAAGTGCTGCTGTTGATTATTGTCATCACCCTGATCCTTGTTTTCCTAATGACACGCTCTGGTATGAACAAATAATAATCATTTCTATGAAACGGGTTCCTCTTTTGAATCACAAACAGGACGAGGACACAAATGAAAACCGGACAAGCCACCGCCTTAGCGCCCTACGATTCGAATTCCAGAATAGAAGACCTGATCGAGGTAGCATTCACGCAGATCAAAGAATTGGGAGCGGCGCAAGAGTCGTCGAATCTGTTCCCAAACGGCGTGGGCTCGCTCGATCTGGAGATTAGCTCTGGACCGGATCATCACGT
>JAYTTF010000259.1:0-13625 GCA_043745195.1 Bryobacterales bacterium | reverse complement strand
CAGCGTCGCTGCGCTCCGAGGACTGTTCATATTCGGATTGGAAACCGCGTTCACATTCCCGCTGGAAAGCGTGTTCACCTTCGCCGGAATCCCCATATTGTCCCCACTGGCTTGCGGTATCCAGCTTATTGAGTCGAAAAAAGCGGCTGGCGAAGGGCTCACGGATGAACCCAAAAACGGCAGTTGACGCACCGTCCATAGATCAACTCCCGTGCCCACCGACAGTTGCGTGGAAGCCATCTGTCACCTGAATGGTGAGCGCTCTTTCGATTCTAAATTCAATCGTGGGGCTCGGCTTGAGACTAAAGTGCGGAGGGCTGCGAAATCCGGGACGGGGCTGCAATTCAATGAAGATGTTCTGCTTACGGAAGACTTGCAAAAGAATTTCACCCCCGTCCCGGATTTCACGAGTTGGGCAGACAGGATGCCGGTTACGGCTTGCAACTGCCGTTTCTGGGATAAATTCAAAAGATTGCGTGCTGCTGACAGCCAATTTGGCTTCGTTTTGCGATTTCAGGATTCAGGTTTATTTAGTTCAGTGCGAACACGCCCGTGTCTGCCAGACTAACGTGCAGCGTGGTGCGTTTTTCACCGGTTGCCATGGATTCCAGCAGCATTCGCGAAATACGTGGTAGCAGCGTGTTGGTAATGATGCTATCCACATTCCGAGCTCCCGATTCCACTTCCTTGCAACGGTGGGCAATTCCTTCCATTACTGCGACGTCCCAAGTGAGTTTAATGCGATGGTTCTGCTCCAACCTTAGCCGGACTCTGTCTAACCGAAGCTTCACAATCTGCTTCAATGACTCGTCCCGAACAGGAATAAAGGGCACGATTTCCAGACGGTTTAGGAATGACGGACGGAAGGATTTGCTGAGTTCCGGCTTTAGAGATGCTACTAGCATTTCGGCGCGTGGAGCACGTTCATTTTCACCGCAAGCTCGGATAATGGTATTCATACCTACACTGGTTGCGAGTAGTATCAACGTGTTGCGGAAGTCGATTTCGCGCCCTTCGCTATCCTCCATACGGCCTTGATCAAACACCTGATAGAACAGCTCCAATACAGAGGGATGAGCTTTTTCAGCTTCGTCGAGCAGCACTACAGAATAAGGACTGCGTCGTACGGCTTCGGTAAGAACGCCTCCATCGCCATAGCCAATGTAGCCAGGGGGCGAACCTTTCAAGGTGGCGACGGAATGGGCCTCCTGAAATTCACTCATATTGATGGTGATCAGGTTCTTGCTACCACCATAGAGAAGTTCAGCCAGAGTCAAAGCAGTTTCGGTTTTGCCAACACCAGATGGTCCGGTAAGAAGAAATACGCCGAACGGCTTGTGGGGATCTTCCATGTTGGCACGGGAAATTTCCAGCCGACGGGCGATGGTTTCAATGGCTTGCTCCTGACCAATGACGCGTTCAGCAATTCTGCCGCGAAGGGCGAGCATGGCTTCCAATTCATCGCGGACCATATTGCCGGTTGGGATTCCGGTCCAAGCTGAAATGACTTCGCTGACTACTTGAACGTCCACAGCCATGCGGACCATTGGGTTGTTCTTTTGCGCTTCTTCGAGAGCGTCGGCGTAAGTATTCAATTCGGCGCGCATGCGCTCTGCTTGTTCGTAATCGTGACAGGCTTCTACCTGCTCACGAACTTCACGAACTTTCTTCAATAGCACGACTTCACGTTGGAAGCGCGATTCCAAACTTGTGAGCCGATCGCCAGCCTCTTTTTCGCGAAACCTTAGATCATCCAAACGAATGTCATGATCAATACCGGCTTCCGCTTCCTTTTCGAGAGCGAGCTTTTCCTGACGAATTTCCTGCAGTTGGCGTTTTGCGCGTTCGACAATGGGGGGCGCAATATGTTCTGAGAGCCTCACGCGGGCGCAGGCTGTATCCAACACGCTGACAGCTTTATCGGGGAGTTGGCGGCCGGCAATATAGCGATGAGAAAGCTTAACGGCGGCATCGACCGCTTCATCCAGAATGCGCACACCGTGGTGCTTTTCCAGAACCGAAACCAGCCCACGCACCATGACAATGCACCCAAATTCGTTGGGCTCCTCCACCTTGACCACTTGAAAGCGGCGGGCAAGCGCGGCGTCCTTTTCAAAGTACTTCTTATATTCAGGCCAGGTTGTGGCGGCGATGGTCCGGAGTTCGCCACGAGCCAGTGCAGGTTTCAGGATGTTCGCGGCATCGTTTTGCCCGGGCTGACCACCGGCACCAATCAGATTGTGGGCCTCATCGATGAACAGAATAATCGGCGTGGGGCTGGATTTCACTTCCTCGATCAGCTTCTTGATTCGATTTTCAAATTCGCCACGAATTCCCGCGCCTGCCTGCAGCAAAGTGAGGTCGAGTAGGTGGAGGGCGACATTTGCCAGAGGAGGCGGGACTTCGCCTTCGGCAATGCGCTGGGCCAGAGCTTCTACGATTGCGGTTTTGCCAACGCCAGCCTCGCCAGTAAGGATGGGATTATTCTGGCGGCGGCGCATTAGAATGTCTATGATTTGGCGAATTTCCTGGTCGCGGCCAAGGATGGGATCAAGCCCACCGCGTCGAGCCTTTTCGGTAAGGTTTTCCGTGTAGGCGTCGAGGTTCGGGGTGGAGCTGGCTGCTGCCGGCTTAGGTTCGCGAGGAGCTAGCGGATTGACCGGTTCGTCGGAGACTACGGTCGAAGTGGATGCCAGGTCTTTACGGAGAGCATCAGCGGGAATTTTCTTGAATTCACTGGAAATTTCATGAGCTAGGCGACCCAATTCGGGATTGGTCACCAAGGCCAGCATGCAGAGGCTGCCGGTAATCTCGTTTGAGCCATATTCCACAGAGCCGATGGTCCATGCTTCCGTGAGTGTTTTCACTAGGGTGGGGCTGAATTGAGGGCTGCGCGCGTTGCCGGTTTTGAGGTTTTCGAGACTGCTTGTGAGATCCTTTTCCAGTTGTGCGCGGTTGAGGGAAAAGAGGGTGAGGGTGCTGGAAAGATCGGGGTCTTTTTGTTCAAGGAGTTTTGCCAGGAAATGTTCCACTTCAATGTCGTAGTGGGTGCGGGTAACGCAAAGGCTTGCGGCACCTTGGAGGGCAGTGCGAGTGGATTCGTTCAGCTTGCCGATTAGGGATTTTAGGTTGAGGCTCATGGCTACTCTAAGTAGGAGATCGGCGGGTGGGCCTTAGGACTTTAGTTAGGTGCTGGGATGGAGACTTAAGCGAGCCTTGCTACGGAATCTTCCGTGGCTGATTTGCGGAGACGATTTTTTAAGCCAAATAGGGATTGGAGGGCGTCTTGCCAGAAGGGGGCACCTACGGAGAGAAGTAGAGTGGTGATTAGCCATCCTAAGCTCATCCTGACACCAGTTGTAGTGGGGAGATCTCCAATCAACTTTGAGAGTTGTTCAAGAGTCAAAGGCTTCAGTCCCACTGCCGCAGCCAGATCGGCGCTTTCACTAATTACTTGCTGAAGGCATTCCCGAATTAGCTTATCTTCCTTTTTCGCTTCGCAATTATTGCTAGCCAGTGCAATGATGGCAGGCTTGTTTTGGAGAATGATCTCACGTCGGATGGAAGAGGAAAAGGCATCCTTTGCAATGTCAAAGAAATTGGCGTTAAAGCAGATGACCACTAGGAAGCCGATTCCCAGGGTCCAGCGTTTCATTTCGTGGTCGAAGCGTTCGGTAAAGGTGACGATCGTTGTGTCAAACCAAGCTGTAAGGTTGATCTCAATCTGATTTGCTGGGGCTCTTAGCGCACGCCACTCATTGTCCACGGCGGTAAGTGCGGCGGGCAAATCGTCAATCTTGTTTGGGGGTGGTTGTAAAATCCGCAATTCCTTGATTAGGTCCAAGAAGGCATCAGGGTTGGAGAGGGGACGGTTTGCTGCACATTCGAATGTGAATTGTTCAGGAGAGTTTGGAAGGCCATCTAAAAAAGGCCTGATCTTCGACTGCAAGGCAGCAAAAAGTGCGGCGGCGGCTCCAGGGGGCTCCTGATTCAAAATACCCTCCACCTTTTCCTTTGCCGCGCGCAATCTTTCAAGATCACCGTTTACCGGTTGTCCTTTGAGCCATAGTAGGACTTCATCCTTGGAAATTTCTTCCGCTGTGGACCACTTTGTTAAGGTACCGGAGCGGCCAAAATCGAGCGCGATGCTTTTCATAATCTGATCTCGGTTGCACCGGGCACACTCAAGACCTGCCTTCTGAAAAAGTGCGAGCAAAGCATTTTCCAAATGACGCGCCTTGATGCGAAAGAGCCTTTTGATCAACTGCTGGATGGATTGCACCAGAAGGCTGAGCAGCAATAGGACAAGGACAACGGCAATCAAGCCGTCGATCGTGTTGGAAGTAAGCATTGTGATTTCCTATAAATGGGCAATTCCGCGACCTGCCCGGATAGGTTCGTTGTGCAACGGCTCAGCTCGATCCTTGAGCGACGACATTACTTGATCAGGCAGGACTTTACCTGGACCTTGCTTTCTCAATTCAATCTCGAGTGCTGCCAAACCGGAAACAATGGCAGTAGATTGGGATGTACCTGTGCGCGTTTCGTAATTTCCTGAAGCCTGAGCCCCCCAAATGTTGACGCCGGGTGCAATGAGATCCGGGACGCTGGAAATCGGGGCATTTTGAAGTACCAAACTTCCAGAGTCCTGCCAGACGTCCCGGTTTCTGGTTGAAGAGCCAACGGTAAGAACTGCTTCGTAGTCCGCAGGGCTGCCAGCTACAGGGGTGTTCCCTGATGCGCAGATAAACATCATATTCAGTGTAAGGAGTTGATTGATTACAGCCTCGAATGCTTTGTCCCTTGTTTTCGATGCAATGCTCAAGTTGACGATGTGTACGTCATCAGCAAACCTTCGAATCCAATCCAGTGCCGAAATCACAGCCACCGGACTAGCGCTGCCGTCGCGCAGCACTTTGACGTCAACCAGTTTTGCAGCGGGAGCAACCCCAACGAAGCGTCCAGCAATTAAAGATGCGACATGAGTGCCATGGCCGAAGGTGTCCGTCCCGGTTCCTGTGAGTATGGAACCAGTGTCGGGATCTATTTCCACATTACTAATTGCCTTGTTGCGAAACTCATCGTGGCTGGCATCAATGCCGCTATCCACTACCGCGATTTTCACGCCTTTCCCGAGCCGTTGAGGGATTGGCGGTATTCCAACGTCTGAGCGATGCCATAAGTCTGCTTGCGCGAGAGTACCTGTTTCGCCTGGTTCACCTGCTGTCCGGATACGTCTGGGTAAGCGGAAGCGCTTCCGAGAAAGGCATTCAAGATTTGGAAATGCCCTCTTAAACTTGCGCCAATCCGCTGGAGTTAATTGAAGAGGTACCAAGCCAAATGGATGCGAATCCCCTTTCAATATTTTTCTTGGATCGGTTCGGCGAGCGGCTACATCGCGATACCACTTGAAGACACCTAGCGAGTCCAACTTATCTTCCATACTTTTGGAGTTGGACTTGAAAAGGCTTTGCTTGGCGGCAGAGGTTAGCGATTGCCGCGGCCATGGTCCTTCTCTGCGAGAGAAGGACCATGGAGCAATCACATGGTAGCGGTTCGCGTTCATATCAATTTGGCCCTGATTCAGCCAAAATCTTTTCCGCTGCAACGACGGCTAGAGATGCTGCATTTTCCTCTGCTTGAGCTTGCTTTAGGGCCAACATAGTAATCTTCTTTTTTTCTGGATCCGCTTCAGCATCATCCAACTTTTCAATTTCAAGTCTTGTCTTCTTTTTTTCAGCAAACAGTTTTTTAGCTTTGTCCAAGTTGTTCTGAGCCTCTGCCTGGGACAGAACTTTTGGTGCCGCTGGTGCTGCTGCCGCTGGAACTACTGCTGCCGGAGGTGTTGCTGCGGGAGGTGTGGGTGCAGGCGTTCCAGGTGCAGCGGGAGCCTTGGTGAAGGTAGCCAAGGCGGCAGCCTTTTTGAAGTCCGCAACCTGAAATGTGATTCCGATTCCAAAACGCGTAGTCCACCGGTTTACACCAGTAATTGGATTGGCTATTCCAGCCGGAATGCTCCGGTCCCGGGAATTGTCAAAACCCAAAGGCATGTCAGCGAATTCACCCACGTGCATACCTGGTGTCAAAACAAGCCGGTCCCACAGTGAGACGGAAAGGCCGGCAAATGCACCCCAATTCGTAGATGTACTTCCGGTTTGACTGCTAATGGTTCGGTAGACAGGACCAGCCGAGATGGCAAGACTTGATTTTTCACCATTCAATCGCTGCCACCAAGGTAATTTGTAGTTCAACAGGATTGCGGCGGTAGGCCTCCAGGTGCCAGTGCCTTGGATTCGCAGTTCTTTTTTGCCGGTTGCAACATCTACCGTGTCGTAACTGCGGCTTTGCACCTGACTCCCCAGATAACCAACTGAGAGAAAGAATATGCTGGATCTGGCGTAGAACTTGGCGGTGTATTTGGCCGCTGTAGGTTTCTTGTCGTAAAATTCTATCGCTTCCACTGTATATTCTCCGTCGGCCGGAAAGACATGATCAGAGGTGAATTCGTGGTCGCCTTTAGAAATTTTCGCCAAGCCTCTCATTTTTTCCTGAAGCGTTTTTACATATGTTAGGTAACTTGGGCAAGTTTTCTCCGCACCCATAGCATTTTCAAATGCCTGGAATTCGGGCTCGAGTTTAGCCCAATCCTGTTGAGACGCCTTCAATGTTTTGCTGGGAAAGAGGCCATCCTTGTCGGCGGTTACTACAAACTCCTTGGCTAGTACGCTGGCTTTTTCTGCGTGACCGTCAATTGAAGCGCATGGATTGCCTATGGAGGCTGCAGCGAGTTGGGGAATCAGCGCTTTTAACTCCGCGTCTGAAATGTTATCTGCGGCTTTCGGTTCATACTTGACTTTCACTTCGTATGTATAGAGAAAGTCGTTCACATGAACCACTCGAATTCTAACCTGCATGGGCGAATCTATAGAAGTGGGGGCATTCGATATTGTTTTGTCGGCCCAGTCGATGGTGATTACATGCTGTGACCATGCTGGGGCGGCTATTAGTGCGCAAAGCAACACGCACCGAGGAAACGAAAGGGAAGGGGTTTTATTGGGAAGCATATTCTCTAAACGCATGCCCCGTTAATTTCCCTTCGCTAAAAAATAAAAAACCCGCACCTTGCGATGCGGGTCTCCAATTTGCTTACTGCAATCGAATCAGTTACTCATCTGCCACCAGGCAGGTCACCAATAATCGTTTGGCCACAGCCAGTGCCATCGACCCGAATTTCGTAGGGAAAGTGCGTGTCGTTTGTATTGAAAGTGGCCACTCGTTTTTCCATCCCGGTAAGCCTGAAATCGGCCATGCCAAAACCACGAATGGAGAGTAATTCGTTATACGCTTGCCCATGAAAACCGGCGGGTTCATTGTTTGGATCGGATCGCGATGATAGGAAAAGCTGGTAAGAATCCTTGGCTACTTGGATGGCGGGGATGTTCAACCCAGTGGTTCTAGAGATTAGCCGTGGTTCACACTTCGGGTTCAGATAAGTAAAGTACAACAACTCTGAGAGTGGCACTTGCTCTTTACCTTTACAATGAACAGCAGAACTTGGGGTGCTTCTAAACAGCTCATCCTGCTCGTACTCAAAAATCTTGTCTGTGGTCACTTTGTCCGGCAGCGGTAAGGTCAGCAAAGCCCACAAGCTCCCGCTATCAAGATTGATGCTGACTTCCGATTCTTTCAACCGGAAACACTTCGGTTCCGTATAAGGCTCCGCCTTGCTGCTTCGAGCCACACCTTGCAGTTGCAGGTCGCGAGCCTTTGGAATCTGGGCGCTGTCACGGAACAACTCTCCGTTCACCTCGTTGCTGAGAGCAATCAAGTGCTGGTGCTCCGGCACAGCAGGCACCAGAACATTCACGTGCGTCTTTCTAAAATCCACAATAAACAGGCCATGAAAGCCTACTATTAGGGCTGGGGTATCCATTCAAAATCTCCTTATCCTCGAATCAGTCTTGTATAAACGCCCCAGTAATAGGGGTGGTCACTCTTCATGGTTTGCATCGCATCGCGCATGGCTCTGCCTGAATCGCCCTGAACTGCCAACGATCCATAGAACCGCTGCATGAATTTCACTGACGCGTTGCTATCCACTTCCCAATAAGACGCGATTACTTGCCTGGTTCCCTTCTCTAAAAATGCACGGGCCAAGCCAGCCGGTGTAAGCGTGTCTACTTCGTCGCGCGAACTTCGTGCTGTCCCACAGGCAGATAGCACCACCAACGCCGGAGTCTTTCCAGGCCACTTGGCCACTTCAAACATTGCATTGCCGTCCGCACCTTTTTCCACCAACAAAGCTGCGCCATTGTTGCGTGGAATTGCGTGTCCTGCAAAGTGCAGTAGGTCCGCCCTTTCCATTGCGGCAGCTAAGCTTGACGGATTGACGGCGCTTCCACTCAGGCTCAGAGTGGCCCAACCTGCAGCACTTACGGCCTTCAACTCCTGGCTGGCGGATGGAAGCAGCGGCAGTGCAAACCCTGCGGGAATGGGGGCTGCCATCGCATCAACGGCAACCGCCGTACGGATTGGCTTTGATGCAAACCCATCCATGGCATGATGTGTTTCCGCCCAGACTAATTCAAACGCAAGGGGCTGTTGCCTTGCTGGCAACAAACCGAAAGGCAGGTCGCCGAACTCGGCGCTGGTTTGAAAGATCACTGGCAGTGTTCCGTCCAATTGAGTTAGCCAACTTCCAAACAACCCTGTGGCCAACTCGCGCGCCGTTTGATTCACGTCGGTGGTGGAACCATCAGGGGACGATGCTACTCGCAGAAGCCTTCTGCGCAAGCGGTCACAAGCAACAAAGTTATTAGGGGCCCATTGAAAATCCAAAGTTGACTCACTCTGCCGCCACACGGCAATGCGGTCACCGATTTTTTCCAGGGCAAACATCAGGAACGGACCGCGATGGACTTTGCCACCACGCCAGCCCTGCAAGCGTTGAAAGGCTGCTTCATGGTTGCCGCGCTTGAGCAGGATGCTGAGCAGCATCTGGTTGGCGCGAGCTAATTCGTCGCGCCATGCAAAAGGGTCGGTGGAGTCTACCAGGGCTTGCAGTCCTTGTTGGGCCCAATCCAATTCGCCCATCTTTTCCGCAAATTTAGCCGTGACGATTCGATAGGGAATTTGCAGGCGTGGGTCTTTGGATGCTACCAGCTCCTTTTCAAAAGGAATCAGAAGAGGAGCATTGTTGGTGGCGTCGGCGAGTCCCATTTGCGCCCACGCCCGCCAGCCTGGAGTTGTTACGTTTCCGGGCATAGACACTGCTTTGCGATAAATCTGTTCGGCCTCTTCATCGCCAGTCTTTATTGCCAGTTCTCCCCAATGTGCGCGACTGGTGAAAGTGAGATTGGGGAATCCAGCCGCTTCGGCCACAAAGGTTGACATCATAGCTGCACGACGGGCGGCGTGTAGCCGGTGAATTCGCTCCGATCCAAGCATCATCAGATTGAACGGTTCATGCAAACGCTGAATAGGAACGCGGCGTTCTTCTGCTTGGGCGGCATTCTGCCACATTCGATTTAATGATTCCCGCACACGGCCTTGTCTGCTTTCAAATGCGCCCATAACCCCGGAAGAACGTTGTTCGGAAACCAGGAGCCGATGGGCAGAGCCAATCCGCAGCGAATCCTCAACCAAAGCCATCCCCAGTGTTTGTTGCTTAGTCGCGATGAATGCGCAGCTTCCGCGTTCCCGTAGAATTTGCGCTGCTAACCACGGAAAGTTTTCTGGAGCCGGCCGTCCGGCGGATGCACAACCATAAGCCTCACGCGTGTGTGTGGCTCGATAGTTTTCTTCGAGTTCACGCCACCAGAGTAGTTCCGTGGGAAGAGAAACGCTGGCCAAACGGGACATTGCCCGATCCTCAGCAGCATATAAACCAATGGCGCTGGCCTGCCGAATTCCGGCTGCGCGTGCCAGGGTTCGAACTGCTTCATTCACAAGTGGGGAACGGGGTAGACGAAGCGTTGCCTGTAGCCAGGAGTCTTGATGTTCGTTCGCCATGCGAGAGGCACTTTGATTCAGCTCCGCATCCGGTTTGCCCAGCCATAAGCCCGCTTTCATTGCATCTTCCAATGCCACTTCAGCAAAGCGCTTCGAGTCTGCGCCCGCAGGGCGGTCAAACAGTACACCTTTTCGCAATTTCAGTTTTGCCAACCGTTCCTCAGCTTCCTGCTTCCATGCCGGTGACTGCTCCAAAGCGATGGCTTTTTCTAAATCCTCAATAGCAGGGATGAGTTGCAGAAGATCTTCTTCCACAATGGCGCGATTGAATCTGGCTGCGGCATCCTTGGGATATTTTTGAATGTAGGCGCTCAACACTTCTACCGCCATCTGAAGGTCTGCGGCATTTTTGGAACGCATTCCGCGAAGCCAATAGGCAATGCCAGTGTCCATTGCTAAATCTTCCGGCGCGCCCAGGTCGTCGGCAGCCTTCAAGGCGATCAGGGCGGAATCGGGATCTTGATTCATCAGATGCAGTCGGCCTTGAGCAGCCAATAAACCTGCATCATTCGGATGCTTCTTCAAATCCCTGGCAATCTCCGCAGCGATTTGCAAACGGTCCGCACTCGCTGCTGAAACGGGTCCACGGGCAGGCTGAAATGGACCGAAAGGAGCAGCAGGAAATCGCATGGAGAAAGCCCGTTCCCGCGCGGAAAGTTGGGCCAGTTGCATGCGAGCGTCACTTGGCGATTTCAGCAACCACCAACCAGCAGAGGATATGGCTATGGCAAACATTGCTGCGGCGGCTGGCCAGTAGCGGATCCAGTTGTTCTTTGAACGGGGTTGGGGAAATTCCGTCACAATCGCATCGGGCATGAAGACGTGCAACGCTCCCTTCAGGATCAATGCACAATCAGCACAAGAAGAGGTGTGTTCCAACATTCGCTCTGCCTGTCCACCAGCAATCAATCCAGTTGCGAATTGATCCCACTCGATTTCCGGCGGACAATTCTTGCCGCCAGGACTACTTTCAAAATGCACCACTTCCTTCATAACGAATTTCCCGCAGATTTCCCTGCACGGTTAGCCAAGTTTTGTTTGATTGATTTGCTTAAGCGTAGAATCAGGCTTTCCACGCCCTTTGTTGTGAGACCCACAACTGGAATTGCAGCAATCTCACGTGCTGAAAAACCCTGCCGGTAATATAGACGGAAAATGGCTTTCTGCTTACGGTCCTCCGGGAGAGCAGCTTCAATTTGGCTAATCAGGTAGTCACTGTCAAGAGTCTGATCAACACCGCAAACTTTTCTGATCTGATCCAAACCGCCATCCAACGTTACGCAGGATCTGCGCGATTTTTCCCGACGGTACCAATCGCGTGCAGCGTTAGCTGCCAGCACTCCAAAGTAGGATCGAGCAGCAGCATCGGTATCAGGCAGTGAATGAATTAGGCTTTGTTTAGTGACTGTAATTTTCAGACAAATTTCTTGCACAACGTCTTCAACGTCTGCAGTGTCTCCATACTGGGAGGCAATTCTTCCGGCGATGCGCCGAAATGTAGGTGTGATTGCTGCGAAGAATTGATTGCAGGAGTTGATGCTGCCTTTTGCACAATCGTCAAACTTGTCAAGTAGGCTTTCCTCCATTTGTTTGCAGTAGTGTAGCACTAATTTTGAGCTGACCGCCTAAATCATTAGGCTTAAAATCTGGTGTGTCTACCCTGGCCGATGAATTGCCTGAAAAGAGGCGGCCCAACCCAACGCCTGATCCGCGTTGATGATACGACGGCCAGATCAGTTCCAGATAATGAAAGGGGAAACCGGTTTTCTCGGGTCGCCATTTTTTGGCTACTCCTTGACGACTTACTGTCCAGCCGAGTCCAACCCACCAACGCGACAGGAAGGCAGATTCCGAACGTGTTGCCATTGCAGATGAGATTGGGTCAACAGCTGGTGATGCTTTGCGCTCTGAACCGGACCTATTTGAAGAACCCGGATTACACGAATGCCATTCCACACTGCAAATTGACACTCACACTGACACAACACTATCCGGGTTCGGCAGGGTGAACACCGGGGACAAATGGCTTGTGGCTACGCGACGGGGTATTAAGTTTGCCAGTATGATTCCAGTTAATGTGGCATGCTCTTCACCATCCAGGTAAGCTGGTATTAGATGATAAAGAATGTTCTAGGTGGCGTCCTGCAGACTTGCTGTACAGATCCGTTGACTGGTTTCTATCGCGATGGGAAGTGCAACACCGGGCCGGAAGATGTAGGCAAACACACGGTCTGCGTACTGATGAATGACGAATTTCTGCGGCATCAGGCGCAGATCGGCAACGATTTGATCACACCGCGCCCGGAATTTGGGTTTCCTGGATTAACGGCAGGCGACGGGTGGTGCGTGTGCATCGAACTCTGGAAGAAATCCTTCGAGGCTGGCGTTGTAGCTCCGGTACGATTGGAGGCCACTCATGAAAAAGCGCTTGAAGTGGTCACCTTGGAAATGTTGGTGAAGAGTGCGCGTTTGAATTAGCCGAACGCTTTGTAAAGGTTGGGTAAAGTTTGTTTGCATTGGCAACTCTCCCGTTATGATGGGGAACGGATGCAATGGAATCTCATTCACCAACCCGCTTGTTAATGATCGATGACGATGAGAAATTGTGCCGACTTGTGCGCAGCTATCTGGAGCCATTCGGTTACGTCTTAGACACGGCTCACAACGGTCCTGACGGCCTTGCAAAAGCAGGTGCCCAAATTTATCAAGCCATCATCTTAGACGTCATGCTGCCCGGTATGAATGGGTTGAAGTACTGCGCGGCCTGCGCCGCAATTCCAATGTGCCGGTGCTGATGCTCACCGCCTTAGGCGATGAGACGGATCGCATTGCGGGCCTGGAAACCGGTGCGGATGATTATCTGCCGAAGACGTTTTCCACGAGGAAACTGCTAGCTCGTTTACGTGCTGTGCTTCGCCGTTCGGCCCACACAACCGCAGCAACAAACCAAGGCGAACCACCCATAATTACAGATGGCTTGGCGATTGATGCGGGATCGCACAAAGTTACTCTCGATGGCCAATTGTTAATCCTGACCCCTGCGGAGTATGAGATTTTATTGTTGTTGGCCCGAGCGCCGGGGCGGGTGAAAACTCGCGAGCAACTATTAGTAGAGGTAGCTGATCGCGACTTTGAAAGTTTCGACCGGGCGATTGATGTCCACATCTCTTCGTTGCGGCGCAAATTAGGGGATGACCCCAAGGCACCACGCTTTATTGAAACGGTTCGTGGTGCGGGATACCGAATGCGCAAGCCGGGGGATGAGCTTTGGAAGTAAGATCGCTAACTAAGAACCAAAATTCTGCTCCTGGCTCTGGTGAACTTGGCTGGGCTTGCTGGGCTAGGCGGGAGTTTACTACGTCCGGAGTCGGCAAAGAACGGAAAGGATTGAAAGCAATGGGCTTGGCTCGTCCAATCTGTATATACGGAAATCAGGTAGTAAGTACCGCCAACACTGCTAGTAAATAGTGACATAGACAAGGCATGATGATGTATGGTGTATACGTAAGTGATGTCTTCGCTTCAGCCCTACCAGTCTCACGGCATCCAGTACTATCGCATCGTCGAGTCCTTTCGTAACGCGGGCAAGCCTTCCATCCGCGTTCTCGCGCATC
>JAYTTF010000258.1:0-13669 GCA_043745195.1 Bryobacterales bacterium | reverse complement strand
AGACATTCCAGCCCTCTTCGCCTCCCGCCTTTTCAGGATCATCTTGTATTGGAATCACTTTTCGGTTTCAGGATCATTCTTCAATTGGAAAATGCTGTGCAAAAGATTTATGCTTGCAAAGTTGTAGCACCAGGTTTAGAGTTTTTGCATCTTGTTAACTGTTAAACCCAGGTGCCTTTGTAAGCTGCTAACCTGGAGCAGATCTGTTAGAGTGGTGAAATTGTAAAGCTGGAGGGGGCCAATCGATGCGATTCTCTCAGAAGTACTTTTTTGTATTTTTACTGGCTGCGACCCTAATGTTGCATGGTCAAGATTTGGGTACGCAATCTTGGGAATTGAAGCAGCGCGGGGAACCGAATGGTGCACGCGAACTGCTGGAGAACGCTGTGAAGGCAAGCCCCAACAGTTTGGGGGCATTGAAGGCGCATGCTGAATTTTTGGATCGGCATGGCGACGCTGCAGCGCGCAATGCTTACGGAAAACTTTTTAGCGCAAGTTCCAGTCAGCAAGATAAGCAGGCTATTGCAAGGCGGATGGTTGTGCTGGATTTGTTGGCGGGGGATAATTCCGCCGCTGCAACGCATGTGGAAAACTATCGCGCTGCTGGAGGATCTGGCCTGACTGCGCCACCGGTGCCACAAAAGGCAACACTTACTCCTGGATCGTATATTGAAATTCCTGGTCCCTTAAGATCGTTTGCGCGGATGGCTGCGCTGTCCCCGGATCTGGCACCAGAAGAGCTACTTTCAGCGCTGGCACGTAACGTGGTTACCAATGGCTATCAGGCGGCATCAAGCAACGAATCGCTGGAACCAACAGAATATTTGAAGCTTATCACCCGGTACATTGCGCAATCCCGTGAGTTGGCGAAACTGGCCGGTGAGAAGAAGGTGATTCAAATTGACCAATGCGATTCGGCGGTGACGGGTGAAGTGCTGAAGATAGTGGGTTACCGGATGCGTGGCGGTTGTGGTGCTGAAGTGGTTCTGGAAACGGTGAATGCTACCAAGGCTTTCCTAACCATTGATTCCGGATTTCCTTTGGCGGAGCTGGAACTGGCGTTGCGTGCGAACCGGCCTATTAGCATTGACTACCGTCCGACACAAATTCCTATATTGTTCGCAACTGGTTACTGGCAGCCGGCTAAAGATAAAAAAGATGCGGAATTCATTGATTCGTTTTTGTCTGATCCGCAACTTTGCCGGCTCTATCTTGGCCTGGCGAAGCTGGACCGGGAAACTTCAGAAAGAATGCGCAAGACAGTAACGGTGCAAAGGTTGAAAGCTTTTGCGCACGTGCTGGATTTCTTTGGCGGCATGTTCTACATAGAGAATGGCAAGGCGGCCGTGCCAGGTGCTCCGCGTTCTGAGGCAGTGTGGGCGGAACTGGTGGGTGCCCCGGTAACCAATCCTGATAAGTTTTTTGAAAATTTGATGTCGAAAGATGATGGCTGGCTCTGCGCCTACTTCGATGCGTTATTGCGTGTTTCCAATCCGGCACTGCGTGACTACCTTACGGAAACGGCGCGGATGAAACGTTTCTATAATGCGCTGAAAGGCAAAGTTACAAGTCCTGGTCCAGCCCGTCCAGTGTTTCGAGCCAATACTGATTTAATGTTGCTGACCACACGCATGCGGATGGACGCCAATGGCAAGCCGCATATGCCAGGAGCCGTGGAGACATGGCGTGAGCTGTTTCTGAAACATCCTCATGGAAAATACGACGGAAAGTTGACCAAAGCTGCGGTGGGTTGGAAAGATGTGGACGATGTGATTGAAGCGATGTTTGCATTATGCCGTAAGGCCGTGGAAAACGAACCGCTGAAAATGTTCATGGCGCTAAGCGATATGAATCGACGCCGGGGCGAGCCGTTGTCTAAGGCATCCATTGACCGCCTGGTTCGTGAATATCGGAGTCATGGGCCGCAATATGCAGTTATCAACGAGACCGGTTTGTTAACGGATTCCACGGTGATGGAATTCCTGGATGCAATTCAGGGGATCTCATCGATACGGGACCAAGGCGTGCGCGCTGATGCTGCTGGAGGCATGCAGTCGCTTTTGGCCATGTGGCAGATATTTATCCGGCAGGGTTCAATTCCTGAAGCCCAAGCCGATGCATCCTTGAAAACTATCCTTGATCCATTTCTGAAATCGAAGAGCCAAAAAGAAGTATTTGAAGCGACCTCCGGGGGACTGCGTGGACTTCTGAAATTGGCAGGGAGTGCGGGGAATAGCCAAGACAGTCTGGTGGATCTTTTAACAGGTTCAGCTAAGACTTCGGACACAGAAACGCAGACGCTGATGCAACAGCAGTTTATCAGGGTGTTTGATGCACAGAAGCTGGTTTCTGTGGAAAGTATTTTGGCGCTGGCCGATCACTTGGAAGCAGTTGGCAAAGGTACGAAGTTGGATGTGGCGATTGTGAACCGTGTGGGAGCAAGGCTGAGCGAAGTGCAGTTGCCAAGAGCGGGGCTGAGCGGTGTGGAAAAAAACGCGCTTTTGTTTGGTTACTGGACGGAAAAGCATATTGAAAATCAGCGAAAAATCAATTTGAAAAGTGCTGCAGAAAAGGCTGGAGCGGATGCAGCGAAGCTAATGGATCTGCGTGCCAGTCTGCTGCCGATACTGCGGGATTCGATGGTGGGCTTGGTTTACGCGCACTATGCTCCTCCGGGCGGCCAGATTATTTTCACCAATCCAATTTTCGTGCGTAGCCACGATTTTATTGGAATGCAAGGGTCAATCGCCACCTGGAAGACTACGGAGGTTGTTGGTACGGGATGGCCTGCAAGTGCCGGTGGGCGACTAGTTGGCTCCTTGGCTGGGTTGCCGTATGCGATTGCTGAGGCGGAACAGAATTTCCTTGTGCCCTCGCGGGAGCAGGCCTTGATATGGGGCGACCTTGTTCCACAGATGATGCAATCGTCGAAAATTCCTCGCTGGTGGAATGTGTCTCCCGTGCAAATGCACTACGCAGCGCTGCATCTTCGCAATGCCGATACGCTGTTGGCGGAATCAACAATGAATGCCGAGCTGCGCAATCAGGTGGGCTCCATCCTTCTAGGATATGCAGCACCGGCACGTGCCAGAAAAGTTACTTTGTTGTTGAGCGAAGGGCGATTGGCAGAAGCTCGTGAAAACGTCACGCCGGCGGAAAGCTATTCTCTTTCGCGGCTTTTCAATGCCCGGAACGCTTCTTATGTGGGAGCGATTCCTGATGAATTGCGGCGAATTGAAAACCAGTCTGGTTCTGCGGTATCGCCCGAACTACTTTCGCGAGCGTTTGGAACTCCGAAGCCGACGCTTACCAACAGTTACCGGCCTGAACTTTTGGAACTGCGAACCTTCCCAACATTGATGGGCTATTCCAGCCGGATTTTGGCGGAAAGTTGGGAATCGAATCTGCTGTACTATGCATTGCTTGCGGACGAAATGTACATGGTTCCTTCGCAGTTAAACACGGCGATTCCGGATTGGACCAGGCAAACGGTTGAGAAGATTTTTGCGACTCACTTGGAAGATTGGCCGGCACTATTGCGCAGTTTGCGTTTAGTGGGAAATGAAGTGCGGCAAAAGAAAAATTCGGTTGTGGCAAGTGTGGCAGGGAATTAAAGTTATAGAATTTGTAGAATACAGTTTTCTGATTGGATAGCTGATCGTTGAGGAGGAATGAGTGAAACTGGCTCGCAAAGTATGGATGCCCGCCCTTGCGGGAACTTTGTTGCTTGGCGGATTATTGGCTTTGGCGCAGGATGCCAGCCGTCCGATATTTCGAGTAAAAGTGGACATGGTGGTTCTTGGGTTTACAGTTACCGATTCCAAGGGTCGTTACGTCAACGGACTGAAGCCGAAAGATTTTCGCATTCTTGAGGACACTATTCCCCAGAAGCTAAACACGTTTGCCGAGGGCAGCAAGCCCGCCATGTTGGTGATGGAAGACGGAACTTTGAAGCCTATGGCCGGTGCGCAAACCGAGACAACCGCAGCTGGACCCGATACGAAATCGGATGCCTTCGTAGGAACCAACGTGTTTGTGCTGTTCGATACATCGAACTATATGTATCGTGGATTCGTTTACGCCTCAGACGCCATTGCTGATTTTGTAAGAGGACTGGATCGTGCGGATTCAGTTGCTATTTACACATTCAGCCGGAACTTGAGCCGTGCTGCGGATCTATCGAAGGATCGTAACAATGCGATTTTCGGATTGCGGAAAGCTGTGGCGGGTGATGATGCGGCGCTCTACAATGGGCTGCTGCTTACACTTCGTGATGCTGCTAAAGTTCCTGGCCGCAAGGTTGTGATTGTTTTCTCGAACGGTCCGGATAATGCAAGCATGGTTGCTCCTGACGATGTGCGGGCTGTGGCTGAAGATGAGGGGATTCCGATCTACGTCATTTCTACAAGCGAAGCATCGAAGGATCCGATATCGAGCGGTGTTTTCCGTCGTCTATCGACGCGGACAGGCGGTAAGGCTTACTTTGCCCGCAGTTGGCAAAAGCAGGTGGAAGCCTTTGAAAACATCCGTGAGGATTTAGGAAATTCCTATGCTGTAACTTACTATCCGCAGCCGAATCCGAATGAAGGGTTTCGTAAAATTACGGTTGAAGTAGTTGGGGATGCTGCGAAGAAATACAGGTTGCGGTATCGGCCTGGTTACCGGCCAAGTCGCGGATTTTAGGCTCGCTAACGTTCGTCGTCGACGAGCAGTGCTTTTGATTTTGCAAAGTTGGGTGATTTTTCTGCCGACACTCGGCTGATGGCTTCCAGCAAATCATCGAACCGAATCGGTTTGGAAATGTAGTGATCCATTCCCGCCTTCAGACATTTTTCACGATCGCCTTTCATTGCGTTGGCTGTCATTGCAATCACCGGTGTGTGCCGTCTAGTGAGCTTTTCCTGTTGACGAAATAGCTTGGTGGCAGTCAGTCCGTCCATCTCAGGCATTTGGACGTCCATCAGAATCAGGTCGAACGCTTCGTTTTCCAACCGGTCCAAGGCTTGCTTTCCATTCGCAACAATTTCCACCCTATGACCACTGGTTTCAAGGAGCCCTTGGACAATCCGCTGGTTGACGAAATTGTCTTCGGCAAGCAGGATGCGCAGTGGCGGCCCGCTACGGAGTTCTGTTGCTTCTGGTTTATTCGCAGTAGCGGATTCTAGAACTCCATTCCAGTCGAGTGGAATGGTGAAAAAGAAGTGGCTTCCTTTTCCAGGTTCGCTCTTAAATTCCAATTTGCCGCCTAACAATGTGACCAAGCTGTTGCAAATGGCCAAACCCAAGCCAGTGCCCCCGTAGCGTCTGGTGTTGGAACCATCGGCTTGACGGAATGGCTCAAAAATAATCGCTTGCATTTCAGGGGCAATTCCAATGCCGGTGTCCTCAACGCTGAATTCTACTTGGGTAAATTTTTCGTTTTCGGCTGACAAGCGGACGCGCACTGCAACGGTTCCCTGGTGGGTGAACTTCACTGCATTTTCCAACAGATTCATTAATATCTGTCGCAATCGGCCGGAGTCACCGACTAGCCTTTCCGGAAGATGGGAGTCGATTTCCAATTGGCATTTTATGCCCTTGCCTAATATTTCCGACTCGAACCCCCGCACGCATTCTTCGACTGTTGCTTTCACGGCGAACGACCTGGGATCAAGATCCATCTGACCAGATTCGATCTTGCTCAGGTCCAAAATATCGCTGAGTAGCGTGAGCAGCGCTTCGGCCGAATGTCTGGCAGTTTGTAGATATTCCGATTGCTTCTCATCCAACTGAGTCGCCAGGGCGAGTTGCGTCATGCCAAGAATCCCGTTCATTGGAGTTCGGATTTCATGGCTCATATTTGCCAGAAATTGGCTCTTCAAGTTGTTTGCCTGCTCAGCTCTGTTCTTGGCCAATTCCAGTTCATTCGTCCTTTCGGAAATCACCGCTTCTAATCGTTCCCTGTCCTGCCGATGTCGACGGGCGCGCCAACGGGCGACAAAGGAAACCAGACCTACTGATGCCAGGAATGTTCCACCGCAGAACCACCAAGTGGCGTACCATGGAGGCTCAATTTCAAATTCGAGTTCTGCAGGCTTGGGGCTCCATTCCCCTTCGGACGTCCTTACCCAAGCAGAGAACTGGTAATGGCCGAACGGCAAATTGCCGTATTGGAATTCAGCGCTGTTCCCGTCTGGGGTTAAGCTATCAACTCGGTTTTGCAGCCAGTTGCTACCTGTCAAATGGTATCGGAACTGGAGTTCATTGGGCGATTCAAAGGTCAAGGGTGAAATAACCACTTCCAGGCTATTGTCGCGGTGGTTAATCTTGATTGGGCCAGCGGGTGAATAGTTCTTATTCCCAAATCGAAGACTGGCGACAACTGGCTGGGATGGAACTGCCGCAGCTTTCTTGGCTTTTTTAGAAAAACGGCTCATCCCCTGACTGGTCCCCAGCCAAACAGCCCCGGTTGGATCCACAAATAGGGCCCGGCTATTCAGATCGTCGTGAGCTAATCCATTTTGTGAAGTGACATGGTTCCAGACTTTGCCATTGAAAACGTAAGCGCCGCGATCCGTGCCGGCCCAAATCCACCCCCGGTTGTCGGTGGATAAAGCCACCGTTTGCGTATAGCGGGGGGCATCCTTATCACTGACGTGTTCTATTTTCCAATCGTCGCCCTGTGGAATCAGATGAGTGATCAAGCTAGGGACTCGATAGGCAATCCAAATGCTGCCGTCTTTGCCTTGGGTGACAGCGCTTGTCACCGATTCCAGGAGCCCTTCGTCCTTGGTCCAGCGTCTCCACTGGTTTCCAGTTTTAAGGAGTAATCCGTTCGATCCGGCAAGCCACAATTGCCCCTTTGTACCTTTGATTCCCTGGTAAAATGTTTCCTGCGAATTGGCTACTGGTAAAGTTTTTTGAAATTGAATTCCGCTTTCTGTCGCAGGGCGATCCGAACGCCATAAACCCGGCGTTGCACAAACCCAAATGTGGGATTCCTCATCGAGGAAGATAGCACGAATTGTTTTAGTGCCTGGCAAAGAAAACTGCGTAACGGGGCCGTTGCCTGGAGGAAGGCGATACAGATGTCCCTTATTGTTTCCAGCCCAAATGGCGCCATCGGTGGTGGCCAGAAGGCCATTGTATGCCGCCTTTTCCAACGCAACGCGTGAGAATGATTTTCCCGTTTGACGGTAAATTCCAGCATCTCCGCCAATCCACATAACACCATTGCGATCAGACGCCAGAGCCCAGACTGAATCCTCTTCCAACCCCTTGCCTTTTACCCATGAAACCCATTCGCCATATCCTAACCAACGCTTCAAACCGCTTCCCAATGTACCTAACCATAATGCGCCTTCTTTGTCTGGCAGTAGTGTGGCTATTCCACTTGTGGTCTGTCCTGAACGATCCTCAAAGGCCTCCCAGATTCCTGCTTTTCTTCGAGCAAGGCCTTCCTCTGTACTTGCGAGCAGATCGCCGTGAGGGTCGATTGCTAAGTGCGCACGCCGTAATGGGACAGATGCCAAACCCTGGCCGATATTTTCAGCTGCTTTCGATGAATCCAATTTCCACAATTGAGTCTCACTGCGAAGGAAAAGTTCTCCTTTTCCGTTGATGGTCATAGCATGCCATTGTTCAGAGGGAAGACCGGTAATATTTGTCACCAGGGTCAATTGTTGGTCTTCCGGATTGTTTCCCGAAATCCGGCAAAGGCCACTTCCGCAGCCCACCCAAACGCCACCATCCGGGGCGGCTTGGACTGCGAAGATAGCCGTGTCTGAAACTGGGGGAGGAAGAACCCGGAACTTCCAATCTTGTTGAGGTGCCGGCTTCCAGCCCACCATTAACTTCTTGCCGATGGAAAAATACACGCGCGAATCGGGTGTTGAAGAAAGGCCGTTCTTGCTGTAAACAAATCCGTTGGCCTTCATTGAATTGGGAATCAGTGAGAAACGGTTGCCTTTGAGGATGGACATTCCTTGAGCGCTGCCGACCCAAAGAGTCCCGTCTGGGGATGTAGAAAGACTGTGAATGTAGGAGGAAGGAATACCGTCTTTGGTGCCGAATTCAACAAATTGGCGGCCGTCAAACCGGAATAGGCCATTCTGGGTCCCCACCCACAAAAAGCCTTTATTATCTTGGGTTAAGCATTCAATATTCAGATTGCCCAGACCGTCAACTTGACGGTATTGCTTGAAAAATTGGGTTTCTGCACAAAGCTCCGCCGAAAGGGCGAAGAAAAGTACCTGCGCGAGTTGCGGGAACCTCAAACGAAACACCATTCTGGATCTTCCTAATTATCGGCAGGTAATAGGGAATCCAGTAGAGCTACCATGCGCTGGACTACTCCAGCGCATGGGCTCGGACTAAATGTTTACTTTTGAGCGACCTAGGGGAAATCCTAGAAGTTTACAAGGGAAGCGAATGAGGAGGCATCCAGGCTGGCTCCGCCAACCAATCCGCCGTCGATGTCTGGCTGCGCCATTAAGCCCTTAATGTTGTCTGGCTTGACGCTTCCGCCATAAAGGATTCGAGTTGATTGCGCTGCGGAAACTCCGAATTTGGCGCTGATCTCACTTCGCAACATTCGATGAGCATCGGCGGCCATTTCGGGAGTGGCGGTTTTGCCGGTTCCGATTGCCCAAACGGGTTCATAGGCGATGATGATTTTTAAGAATTGCTCGTCAGTCAGCCCTGCGATACCATCCCTAAATTGCCTGCCCAATACAGCTGCTGTGGAATCGCTCTCTCGTTCGGCGAGCAACTCACCAACGCAGACGATGGGTGTAAGGCCGGCATCAATGGCGGCGACGGTGCGTTTTAGAACGGTCTCATCCGTTTCGCCGAAGTACTGACGGCGTTCGCTGTGTCCGACGATTACGTATGTGGCTCCAGTAGCTTTGATCATGGGGCCTGAAATCTCACCGGTAAATGCGCCTTCTTTGGCCCAGTATAGGTTCTGTGCTCCAATGCCAATGTTCGATCCGGCAGTTGCGGCGATTGCCGTTTCCAGACACACGAATGGAGGGCAAATCGCCGCATCGCAATGGGAGGCTGAAGCCACCAGCGGCAGCAACTTTTCAAAAAAAGCCTTGGTCTCTGCCGGAGTCTTGTACATTTTCCAATTACCGGCCATTAAAGGTTTACGCATAAATCAGGTTTCCAAATCTCCTTAAAACAATAACTAAAGTAGTTCAGCGAGGAAGCTTTTCCCTTTGCCGATTTTCACACCGAATATTTCGGCCACCGTTTGGCCAATGTCGGAAAGTGTAGCGCGCAATCCCAAGTTCACGCCTTGCCTGGCGGAAGGGCCGTAGACCAGCAGCGGAACGTATTCGCGGCTATGGTCTGTGGAGGGAGTTGTGGGGTCGCAGCCATGGTCTGCTGTCAGCATTACAAGATCGCCGGGCTGCAGTTTTGCTTGCAGCGTCGGTAACCAGGCGTCCGCTTCTTCCAGCGATTTGGCGTAGCCTTCCACATCGTTGCGATGGCCGAAAAGCTGATCGAAATCGACAAGGTTGATATAGATCAAGCCACGCTTGGTTTCCTCTAGAGCTTCAATAGTCTTTTGCATGCCGTCAGCGTTGGACTTTGTCTTGTCGTAATCGCCAATTCCGCGCCCAAGAAAGACGTCGAAAATTTTGCCGACGCTGTGAATGGGTACCTTAGCTTCGGACAACTGGTCAAGAAGCATGCCTCTGGGTGGTGGAACGGCGTAGTCTTTGCGGTTAGAGGTTCGCACGAAATGGCCCGCCTCGCCTTCAAAGGGACGCGCGATTACGCGGCCAACTTCGCGGTCCCCGCGAAGCATCTCTCGCGCTGTCTCACAAATCTTGTACAGTTCCCACAGCGGAATCACTTCTTCGTGTGCTGCAATCTGGAAGACGCTATCGGCTGAGGTGTAGACAATGGGCGATCCGGTGCGGACGTGCTCCTCCCCCAATTCCTTAATAATCTCCGTGCCTGATGCGGCTTTGTTCCCAAGACTTTTCCGGCCAATCTTATCTTCAAACTCAGTGATCCAGGCTTGGGGAAAGCCATTGGGATGCACTGGAAAGGGCTTCTCCAAATGGATGCCCACCATTTCCCAGTGCCCCGTGGTTGTGTCCTTGCCAGGGGAGGCCAGAGTACAGCGCCCATAATTAGCGGTTGGGGCGGCCGATGGCGGAATGCCAACAAGGGGCTTTATGTTGCCTAAGCCTAACTGGGCAAAATTCGGCAGATGCATCAGGCGTTGACGGGCAATGTTTCCCAGCGTGTCACTGCCGGCATCGCCATAAGCGGCAGCGTCGGGCATTTCGCCGATGCCAACGCTGTCCAACACAATCCAAATCACACGGTTAAAAGCCATTATTTACTCTGCCAGAATTTGCTGAATGCGATCTGTGAGGGAATCGACAAATCGTTCCGGCACAAAGCCATTCATGCGGCTGGCGACTTCGCCTTTCTTATTGAAGATGACGGTTGTTGGAATGGAACTGACGGTTAATAGCCTTGAAAGGCCGCTTTCGAAGTACACCTGCTTCGACCATTTCTGAGCGGTTAGAAATGGTTCTACCAGCGTAGGCTCTTCGTCAGTGGCGATGGCCAGAAACACTACATCATCACGGCCCGCGAATTTCTTTTTGACAACTTCGTATAGCGGATGCTGCGTGCGGCAGGGTCCACACCAAGTGGCCCAAAAATCCATAATGACTACTTTCCCTTTGAGGGACCCCAGTGGAAGTTTTATGCCGGCAACGCCGGGCAGCGTGTAACGCATCGCATCCGTTTCCAAAGCGTTGGGGTCAATGGCTTGCAGTTTCGCTTTTCGGGCGGCGCGCACTTGTGTTGCTTTATCAAAGCCAATAATCAGCTTGTCGCCTGCGCCGGTTTCGTCAGGATGACCTTTCTTCCAAGTTTCACGGAGCAACTTCAAATCACGTTCGCGCTCCGCATCGTTTGCAGCAAGTGCATAGCCCAGCGCAAAGTTCTCTGCAGCCTCGTCAAACTTATTCAACTTCCCTAGCCAGCGAGCCTGTTCGCGCGCAGCCTCCGCTGATCCATTTACTTCGAAGCTGGTTCTGGCAAGTTTCAGGGCCTCTTCAACTTGACCCAGATTTCCCACTGCTCTTGATTGGAACACCAGGGCACGACCCATGCTTTGGTCCAACTCAGCGCGTTGCTGCCAACGGAGTGGTTCAGCGCCAGGTTTAGGTTCAAGGTTCCGCAGCACCTTTTCAAACTGTTTGGCAAATACCAAAGCTTGCGTTGCAGCTTCTTTGGAATCGGAAACTAAGAGTGCTCTGCTGGTGAACTCAAGTGCTTGCATGTCTTCCGGGTCTGTTGCAAGAATTGCCGCACCATACTTCACAACGCGTTCGTTATCTTTCAACTCAATGGCTGCGCGGAAAAGAGTTCGCTCCACTTCTGCTTTTTGAGAGGATGCCGGAAATTTCTTCAGATGGGCTTCAAGGGCTCTTGAAAATTCCGGAGTTGAGTTGCCTGCTTCAGAAAGCCGCGTTCGTAAATCATCCTGGTCGGCCTGTTGAGATTGCTGTGCCCAAACGATTCCACAGCAAAGCAGTGCAATTGCGACTCTCATTTGCCCTCCGCTGCAGCTGCTGCTGGAGCTCTGAAATTGGCAGCCATTTGCGCTGCCCGATCCCGAGCCATATTCAGGTACACATCATTCTTGGCAACGCGATCCAGCATTTTCAAAAATTGATTTGGCGCAACCACTCGCTTGCGCTCCACCAGCATCTGCAACTGCAGCAGTGCTTGATTTACGCCTAGCCTATCGAAACGGGCCGTGCGTTCAAGATTGATAAGAGCCTGTTCGCTTTCCACAATTCGTTCCATGAAATCCTGCAAAGTCTGGGCGTCGACGTCTTGAGAATAATTGAACTTCACTTCGCTCTTCACCGCGCCATCTTCGTAGCGATAGCACTTTTCACCCATTCTGGCTACAGGAAGACCGCTTTCAAGGGGGCGTGAAAAATGGCCAAGTTTATCGGCCAGGTTGAATATCAGATCCACGTCTGTTTTATCCAGCTTAAATCGTATAGGTTCCTCTTCCTTAGTTTCGCGGTATTCAACGGAGCCATCGCGTATTACCTGGACGCCCACCCATTCTGGCTTTGAACCAGGAAAAAGTTTTGAGTAATAGATACTGGGTTCGGAAAAAGCCAGGGTTGCCGTCACCAAAAAAAGAATTAGCTTCATGACAGTGCTCCCAGGGAAACGCCGGACATGCGGAGCTCGGTACTGCGATGGGTCGCATGACAAACAGCTACAGCTACTGCATCGGAGGCGTCCTCGGTTTCAAATACCAAATCATCACCCAGCATGGAACGCAGCATCATTTGAACCTGTTGTTTTTCGGCACGGCCATATCCAACCACGTTGCTCTTCACGGTTAAGGCGGAATATTCTCCCACTAAAATATTTGATTCTCCAAGAACGAAAAACACGGCGCCTCGGACGTGGGCCAACTTCAGTGCTGTTTTCGTATTGGCGGAATGAAAAACTTCTTCAACCGCCGCTTCGTCTGGCTGATGCCTTTTAAGAATGGCCCGGATGCCGCCGCCGATGATTCCAATGCGGTGGGAAAAAGCGTCTTTGGGGCTGGTTCGAATCACGCCGCATTCCACCAATCGATGTCTCCTGCCGTCCGTATCAATCACCCCGAACCCGGTGCGCTCACTGCCGCAATCAATGCCCAGAACGCGCATCAAAATTCCTTTTGGCTAGCTATTTTCCAAAGCTTCCAGTTCACTGTCGTCAATTTCAAAATTAGCGAAAACGTTTTGCACATCATCGTTATCTTCCAACGCTTCGTGCAACCGCAACATGCCCGCTGCTGCCTTGCCCTCCAGTTTCACGAGGTTTTTTGCAACCATGGCGATGTCTGCAGATACGGTAGGGATTTTAGCTGCACCCAAGGCAGTAATAACTGCATAGTGCGATTCTGGAGCGGAAAGCATTTCCCAGTGCCCGTTTTCAATGCGAATGTCGTCTCCGCCAGCTTCCAGGGCAATGTCCATCAGCTTTTCTTCGGTTGCCTTATCTTCCTCAATCACAACCAAAGACCGGCGTTCAAACATCCAACCCACGCTGCCCACTTCGCCCATGTTGCCGCCATTCTTTGTGAACACGTGCCGAATTTCGCTGACGGTGCGATTGCGATTGTCTGTAGCCACGGCAACCATCACTGCTGCACCGCCGGGGCCGTAGCCTTCGTACATAATTTCGTCGATTTGCCCGCCTTCCAATTCACCAGTGCCGCGCTTGATTGCGCGCTGGATATTTTCGTTGGGCATGGAGACGCCTTTAGCCGCCAAAATAGCGGTGCGTAATCTGGGGTTTCCATCGGGATCGCCCCCATTGCGTGCCGCAATCATGATTTCCTTGATGATGCGCGTAAAAATTTTGCCGCGCTTGGAATCAGTTGCAGCCTTCTTATGCTTGATTGTTGCCCATTTACTGTGACCGGACATTTAGTTAGGAACCTCTGACTTGGAAAGGAGATCTACAGGCCTTGTTGAGCCCAAACTACAGGATATCAGATTGATGAATCCTTCCGAAATTCTGAGTGCCTGGTTGCCAGCATTTTCCAATTGAAGAATGATCCTGAAACCGAAAAGTGATTCCAATACAAGATGATCCTGAAAAGGCGGGAGGCGAAGAGGGCTGGAATGTCTCC
>JAYTTF010000257.1:0-13683 GCA_043745195.1 Bryobacterales bacterium | reverse complement strand
AGCCCATTCGGAGTCAACAAGCAGGAACAGCAGGAGACCAGTTGTTCGTCAGGCGAGAATGCGTAAACGTTCACGCATATGTTGCCGGCAGCACCACCAAATCCAGGACCGTTCAGCGACGCCCCGTTGGCTCCGGTATTGGTGATGTTGATCACCGAATCGCCGGAAGTCAGGTTTGCAGCATACCGCACCTGGAATGAATCAGCATCTACTGGTGGTGCAGGATTGATCACCGTTGTATCGTTTGCAGTGTTGTTAGCTGTATTGGTTTCGCCACCACCAGCAACAGACACTCCATTGATTACATTGGCAGCCGCGTTTGCCGCAACATTTACAGTCAGCGTGATAGATGGGAAGGCGTTTCCTGCTAAAACAGCTGCTGTGCTGGTGCAACTAACTGTACCAACATTGCAAGTCCAGCCCGATCCAGTCATCGCTGTGGCCGTTAGACCAGCAGGCAACACATCGGTAACTGTTACAACTGCGCCGGTTGTTGGGCCAGTGCCGGAGTTAGTCACCACGATTGTATAGGTTGCACCAACTTGACCTTGCGTGAAGTTGCCGGTGTGCGACTTACTAATGGTAAGGTCAGGAGTTAGGACAGCAGTAGGGACAATTGTTGTTGGATCTGCAGCCGTAGCGTTCCCGATTGAAGAAGCCACCTGAACGTTATTCGTCACCAGGGCAGGCGCACTTGCACTTACATTAACAGTGAGAGTAATCACAGGGAAGCTTGCACCATTCAATAGCAAATCTGCGCGGGTGCAAGTTAATGTGCCAAGTACGCAACTCCATCCAGTGCCGCTGATAGCCGTCGCTGTCAATCCGGCCGGAAGCGTGTCGGTTACGGTGAATGAACCAGGAATAAATGCCGTTCCAGAATTGCTCACAGTGATAGTGTAAGTTGCACCCACTTGGCCCTGGGTAAAGTTACCCGCATGCGCTTTTGCAATTGCTAAAGTAGGCGAAGAGGCAACGCAGGTTGGGAACTTGAAAGCCCCAATACGAGTTTTCCAATTAGCTGCGAAGCTGTTGGCGATGGCGTCGTAATACTGATTGGTATACCAGAACGTGCAATCGTCAGTCGGGTCAACAACCATCGCCGAGTAGTCACCCCATCGATCAATGAACGTCTGCGAAAACGTTCCAGCCTGTAACTGCACTTCAGTTTGCGGCAATTGATTGAGTGGATCGCCAACCAACCGACCAGAGTACGCGATGCTTGGAAAATTGGGAGCCGTGGATCCGGAAGTGCTGTAGCCTAGAGCCGCGTTGCCTTGACCGTCTGCGGCAATGCTGCCCGTAAAGCGGTGTAGCGTGGAATCAGGAGCATAAATTTGCTGCTGCACTGGGGTGGTTGTAACCGTTCCCCCAGAAACATTGATTTGAGCCCATTGTGAAGCTACTGGTGCTCTGTTCACATTGTGGACCACCCACAATGATTCCGCCGCGCCGAGTTTGCGGTATTGAACTCTCTGCATTAGACGGTCATCAATCATGTCCAGGCGCTGCGCTGTGCCAGGCTGCGGCACGATTGCACCGAACGTAGATGTATACGGTGTCTGGCTCACATTAATTGGAGCGCTCAATGTTCCGCCCGCGCCACAATTCGGGCCTGCTGTAAATTTCCGAACCTCGTAAGCAAAAACGCTTTGCGACTGCGAAACAAAATAATTCGGAGTACCAGCCGGTGGTATCGATGTAGCCGAGTTTCCCGACAGGTGACTCGGTATCATCGTAAAAGGATCTGCGGCGCCTGTACCAAGCGTTCCGTAAGCAGCAGTCAAAGGCAGTCCCGCATACATATCATTCTTGCTGAATGAGGCGAAAAGAGTTCCACTATAACTGCCGGCCGGGAATTGAAATTCATTCGCAGCCATGTACAGACAATCCGTCCAGATTCCGAACTTACCATAATCATTCAAATTCCCAGGAGCTGGTTGCCCACCCACGCCACTGTCCATTCTTACCGCATAGAGCCACCAGCCGCCAGTTACTGGGTTGTTGGTTTTCGAAGCAGCAAAGCACTGGAAAAAGGGAGCAATTGGATTGCCACTGACATCGGTTCTAAAGGCGAAATGAGTAAGGATCCAACGGTCGCGCAATGTATCATACAATGCAACAGGATCGCCGAAGGAATCGCTCTCGCAAATATTCCCAGTCCCGGCGAACAGAGCGTTCTCAGTAAATGAAGCTAATAGCGCTCCGGATTTGCTATAGATTCCATAAGCGCTGTTCACAGCTTGGATGTAGTGGTTCCGGCCAACGTCGCCGTTCGTATCGGGTGGAAATCCCGAACCCGCCGTGCCACCAGTTACAACGGAATTGGAGCTCAATCCCGGAACATTTACTGAAGCGGCCGGGGCCGGGGCCAGTCGGATTGCCGGTTCGTTAGCAATCGATGCACTTTGCCCTGGAAGCAATTCTTGGACCTTAGCAGGTGCCTTGCCTGGCGCTCTGGGAGTTGCTGAAGACGGCCCAGTTTGTGGCAAGTTGCGGACATCGCCATTAAATTCCTTAGGACTTACCTTTTCTCCCGCCTGCGTAGTAACTTGCTGAGCCAGAATTCCTTGTGCTCCCAAGCATGCCACCATACAGAATGTAACTAAACTGCCATAAGGCGCATTAGCTAATAGATTGAGGGCATTGCCCGGTTTTGAAGTTCTACTTGCAAGTATCATTGCTATTTTCCTTTAAGTCAGGACTAACCTTGGACTAATCCTAATTATTAATATTCACTAACTAACACCGTGACAGTGTAAGGCAGAAGCGCAATGTTTACAATCCTAAATGTAAGAGAGTTAGTACTTAACAGCTAAATAGAGAGTACCGGTAATACCATCGAAGTACTGTGCTATTTGCCAATACAAAATGTAGAAAAAATGCGGTTCAAAATATCGTCAGCCGTAGTTGCACCAGTAATGGCATCCACTGGACGTAGCGCCGAATAAAGGTCCAGCATCAGCATTTCATGCGGTATTCCATGTTGCGCTGCATGCCGCGCCGCATCCAGAGCACCCACCGCTTCCTGCAGTAATCGCTCGTGCCGCAGACTGGTAATAAATCCGTACTCTTCACCCTTCGCCGCTCCAGCACCAATCGCTTCCAGGATTCTTACCTTCAACTCATCCAGCCCCTCGCCAGTTACTGCGGAAACCCAACTTGCTTCCACTCCCTGGGCACCTCGCAGTAAGTAGCACTTATTCGCAATCACTCAGTAACGGCCTTGCTCCCGAGTCCGCTTAAGTAACTCGTGGTCCTGCTCTGTCAACGGTGCAGTCTCGCTAACCAAATCCCGGGTGGTGCCGGGAATTTCCGTAACAATGGCACTCTGCTGGTCGAGAGCCGATTGAACAGGCTGCTCTTGCCCACAATCGGCACGGCACGAACGAGGGCAATTTCCAAACGAAGCTCTCATTGTCCCATCTGATCTCACTTTGCTTTAAGACAATTATGGTGTATTCTCGACAAGCTTTACTTGTCTGTTAGTTGCAATATCCCATTGCAAAAGCCCCAAAAGGACCGATCAAAAGGGATTCCTTCTGTTGGCTATAAATCACAACCCCCTTACTCTTGAATATCGTGTACATCTCTGCACCACCGAATTGAATGTTAACCAGGGTTATCCTCTTTTCATCGTCATGGGTAACAACCAGAGTTGCCTGCCCACCATTGGACTGCACTTTTGGGTTCTTCGTGTCCAGGTCAATGAAGGTGACAGTGTCAGCTTCGTCCTCATCTTCACCCAATGAATAGTAGATTCGTTCGGGTGCATTCAGTTCCGCGTTCGTAACTCTACGGTGATAGTTGACGGCAAATGTTTTCTTTATTCTACAAGTTGCTGACTGTTTGATTGGAAGGTTTGCCGGAATCATGGAAGGTCGATATCAGACGAAGAGGTCATCGCCGGTATGCGAATCTATTTTTGCCGATGGCTTTGAGCAATGAATCAGTGTCAATGCGCCTAGTACGAGCACGTCGCGCTTCGTACAAGCGAAAGTATACATTTCAAGAGTTTACTCTAGGCAACCATTGATTGGTCTTTGCGGTATCCGGACGCAGCCATTTAAGGTGAGGAGGCACGATATAATTATGCTATGCCAAACATAGCATCCAGCGTCCGCATATCTGCTGACGCAAATGCGATCCTGGACCGTCTAGTCGACAGGCTAGGCGGATCCAAGAGCAAAGTAGTCGAACGGGCCATCGCATCTCTTGAAGAGCGGCTATTCCGCGATGAAGTGAAGCATGCCTATGCAACACTCCGTCAAAACGAAGCAGGTTGGAAAGAATACATGGATGAGGTCGCGCTGTGGGATCGGTTGACCTTAGACGGATTGCCTGATGGGACTGACTGGTGAAACGCGGCGAGCTTTGGTGGGCGGTGCTCGATCCAGTGGTTGGTCATGAGCAAGCCGGTAGGCGGCCTGTTGTTGTGGTGTCGGCAAACTGGTGGAATCAAGCGGGTGGCCCTGTTGTGGGGATTGTTCCGATTTCCTCGAAAGTCAAGGGTCTACCGCACCACATTGCAATTCCTGAAGGGATGGGTGGACTGCCCCGAGCGAGCGTACTCGTTCCAGAGCATCTCCGGTATGTTGATCGAAGACGGCTGGTAGATCCGGTTGGCGGCGAGTTGAGCTCTGAGATTATGGCGAAACTCCGGGACCTTATTTTCAAGATGATGTGACTGGCCGGATTTGATCTGACACGAATTTTGATGCCAGCTTTGATCCCAACCTTGCGCCCTATTTGCCAATGCAAAATGTAGAAAAAATGCGGTTCAAAATATCGTCAGCCGTGGTTGCACCCGTAATCGCATCCACTGGACGTAGCGCCGAATAGAGGTCCAGCATCAGCATCTCATGCGGTATTCCATGCTGCGCTGCATGCCGTGCCGCATCCAGTGCACCCACTGCTTCCTGCAGCAATCGCTCGTGCCGCAGACTGGTGATAAAACCATACTCTTCACCCTTCGCCGCTCCAGCACCAATCGCTTCCCTGTTCCAACGCTACAATGAAATGAAGAACATCGTACTTAGCGATGGGCAGGTACGTGAACAGGCGATCCGCTACTTCTTCAACCGGGCGCTTCGCGAGGTAAGGGCATGATCTTTTATCTGATTACCGCGTGCGGTTTCTGCTATATACACGTAGGATGAAGGGACGGTCATGCGCACGGTAGTCAACTCAGACAAACTCAAGACGCTCTTCCAAGCGTTTCGAGATCGCAACGAGGGGGCCTTCATTCGCGCCGCCGAAACGATCATTTCTGAGGAGCTGGCCGCTAACCACCACAGCGCCGCGACCGAACTGCAACGTTCACTAGGACCACGAACTGACACAATGAATCCTGTACCAAAACCGACAGAGCTTGCCATGCTGCCAAAAGACCGCCGTGCGGGCGAGGACTTGATTTGGATTCAGCAACCCAACGTCACCCCCGACCGGATCATGTTCACGGAGCAGACGCACGCGCGAATCCAGCGCGTGCTGGAAGAACATCGCCGAAGAGCACAATTACTCCAACACGGCTATCGCCCCAAAACCAAGCTCCTATTTTGGGGACCGCCCGGAACTGGTAAGACTCTCACGGCTTCTTATCTTGGTTACGAATTGGGCCTACCGGTGGGCGTGCTTCGGCTTAACGCTGTGATCTCCAGTTTTCTGGGAGACACAGCGGCCCACCTGCAGCGGATTTTCACACGCGTCAACAGCACCCCAATGGTGTTGCTGCTCGATGAAGTTGACGCGATAGGCAAGAATCGTGACGACCCCAACGATGTCGGGGAGCTGAAGCGCGTGGTCAATGGGCTGCTCCAGGCTATTGATTCATTCCAAAGCACCGACAGTCTGCTAATTGCCGCGACGAATCACCAGTACCTACTGGACCCAGCATTGTGGCGACGCTTTGATGATGTCGTATATTTTCCGCTGCCAGAACGTGAGGATCGCATCCGGTTTGTGAAGGCGATGGTAGGCGGCGTGCCGACTCAGGGTTCCATCCCACGACTCGCCGGGAAGATGACGCGGCTCTCGTACTCCGATATTGAGCACGTCATTGTAGAATCCATAAAGACAATGATTCTCGAAGAGAGAAAAACGCTTCATCTCGCGGATGTCGAATATGAATTGGTTTCTTGGCGTGCCGCAGTGAAGAACGCGCAGAGGAAACAAGGAACCTCCACGCATGAATCCTGACTTTCCTCCTCTCGCGCTTATTACGCCTGAGACCGCGCAACGGCGGAAGGAGAAATCTCGGCCTGTTCCAACCCCGCCGGATGTGCTTGCGCGCCGCGCTCAAATTGCCCAACGGTTGCGTGAGCAGATCCAGCCGCTCTCGGCGCAGTTTCACGCTCTTTCGGACCGTGAGCGAAAAGCGGTCTTCTACAAGCTGGAACATGACGGACCTGTCCCAGCGAAAGACTGGGGTTTCAAGCCGATAGCCGAGCCTACCGAGCACTTTACGCTGGCGGTGCCGCGAGAGGGCTTTGATCGGCTGGACGCACAGGTGGCGAAATTTGAGACCGGGGACATAAAGCACGGGATGATCCCGAACGCCCAACTTGCCCGCGTGCTCACGATTGCCCAGGGTGACCCAAAGGATCGACTCAGCCAGGATCTCTTTGACCGCTACGACGAATTAGTCCGCCAGGAGCTTGTCGTTGTTGAAGTTGAAATGCTGTCGCTTGCGCAGGGCAAGAGGCAGCAACGCGACGAACTTCAACAAATCCGCCATGATCTCGCCGCCGCGCTGGGGACACGAGGCAACTTCTTCGAGCATGAAGAGATTAAAGGCACATGCCGTGCTGTCCTCAGGTGCACCGGAAGACTGTTCAAGGAGTTCGTGGAAGGCCAGGATTGGCAAACGCGTTTAACCTGGTTCGAGGCGCGCCCAGATTTTCAGACCTTCCATCACATAGCGGAGAATTTCAGCGTTCTGAATTTGGGGACCATCGGCGCGCCGTCCGAAGCGGCGCCTGTCGTCTGTGTCGTCGATAGCGGCGTATCGACCGGCAACCCGTTCCTCCAACCCGTGACCCGTCTAGATCTCTCCAAGTCGTTTCTTAAGGACAAGCCCGATAATCCCTCGGACGAGCATGGCCATGGCTCGGGCGTTGCTTCGCTTGTATCGTATTACGCACTAAACCTCGCTCCCGGTGCCGAGAACTATGCCAGGGTATGGATAGCGAATGCCCGTGTCCTCGACGAAAACAATTCGGGAGACGAACTCTTCTCAAAAGTACTCTCCGAGGTTGTCGAGTATTTTGTGCCTCGCGGTGTACGGATTTTCAACCTGTCCGTCAATGTCCTGAATCGTCAATGGAACCGGGATGCGAAGCGTACCGTTCCACGGCGTTCCTGGATCGCACGCAGAATAGATCACCTCGCCCGCAGCAAAGATGTAATTTTCGTAGTCAGCACAGGGAACCTTCTTGCGGTCGATGTGCGGCAATTCATTCAGGACGGGAACCATTATCCGGCGTACCTTACCACCGACGAGGCTCGGATTCTCGATCCGGCGCAGGCCGCACTCGCGCTTACCGTTGGGGCCATCGCACCCACCACTCTTGCCGAAGGCCCTGTTGGTCGTGCCCGCGCTATCGCCGAGAAGGACCACCCGTCGCCATTCACGCGGACCGGGCCGGGCATCAACTCCGAAACCAAACCCGAACTCGTCGATTTTGGTGGTAACTACCTGAGAGATGAAGAGGGCGGGCAAGTTCGACTGAACAGAGGCAGTAGTGTCGTGGTAGCGAGCAACAAACTGACGCCCAGCGTTGCCTATGATTCCGGCACCAGTTTTGCTGCGCCTCGCGTGGCACATAAGCTCGCGTTGGTCCAATCGGATCTTGATTCGCTCGGTGTCCAGCAATCCGCCGCTTTGCTCAAGGCCTTCCTCGTCAATTCGGCATTGCCACCGCTTACCACTCAGGAGTTAAGGCACGTCACGGATGCCTTGGGTGCGGCGGGAGGAAAACAGGCATTGAATGTCTTCGGCTATGGTATTCCAGACGCACAACGCGCGACGACCTGTGACCAGCACACTGCGATCATGTATTTTCAGGGCGCGATTGAATCCAACAAAATCACCTTCTTCGACATCCCCGTCCCCGGCGAACTTGAAAACGGTGAGATCGGCAAGAAACGTCTCACGGTAACGGTTGTCTATCAGCCTGACGTTCAGCGTTGGGGACTCGAACAGTACTTGGGCACTTTACTGAAATGGCGGATGTTCAGGGGAGACATTTCGCGCGATGACATCACTGCGGCGATGTCCAAATCCGATGAGGAGAACTCAGACCAGCCGGATTTGCCTAACGAGATGCTCTTTGGTCCGGCTACTTACCAGCAGCGCTCTCGAGGAACCGTTCAGCACGCGTCCTTTGAATGGTCAACTCACCGAGCATCCTTCAGCGAGAATCATTACACGCTGGCCATCACAGCTTACGAGCGGTGGGTTCGAACCAACCCCGAACCCGTGCCATACGCTGTCGTCGTGCGACTCGAAGAAGAAAGCCAAAGCACACAGGTTTACACCGCCGTCCAGAATGCACTAATAGATCTGAGGGTTAGAAGCCGTACAGCCGTGTGAGAAGATGCGCCCGCGTCTGGCTCCTCCAAAGCCTCTCGTGGTTCGGAAGGGAGAAGTGCAGAAGTTCGTGGACAATGAAGTAGTCGGCGACTTCTCCGTCGAGGCTGAACTCCCTCCAAGAAGACGGCCTTATTTACCAATACAAAATGTAGAAAAAATGCGGTTCAAAATATCGTCAGCCGTAGTTGAACCCGTAATCGCATCCACTGGACGTAGCGCCGAATAAAGGTCCAGCATCAGCATTTCATGCGGTATTCCATGCTGCGCTGCATGCCGCGCCGCATCCAGGGCACCCACCGCTTCCTGCAGCAATCGCTCGTGCCGCAGACTGGTGATAAAACCATACTCTTCACCCTTCGCCGCTCCAGCACCAATCGCTTCCAGGATTCTTTCCTTCAACTCATCCAGCCCCTCGCCAGTTACTGCGGAAACCCAACTTGCTTCAACTCCCTGGGCACCTCGCAGTAAGTCGCACTTATTCGCAATCACTAAGTAACGGCCTTGCTCCCGAGTCCGCTTAAGTAACTCGTGGTCCTGCTCTGTCAAGGGTGCCGATCCATCCAGCACCAGTAACGTCAAATCCGCATCCGCCATGGCTTGAAAGCTGCGCTCAATCCCCAGCGTCTCCACTAAGTCCTGACTCTGCCGAATACCAGCTGTATCCACAAACTTCAAGGGAATGCCACTGAGCGATACAGTCTCGCTAACCAAGTCCCGCGTGGTGCCGGGAATTTCCGTGACAATGGCACGCTGCTGGTCCAGAAGCCGATTGAAGAGGCTGCTCTTCCCCACATTCGGCCGCCCAACAATAGCCAGCGTCGCACCGCCATGCACAAACTTCCCAAATGAAAAACTTTCCGCCAGCTTAGCCAAGCCTTCGCGAATCGGTGCCATACGATGCAGAATGTCCGCTTGACTAGCCACGCTAATGTCATCTTCAGCGAAATCGATCCCAGCTTCTAACAGCGCAATTAACTCCAGCATCTGTTGTTTCAACGGATAAATCGCAGCGGAAACGGAACCTTCACTTTGGCGCGCAGCTACTCGCGCTTGAAACAAAGTCGTTGCTTCAATCAGGTCGTGCACCGCTTCGGCTTGCGGCAAATCAATGCGCCCATTCATATAAGCGCGCAACGTGAATTCGCCCGGATTCGCCAGCCGCGCACCGGCTTGCAAAGCCCGTTCCACCGCATAGCGCAAAACTACGGGCGCACCGTGGCAGGCAATTTCCACCACATCTTCCGATGTATAAGATTTCGGCGCAGCGTAGTAAGTGACCACCACCCGATCCACTAAATTCCCCGCCTCGTCCACGAGCTTTCCAAGACGCGCTCCCCAACTCCGCCACTCACCAATAAGTTGAATGAACGATTCCACCACCGCGCAGGCAGTTGGGCCGGACAGACGCACCACTCCAATGCCGCCTCTACCGGGTGGCGTGGAAATGGCAACTATCGTTTCGGAGATCAAAAGAAGACGCCGCTAGCGTCTGGGGCCGCGGTCACGCCCGTCATCCCGGCGAGGACCACGATCATCACGCCTGGGCCCACCCTCACGCGCACCTTCGCGACCACCGCCGCCACCGCGCATCGGCGGACGAGGAGTTGGATAACCACCGGGCGGAGGAGGAGGCGTTGCCATATCGGCTGGATAAATCACTACCTGCCGAGTTGGCCCCATGCCGTAACTTTCGCTTCGCACTTCGGGCTTTGATCGCAGTGCCAAATGGACAATACGCCGTTCACGGCTGGTCATTGGATTGAACCGGAAAGGAATGCGCGTTTTCACAACTTGATCGGCGGCCACTTGTGCGCTAAGGTGCAACTCTTCCATGCGCATCATGCGGTAATCGTTGGCATCGAAGCAAAGCTGCGAATGCTGATCGCTACCCAGGTGCAGCACTTCTCCTGCCAGATGTTCCAAAGCCAGCAGCAGCTCAGCCTTGTTTTCCATCAGGATATCCAAATCCCGCCCACCGAATTTTACTAATACATTGGGATTTTCAATTTCCGGATGAAGGCTTTCTCCAGGACCTATCTTAAAAGTAAGATTCAGCCCCGCTTTTTCCAGAAGAGTCCGTAAAAATGTTTCAATGCGATCACCGCAGTTTTCCAGCGAAATTGGGTTTGGCACGCTCATCGTATTTTAGCGCAAAGGCCGCTTCGGCGCGGCGCAATGCATTTGAAGAAACAAGCAGTGACTTCGCCGAAGCGAGTCCGTTTTGCGCTTGTTCCTAGGAGAGGGCTACTTCTTACCGCCCTTTTTCTTAACCTCGATAGTCTTTACCGCTGCCGGAGCGGTTACTGTGCCCGTTCGGTTGGAATACATTTGCTGGGCAATTCCAATTATGTTTGTAGTTAGCCAGTATAACACTAGGCCGCTGGAAGCACCGTAGAAGAAGAACCCGAACATCAGCGGCATCATCATCATCATGCGCGCCTGATTGGGGTCGGGGGATGTGTTCGGCGTCATTTTCTGCAGCCAGAATTGCGTGCCGATCATCAGCAACGGCAGCACTCGAATGGCAATCGTCTCGGGTTGAGAAAGATCACTAATCCAAAGCCACTGTGCGCCCCGCAGATCAATTGCCAAAGACAACACTTTATAAAAAGCGAACAGGAATGGAATGGGAAGCAACATAGGAACGCAGCCACCGGCGGGGTTTACGTTATATTTCTTATAAACCTCCATAATTTCCGCGTTCTTATCATTGTTCTTCGGATCGTTCATCTTCACGCCGCTGTACTTTTCATTCACGCGGGCAATGTCGGGCTGCATGGCCGCCATCTGCTTCATGTTCTTCATGCTGGAGATCTTGAACGGGATCATCAGAATGTTGATCAGAATCGTAGTGAGGATAATAGACCAGCCCCAACCATGAATGTAGTTGCCGTCTAACCATTGCAGGAACGCGAACAAAGGCTTGGCCAGAAACCAGAACCAGCCCCAATCCACAACCGTTTCCAGCTTGGAATCCACTTTGCTGAGGATTCGTAAATCCTTGGGCCCAACATACAACGAGAAATTATTCTGCGCTCCACCCTGGCCAACCGCACCGCCCACAAACGGCTCTTCTTCTTTGGCCCCTATTGCGATGGGAAGTTTGTCACTCCAAGTCTGCATCTCCATATAAGTGGAATTTTTCGGCAGAAACAGCGCGGCAAAGTAATTGTCTTCCACACCCGCGAACGTCCAAAGCCCGCCTTCTAAAATAGGCCCACTGCTGCCCTTGGAATTATCGTTGACCGTTGGTGAGTTATCCGTCGGCGCAATCCTTGTGGTGTGCTGGCTGGCATGGGCTTTGATCACAGTGGAATCGCCGAAACCGCCGCGCCAACTCAGTAAGTGGGAGATAGCAGCATTGTTCACCGAAACCACGCTAGTAACATCGGTAAGGTAATTCGCTTTGGTAAATTGAAAAGTCTTCTTTGAAATAACGCCGTTCTGCGAGTATTCAAAATCAACGCCAAGTCCATCCGGCCGGGTCTTCGCCGCATACAGAACCTGGCGCAGATCCACATTCGGATGCTGCATGTCTTTGTAAGTGATCGTGAACGGATAAAGCTCAGAACGGGGCATGGTTACAGGGTTCACCAGATCCAACGGCTTGCCGTCACCCTGTTTAAACTTTTTCAGGATCCAGCTTTCCACCACAGCACCACGGTTATTGAAGCGAACTTCGTAGAGATCGGTCTTAATCGTGATCCGCTCTTCTTTCTTCCCCACCGCTTCGCCAACAGGTAGAGTTACGGCTGCGGCACCAGCGGCTTTCGACGGAACTTGCACGTTGCCAGCAGTCGGCACGGGCTTCGATTCCGTTTTCCCCTGCTTTGCCGCCGCATCCTTCGTCTGCTGTGCAACCTGTGCCGGTGTGGGTTCTGGCGGCTTCGGCAGGAAATAGGGTGTCAGCAGCATTACGCCGAACATCAACACAAAAGCCAGCATCAACCGCTGTTCCATTGTGAGTTCGCGTTTCTTTTCGGGCTTATTGTCTAAAGGTTCGGTCATCAATTGGAATTCTCTTTAGTATTTCGGGACGGGATCATGGCCACCAGAATGAAATGGGTGGCAGCGCGCCAGGCGGGCAATTCCCATAGCGGTGCCCCGCAAAGTGCCATAGCGAGCCACAGCTTCCATCATATATTCTGAACAGGTGGGGTGAAAACGGCAGGCCGATGGCAGCATCGGCGAAACAAAACGCTTGTAGAGTTCGAGGAGAGAAATTGTCAGGCGTTGCATTTCCGGAAAAGCTTCTCCACTTCGGAAAGAAGATTGGGGAATGGGGCGTCAATCACAGTTCGCCGAGGGTTGAAAACAATGTCCCACTCCGGCTTCAACTGCTCTCTCCGCAGCCTTACAGCTTCCCTCATTCGTCTCTTAATCCGGTTGCGAACCACAGCTTTTCCTAAAGCTTTGGGGGTTGTAAATCCGAATCTGGACTCCAAAGGAGCTTCCTCGGGTTTCGCAATACGCCGCAGTAAGAAGGCTGCAAAATACGGACAGGTCATCCGGACCCCACCGTCGTATACCTTGCGATATTCGGCATTTTTCAGGATCCGGACTGATTTCGGAAACTTAGTTGGCAGCGCGGACAGCTCTTTCATCGCTAACGGTGAGCTTCCAACGTCCGCGGGCGCGACGGCGGGCCAGCACGTTGCGGCCATCTGGAGTCTTCATGCGGGCACGGAAACCGTGCACTTTGGCGCGACGGCGGTTATTGGGCTGGAATGTTCTCTTTGGCATTTCTTCCTTAAAACTTCGCTACTTTCCTTAAAATACTGGGCTCAGTAGCGGCAATGGGATTCCCAGGGCGCAAGACAGACCACGCCCGAAGATTCAGTATAGCAACTTATCCAACGCATGTCAGCCTGCTCCTGCTGGAAATGGCAAAGCCAGAATTGATAGACCCGCCACTAACATTGCTCGGCGTCGAATTCGGCAAGCTTTCTCATCTTTACCTCTAATGCCTGCGGCAACGTCGGCAAACAAAGGTAACAGTTCAGCCCACTCTGGCTGATTTCTGGCGAGAAGGGACTCGACAATGCCAAAACACTTGTCACAGTAAATGTTTGGGACCAAAGAGCCACAAA
>JAYTTF010000256.1:0-13726 GCA_043745195.1 Bryobacterales bacterium | reverse complement strand
CTGTCAGCAAGAAGGGCAGTCCGGCCGGAGAAGGCGATAGCCGCAATACCGGCATGAACGGCGGTGAGGAGTCCGATGGTGTCAAAGTACCTATGAATAAAGAGGAGAATTACTTCGCGTCTCTCTTTTGAGGGCAGCTCTATTCCGGTTCCATCCCCAGACGGATCGCGAATCTATGTGATGGGAAAGGATGCGATTCAACAGCTGGCTGCTGATGGGACAGGCAAGCCATTGACAATTTTGCAAACAAAGGACTCGCATCATATGGCCGTGTCCCCCGATGGCAAACTGCTGCTTTTTGAGAATGGCAACCTGTCTCAAGATATATTCCTTTTACCGCTCGATGGGAAGTACGAGGCTCGTCCGTTGCTGGCGAATTCGTTCTCCGAATCGGATCCGCAGTTCTCTCCTGACGGAAAGTGGATCGCCTACACCTCGGACGAATCGGGGAGGTCAGAGATCTATGTGCAAAGTTTCCCACTAGGCTCGGGGAAGTGGCGAGTATCGAGCGAGGGAGGTGGCGTGGCCCGGTGGCGCGGCGACGGCCAGGAAATGTATTTTAGTAACCAGCAGGGCATATACACTGCATCCGTCGCAAGCAAGGGAAACGGGTTGGACTTCGGCGCCCCACAGAAGCTTTTTGAGAATAACAAAATTGCTAATCGCAGTCTTCAGCGCTTCGCCGTCACTGGCGACGGCCAGCGCTTCGCCATATTTACTGGCGAAGCTAGCAACTACGCCGAAATCAGAGTCGTGTTGGGTTGGCGTCCTCAATCGGCAGCACCGGTGAGCAGTGTAGACTAAGCCTGCCTTAAAGTCAGCTGAGACCAAGCTTTGGCGATTCTGGTATCATGCCGATGTGGTGAATCCAGCGTCCGCTTCAATCGTAACGAAGGCAAACGTCCGCCATAGCCTTCTGGTGCGCGTTACTCATTGGATCACCGCGCTCTGTTTCCTCCTCTTACTGGTCAGTGGTGTGGAACTAATAATCTCGCACCCAAGATTTTATTGGGGCGAGGACGGAAATTCGCTAACGCCATCGCTCTTCCAAATCCCCATACCCGCCTCCCGCCCTTATGTGAAGACCGGCTACAACTTCGTGCTGCCGGACCAGAACGGTTGGAGCCGCTCCCTCCATTTCCAGACCGCGTGGATCGTGGTGTTCACGGGCTTGATGTACGCTGTGTCCATCCTGCGCTCCGGACACTTGCGAAAAAGTTTACTGCCTGCTGCGGCGGACCTTTCCTGGGCTAGACTCTCTGGAGCCATCGCGAATCATCTGCGTTTCAAGCCACCGGGTGAAGAAGAAGTCTGGTCCTATAATGTGCTGCAGCGGATCGCCTACCTATTCGTCATATTTGGTCTTTTCCCAATATTGATCTGGACCGGCTTGGCAATGTCCCCCTCAATCACAGCGGCGTTTCCATTTCTGGTTGAGTTAGCAGGCGGCCAGCAGTCTGCGCGGACCATTCACTTTTTTGCAACTGTGGGGCTGGTTCTTTTCTTCTTCGTTCATGTGTTGATGGTCTATCTGGCCGGATTCACAAAACGCGTGCGAACCATGATCACAGGCCGCGCCGATGCGCCGCAGGAGCAAGTATGAGCAACATTTCCCGTCGCAAACTGATCACGTCCGGCGTGGTGGGTGCCGCAGGAGTATCCGGTATCGCGGTAGCTGCCCGCATCGCCGATCAACACGGTCTGGTGCCTCCCGATTCCGGCGGCATCTACGGCGGAGGCCATACGTTGACCTATGCTGCTCAGCGGCTGCTGGTGGGCAATTCAAACGCACGCGAGTTTGCGCGAAGCCAGATCTCCAAGACACCGCATCCAAAAGGGAGGCCGCCCAAGAGTGAGGAATTCCTTCGGTTGAAGGCTGGCGGATTCCAAGATTGGCGACTCACAGTGGACGGCATGGTGGAGCGCCCTGCTTCATTCTCTGTGGCTGAACTGAGGAGTTTTCCTACAAGCAGCCAGATCACACAGATGATCTGCGAAGAAGGTTGGTCTTACATTGCAGAGTGGACCGGCGTGCCGCTCTCGCACATTCTGAATCTTGTTGGTGTCCAACCGCTGGCCAAGTATGCAGTTTACTCCACGATGGACGGCAGGGTTGAAGCGATTGATATGGCCGAAGCTTGGCACCAGCAAACACTGGTCAGCTATGGAATGAACGGAGGAGCGATCCCTGTTGGGCACGGTGGCCCCCTGCGTCTGCGTGTGCCGAGGCAACTGGGGTATAAGAGCAGGAAGTTCCTAACTAAATTGACTTTCACCGACACGCTGAAAGGGCTGCGGCTGGACACTAAATATTCCTGGTATGCAGGAATCTGAACAGCGGAAATCGCCGCGCCGATTCGCCGCAGGAGCAAGTATGAGTAACATTTCCCGTCGTCAACTGATCACGTCCGGCTTGGTGGGTGCCGCAGGAGTATCCGGTATCGCGGTAGCTGCCCGCATCGCCGATCAACACGGACTGGTGCCTCCCGATTCCGGCGGCATCTACGGCTGCGGCCATACGTTGACCTATGCTGCTCAGCGGCTGCTGACAAGCAATTCCAATGCTCGCGAGTTCAAGCAAAGTCAGATTTCCAAAATTCCCCACCCCACAGGGGACCCGCCCAAGAGTGAGGAATTTCTCCGTCTGCGAGCGGGTGGATTCAAGGATTGGCGATTCAAAGTGGACGGCTTGGTCAATCGCCCCAGTTCGCTTTCCATTGCCGAACTAAAGGGCTACCCCGCTCGCAGTCAGATCACGCAGCTTGTCTGTGAAGAAGGCTGGTCCTACATTGCACAGTGGACGGGAGTCCCGCTATCGCACATTCTGAATGTTGCGGGGGCACTGCCGCAGGCTAAGTTTGTTGTATATCACTCGATGGACGGCTGGGTTGATGCGATCGATATGGACGATGCGTTGCACCCTCAAACACTTGTGACCTATGGAATAAATACCGGCGACCTTCCGGTGGGTCACGGCGGCCCACTACGGATGCGTCTTCCGAAGCAACTGGGTTATAAGAGTCTGAAATTTCTCCACAAGGTGACTCTCACCGATACGCTAGCGGGAGTGCCGGTGGGTGGCGCATATTCCTGGTACGCGGGTATCTGAGACGGGGGAGTTTTCCGGCCCTGCGTGAGCTGGAAAACTCCCCCCCTCGTTTAGCCAAGCTCAAGCAAGGTCGTAGCGATCAAGGTTCATCACCTTGCTCCACGCGGCCACGAAGTCCTTCACAAACGCCTCCGATGCGTCGGCAGATGCATAGACTTCCGTCAAGGCTCGGAGCTGGGAGTTTGAACCGAAGACCAGATCAACGACAGTGCCGGTCCATTTGAGTTTGCCGGTGGCCCGATCGAGCCCTTCCAAAACGCCCTCCGTTGTGGCCGATTTCTGCCACTTCGTATTCATATCGAGCAGGTTGACGAAGAAATCATTCGTCAATGTCCCGGGTCGATTTGTGAACACACCGTTTTGAGACTGCCCAAAATTTGCACCCAGTGCACGCATGCCCCCAACCAGAACCGTCATTTCCGGAGCGGTCAGGTTCATCAACTGCGCCCGGTCCACAAGCATCTCAGCCGCCGATGCCGCGTGTCCTTTCCGGAGATAATTGCGGAAACCGTCGGCGACTGGCTCGAGTACTGCGAAGGAATGCACATCGGTCTGATCCTGCGAGGCGTCCGTGCGACCCGGTGAAAAGGGAACGTTCACCTCGTGACCGGCCTTTTTCGCCGCAGCTTCGACGGCTGCGCAGCCGCCAAGAACGATGAGATCTGCAAGCGAGACCTTTTTAGAACCGCTGTTGAAATCCTTCCGGATCTCTTCGAGCGCCGTCAGGACGTTCGACAGTTCGGCTGGTTGATTGGCTTCCCAATCCTTTTGGGGTGAGAGGCGAATACGAGCACCATTGGCACCACCGCGCTTGTCGCTGCCGCGGAACGTTGCGGCCGAGGCCCATGCGGTTGTGACCAGTTGGGAAATAGAAAGTCTGGACGCCAGGATCTTACTCTTCAGTGCAGCAATTTCCTGCTCGCCGATCAGTTCATGGTTCACAGCAGGAACGGGGTCCTGCCACAACAGGGGTTGCGCGGGAACCAGCGGACCAAGGTATCGCGAAACAGGGCCCATATCGCGATGCGTCAATTTGTACCAAGCCTTGGCGAACGCTTCTGCGAATGCCTGCGGATTCTCGTGGAACCGCTTGGAAATCGGCGCATAGTTCGGATCCATCTTCAGTGAAAGATCAGTGGTGAACATCATTGGAGCGTGCTTCTTCGACGGATCGTGGGCGTCCGGTACAGTGCCTGCTGCAGATGCATCCTTGGGGGTCCATTGATGTGCACCGGCGGGACTCTTGGTGAGCACCCATTCATATTTGAACAGGTTGTCGAAGTAGTTGTTGTCCCACTTTATCGGATTGGTGGTCCATGCGCCTTCCAGTCCGCTAGTGATCGCGTCGGCCCCTACTCCGCTACCGAAGCTATTGGTCCATCCAAAGCCTTGTTCTTCGATGCCTCCTCCCTCCGGTTCGGGGCTGCAATACTTGTTTGCATCGGCTGCGCCATGGGCTTTACCGAACGTGTGTCCGCCGGCGATCAGGGCCACCGTCTCCTCATCATTCATCGCCATGCGGGCGAAAGTCTCGCGGATGTCCCTGGCTGATGCAAGCGGATCCGGATTGCCGTTTGGCCCTTGAGGATTCACGTAGATCAAGCCCATCTGAACGGCTCCCAACGGGTTGGCGAGTTCACGATCGCCGCTGTAGCGTTGGTCTTCGAGCCACTTGCCCTCAGGTCCCCAGTAAATTTCTTCTTCCGGCTCCCATATATCTTCGCGGCCACCGGCGAAACCAGCGGTTTTGAATCCCATCGATTCCAAGGCGACGTTCCCGGTGAGGATCATCAGGTCTGCCCAAGATAATTTCTGGCCGTACTTTTGCTTGATGGGCCAGAGTAACCTGCGGGCTTTGTCAAGACTCACGTTGTCCGGCCAACTGTTGAGAGGCGCGAATCGCTGTGCTCCGGAACCTGCTCCACCTCGGCCGTCGGCGATACGGTAAGTACCTGCGCTATGCCATGCCATGCGGATGAAGAGCGGACCATAATGGCCGTAATCTGCCGGCCACCAGTCTTGAGATGTGGTCATCAGAGCATGCAGGTCCTGGATCACCGCATTCAGGTCGAGGCTCTTGAATGCTTCAGCATATTTGAACTCTTTGTCCATAGGATTGGACACAGGGGTGCGCTGGTGAAGGATCTTCAAGTTCAGTTGATTCGGCCACCAATTAGCGTTGGTGGGGCCACCAGCCGAAGTGTGTGTGAGAGCACCGTGCGCAACCGGGCATTTGGCTTCCGCTAACGGGTTGTGCTCTTTCTGATTTGGAGCGGGCTCCCCAATCGCAGTTTTGAATTGTTCTTCCATATCTTTATCCTTTCTCAAATTAGTCACTTTTTTTATCTCGCGGTTTCTTTCTTAGCGCCGTTTGGCAGGTTTTGCAAACCCCGACAAACTCCACCCTGCATTGCCGGATCGAGAAGCCTGCAGGCAACTTGCTGGTGGGCAAACGAACTGGCTCCACTGCGTTCTCTTCAACATCGAAAATTGCTTTGCACGAGGAACAGACCAGGTGATGATGCGGTGCCATATTTGATTCAAGGCGCAACGAACCATGGTGGAGCGTGACTTCCTTGAGGACGCCTGAATCGAGGAACGTCTTCACGTTCTTGTAAATAGTGCCCAGGGAAATGGATGGGATCCGCTGCCTGACCTGCTCATAGATCAATTCCGGTGTCGGATGCTCACGCGAATCGACAACAGCTTCGTAGATTACCTGACGCTGGAAAGTGAAGGCAAGACCTTGTTGTTTACAGCGCCGGCGGAAGTCGTCGAGTGCTTGTGCGCGCATGCCTGACATGGATAATAATAGTTAAACAGGAATTATTATCCTGTGTCAAGTGTCTTGACGCACCATCCCTTCAGGATACTGCGCTATTCACTTTCGCTGGTGCTTCGATTGCTGTGTTTGGAGTAGGGTTTGCCAGTTGCGAGAAAAGGGGTAGCGCAGCGTAGAGGATACTGTGTGGGCTGTGAACGGGGGCTTCGCAAGAAAGAAGGTGGGGCGCGACCGACCCAATTAGCTTCGTTCCAACAGGTATTTCAACCGTTTCATTTCCTGTCGATTGGTTTGGGGATTCCTGGTCCTCAGTTAGCTTCGTTTCAACAGGTGTTCCAACCGTTTCATTTCCTGTCGATTGGTTTGGGAATTCCTGGTCCTCAGTTAGCTTCGTTTCAACAGGTGATTCAACTGTTTCATTTCCTGTGGATTGGCTTGGGGATTCCTGGTCCTCAGTTAGCTTCGTTTCAACAGGTTCGTTCTGCACATCGAACTCTGGATGGGGAGCGAAGTCTGGTGCTTCAGGCGCAACGGGTGGGAACAGTTGGCGCATGTTGAGGAGTTGCTGCGTTAGCTTTTCATATTGAGAAAGCAAACGGCGCCCTTGGCGCGAGATTTGGTTTAGGGCGTCGCCATGCTCTTGGAGGGCAACGACGGCGAGGGCATAGATGGCGCTGGGACTGGCGGTTGCGAAATCTCTAATGATTTCTCGGGACATGCGCTGAATTTGGATACCGATCAAAGCTGATTCGGCTGGGGCTTGACGGCGGAGACGCCAAAGGGTGCTGGCCATTTCAAAGACGAAAGTATCCTCAATGGGGTTGGTAGGTTTCCAGTTATCGAGGTGGGCGTCCAAGATGAATTGGAACTGGGGAAGCTCTTCACCAGGGAGAATGAGTTCCTGGACGTAGGCAGCGTGGGTGACCGCGTTGAAGGAGGATCGGCGTTTGCCTTCGGGGGTTTTGGGACCGGTGGATTTCAGCGCGTTTAGGCGCGAGGTTTCTTTGCGTTTGTCGTCAGTTTTCATGGCATTTACAGGATAGCAGACAAGTTAAAGGGCGCTATGGTTAAGTGCTTTAGAATCCTAGCAGAATGGCTTGTGATCAAGCTTTTGTCGGAGTCAGAAATATCGAACTTATGCCCCTGATGTATGCCGATGGTAAGTTGTGTCAACGAGTTTTTCCGATAATTGAACTCAAAGATGCTGAAGGTGTGAAGACCAAGCCAGTGTGGCTAGGTGCCGCTGCTTTTGTGGGTCCTTATTGTCTGCTACGCTATCGCCGCTTTCATTTTCCAATCGTGGCCGCTTCACTTTTTTCCTGGTTTTGGAAGGGCGCTCCCGTTCTGGCTACCCGCACGATGCGCTGGCGCATTGAACTTCTTTGCCAATCCGGCAATCCTTCCCATGACGCTATATGCTCGAATAGGTCCAATTTTTGCTTCACTCCAACATGTTTTATTCGGGGTTGTCACCAAGGGTTATCGTTCGCTTAGCGGGTTGGCCACATTAAACTGCTAAAAGTGGGCCAGAATACCGAAATCATATCTCCATTTTCAGATAGTAAACTAAATTGCTGAAAGCAAGACTAGATATCAACTTTGAAATTGATTAGGATCAACAGACACAATTCCTTAGTTTCAGTGGAGGACGGCGACATGGCTCAGCTCAGCAGCCCGAACTGCAAATTCGAACTGGCTATTTTTTATTACACAAGTAACTTTTTCTTGTAAAAACTGGGAAAATGGCTTAATCTTAATCCTATGCTTAACTCGAAACTTGCCTTTTACATGTTACTCGCTTATCCAGTCTGGGCCGTCGACATCCCAGTTGCTGCGGATGCGTGCTATCCATGCAATAGGAACCTAAATAAAGCTGGCGATGGTTTCGGTCCAGATCTGACCGTAAGTTCATTAAACAATACTTTTATTAGGTTCGACACGTCCGTCCTTCCTCTCGGCATACTGCCTTCCCAAATTGGAAAGGCTACATTGCGCGTGTGGGCGCGAAGTGTGACGACCGCTGGGCTCGTGGCAGTGCGTTCGGTGGGCCAAAGTTGGACCGAAGCAAGCGTGGATGGAGGAGTTGCGCCGATGATCGTATCGGGTGACCTCACGATGTTTACGGTGGGAGCCAGTGGAGTATTCGTGCTGGTGGATGTTACGAATCTTGTTCAGCAGTGGGTTGTAACGCCGTCTGCGAATTACGGGCTGGCGTTGTCCAGCATCGGATCGGTACATGTAGATTTCGATTCGAAAGAAAACATTGCAACAGGTCACGAACCCGTCATCACAATTGCCTTGAGTGGCACGAATGGTCCGGCTGGAGCAACTGGTCCACTAGGGCCCACTGGAGCAACTGGATTGGCCGGTCCAAATGGCCCAAGTGGTCCAGTCGGGCCGACGGGATCGACTGGGGCGGTAGGTAGCACTGGTCTCGTAGGAGCAACGGGTACGCAAGGACTCGTCGGCGCCACTGGCGTGACCGGAACGATTGGTCCAATCGGGCTGACGGGATCGACTGGTACAGCTGGTTTAGCGGGAGCAACAGGTCCCGCCGGCGTGACGGGAACGCCCGGAACAACGGGAACGCAAGGACTCGTAGGCGCCACTGGCGTGACCGGAACCATTGGTCCAATCGGGCTGACGGGAGCAACGGGAACGGCTGGTGGCACTGGCCTCGCCGGAGCAACGGGTCCCGCCGGTGTGACTGGAACGCCCGGAACAGCGGGTACTCAAGGACTCGTCGGAGCCACGGGCGTGACCGGTGCGGCTGGTCCAATCGGGCTGACGGGATCGACTGGGGCGGTCGGTGGCACTGGACTCGTGGGAGCAACGGGTACGCAAGGACTCGTCGGTGTCACTGGCGTGACCGGTCCAGTCGGCGCGACGGGAGTGGGAACGGATGGCATTACCGGTCCGGTGGGACCCAGAGGTGCCACCGGACCCTCTGGTCCGAGTGGTCCAGTGGGATCGACCGGCGTTGTTGGCGGAACAGGCCCAGTTGGGGTCACTGGCACAACCGGTGCGACTGGCGTCACTGGCCCTGCCGGTGCGTCCAATTATCAGGCCGTCATCATGAACCGCAATAATGTACCCTTTGAACCGGGGGCTCACGCTGAAATTGAGGTGCGCTGTAACTCCATCACCCAGAGAGTGATGGGCGGAATCGGTAGCACGGCCCACGACGCTGTTACCTTCGCCCGTGGTGCCATACTGAATTCGACGCTCAATGTACCTGAAGGCTTAGTCTTTGACTTCAGGAACAACAGTGGATTTGCGGTTACGACCACGATAGCCGGAAATATTTTTTGTGCCAACTTCCAGTAACCTGCGGCTGCCTAACGCTTGCCGTAGGCAGCCATGAAAACGTTTTCGCTATGACTGACAGGTCCTCGGCCTTAGCTGAATATGCGGGTTGGGCGGGGGGATTTTCCTCACGGATTGTGGCTTCGGATACACAGTCCGTCGCAGGCACCGCCTGGCCAACCTATCGGGGTAATACTAGTGCCAGTCACACTACGGATGTGACCGCAACCACGTGAGCGCTTGCGGCGCACACCAAAGGCAATGGGAGCGCATTTGTCTGAGCGGCAAGAAACAACACACCTGGAACGATTACTAGGGTTAGCCCTGCTGATTCTCCCTGTACTATTCAATACCGTCCTATTGTCTCCGGAACTGATCGTTGGAACTTATCCGGTTAACGACCAAGCTTTTCATCTGGCGGCGTCGGTTCGAGCTGCCGAAGCGTTGACGAGCGGAGAGAACCCCCTGGACTGCTGGCTGGGGGACTTCGGTGGGGGTTACCCGTTATTGCGGGCATATGCACCCTTGCCTCATCTGGTCACAGGACTGGCGATTCGTCTCGCGGCTCCATTGTCCGATGCCGCCTCGACATTTCTTTCTATTCATTACATCTTATTGTGCCTTCTACCTTTTGCCTTTTTCGCTCTTGCGCGTAGTTTTGAATTTGGCTGGCTGGCATCGGGAGCGTCGGCCGCCCTAAGCGTCACTTTGTCGGGATCAGGGGATTTCGGCAGATTTGGAGCGGGGTATGGGGCCCAGATCTGGCGGGGCTCCGGATTGTATTCTCAGCTATGGGGACTGTTTTTCGGGCTCCTGGCTCTAGCATTGTTCCAGTGGAGTCTCCGAACTGGGAAATGTCGCATGCTGGCGGGCATCGGGTTGGGAATCGTCTGCTTATCGCACCTCGTTTTTGCCTATGTTGTACTCGCTTCCGCTGTTATCGTCGCTTGCGCTAACACGCGAACACCATGGAGGAGTCGGTTCACATCTATCTTCTATCCGTTCACCGTGTGCGGCTTGATGAGCGCCTTCTTTGTGATTCCGTTGATCCTTGATCGCGAGTGGGTGAATATCAGTCGTTGGGAAGCATTGTGGAAATGGGATTCTTTCGGTGCCCAGACAATCTGGAAAGAACTAATCAGTGGCAACCTCTTAGACGCCGGCAGATTCCCGATTCTGACGTTTTTGCTCCTTTGTGGCGCTGGCGTCGCGCTTTGGCGATCACTCTCGGATCGCCGCCCTCAGGTACCGCTTCTGCTAGCGGTTTTTTGGCTTCTTCTGTTCTTCGGCCGCACTACGTGGGGCTACCTGATGACAGGCCTTGGTGTCCCCGATGGGATGCATATTCATAGATTTCAGGCGGCTTTTGAGATTTTTGCCATCCTGCTTGCCGCTCAGGGAGCGGAATTCATTTTTCGCGTCCTACGTCCCGAACTGGATTGGCGGCGTCTATCAGCCGCATCCGTCATTGCGCTTCTCGTGTTCGGGCACCTCTACTTGGACAGGACACGATACGTCCAACAGAGCACGAGTTGGGGCCTAGAGAATCTCGTCGCGAATCGCAATGAAAGCAGGGATTTCGAACCAATCCTAAAACGACTGGAAAGCCTATTGGAAACATCCCCTGGGCGAGTTTACGCAGGTCTCGCGTCTGGCTGGGGAGCGACCTTCCGGGCTGGTAACACACCGGTATTTGCGATGCTGGCGGTGCATCGTATTCCGTGTGTAAGCTTCCTCTACCACAGCCTTTCGATGATGAGCGATTCAGTTGTGCTGCTCGATGAGCGGTATACAGAAGACTTGGCCCTATTCGGGGTTCGCTACGTTCTCTCACCGAAGAGTTGGACACCTCCTCCCAACGTGAAAATTGTGATGGTCTCCGGAAACTATATGTTGTCGGAAGTGCCGGGAGGGGGATTGTTCGCGCCAATCCACGTGCCTTATGCCTACCGCGGTAACAGCCGCAATTGGTTCGAGCCAACGAAAGACTGGCTGCGACACCCAGCACGCTGGGTTGGACAACATGTTGCCCTGTATCGCGACGATCCACCGCAAAACATCTACCGCCGCGTTCTCAACCGATGGGATCCCATTCCCGCGCCGCAACCAGGGGACGCGCCCAGCTCAGGTCGAGTCTTAAATGAATGGCGCGAAGGCGAAAACTACTACGCTAACCTTTGGTTTCCGCAAGCTGGAGCTTTGCTGTTTAAGGCAGGCTTTCATCCCGGGTTACGCGCGAATATTAACGGAACCGTGGTTGACCCGGTGGCGGTTACCCCTGGGATGACTGCGTTTCCCGTACCCGCCGGACAGTACCAAATCCGGGTCTATTACGAGCCCGGACGACTTAAGAGTTTCCTGTTTTTTTTGGGATGGATTGGCCTCTTCCTGCTGGCCTCGTTTGTTCACAGCGGAGAGTTGACCAGAACCGCAGTCGCGTTACGAGCGCGGGCGGAGCACGCTGCTGAAGGGATCACTTCCGCATTGTCGGAATTTGGCGGCAAAATCGGGTCTTTCAAGCGGCGGCACGGACCTGCGATTGTTCTGACCCTTTGCATGGCTGCCTTGGCTCTGCGCCCCTGCTATCGCGGCCTTTTCTTCACCGGCCACGATGCACTGGAATACCCACCGCGATTAGTTGAGTTCCATGAGAGCGTAAAAGTAGGAAACTTGTTCCCAATTTGGGCAAAGGATCTTGGGAACGGCTATGGCCAGCCACTATTCGAGTTCGTCCCACCATTCTTCTACTGGATCGCGGAGTTGTTTCATAGCTTCGGAGCTCGTATCGGCGATAGCATTCAGTTTGCCGCGCTGCTGCTGGGAATGTTCGCGGCTCTAGCCATGTATGGCATCGGCGTTAAAGTTGGCTCACGCACGGCCGGGGTTGTTATGGCCGGCGCATATCTGTTCCTTCCTTATTTCCTTGTCAACCTCTATGTGCGCGGCAACTTCATGGAGTATTCAGCCATGACCTTGCTTCCGGTCGCGCTATGGCTGATTTGGCGAAGCATTGATGACGATAAATTCAGGCGCGTACCAGCCGGTTGCGCCGGTGTTGCGGCATTCCTGCTATGCCACAACGTGATCTCCATGCTCGGCCTTCCTTTGCTCGTGGCTGCCGGTCTCGCCATTATTGGGTTTAGAGCGCGGGTTTCCAAGTGGACCAGCTCCGAGAACGGTGCACTCCTGCGGCTCGCGTTGACTCTCGCGGGTGGAATCGCTTTGGCGGCATGGTTTATTTTTCCGGCCCTGATTGAAATGAGCTATGTTCATACGAGTCGTCTTAGAGAAGGCTATCTCCATTTTTCCAACCACTTCGTGACCTTCAGGCAGTTGATTTTCTGGCCTTGGGGATATGGCCTGTCCGTGCCGGGAGAGGCTGACCAGATGTCGTTTATGATTGGCCCGGTACATCTGTTAATCGCGGCAGCGGGGCTGGTGGCCGTCTGGAGGAGCGGGACCCTCTTTGCGATGCAAAAGCGTCTCTCCGCAGTCCTGGCGATTGCGGGCTTGAGTGCCGCGTTCCTCACAACGGAACTGTCGCGCCCTGTATGGAATTCGTTGCAGTTGTTACAATATGCAGAATTTCCCTGGCGTGCGTTATCCGTCGCCGGGTTCTGTGTCAGCATTCTTTGCGGCATTTGGTTGCTTGCCGTTCCAACCGGTCGGCCGCGGATTTGGGCAGCCTTTCTATCGTTGACGATTCTCATCCTCTTCAACCTTCCCAACGCCCAGCCCTCTGGTTTCGTTCGATTCGACGATGAGTACTATGCCCCTGCAAACATTGCCAGACTCGGCATGAATACATCTACTCGCGAAGAGTACGAGCCTGCGATCGTCAAACGTAGAGCCGAATATTCAATAGATGCAATGGAATCCTTATCCTGTCCTTTTACATTTCGATACTCGCCCACAGTCGAACAACCTGAGTTAAGGCTATTCCAAGTGCAATCGCCCTCTCTTTGCCGAGTACGAGTGAATCTTCTTAATTACCCGGGATGGATGATCCGCCTCGACGGCAAGTCCGTTACCACTCTCACAGAGCCGGAACACGGACGCATTCTTCTGGATGTGCCGACAGGTGAGCATTTACTTTCCATCGAACTGACAAATACTTTAACCAGGCAGGTCAGCCGACTAATCTCTCTTATGACTCTTATTAGTCTGATGTGGTTGAAATGGAAAACCAGACGCAAGGGTAACGTTTTAGAGGAAACCCTAAAACAATCGCGCCAGCCTCTTATAGATAGGCCTTTGTGTCCGACCGAAGAAGATGGGATGACCGAAAGGGAGTCCCATGGGGCCGAATAATTTCAAGTGCTGCAGGTCTATTCCGAGAGTCTCGTCTCGGGTCCCGACCAGGCGCCCGCCCACCTCTGGCTTCATAAGTGGGGACACATCAATTGATGTATTCGCCCTCCGCCAGTCCAGCTGCGCCTCCACCTTGCTTTTGATGCGATGGCCATCTTGTTGCCGAATAACGATGCGACGTTTATTGTCGATGCGGACAGTTTTCACAACGCGCACCA
>JAYTTF010000255.1:0-13797 GCA_043745195.1 Bryobacterales bacterium | reverse complement strand
GCTCGCCTTGTCCTCGGCTGAGCATTCCAATACAGGTGCGTGTCGGGGCATTACAAACATCTTAATACATAAATGTATTAATGCATCTAAGCACTAGTTGCCAGTCTCCTCTGTCCCCACTAGCGGCCTTTGCTCCTCTTATTGCGCACGGAAAATGAAGTTTGGCGCCTATTTTGTTGGTCAGTTCTTCTCAACTGCTGTTTCTAAGTTAGTCGCCCTAAATTAGCGGCCAATTCGCATTCCCCAAGAACCCAACAACCCGCTAAACTAATCCTAGTGCGCCCTCTACAATATGACGTGATCATTGTCGGTGCCGGGCATGCCGGCGTCGAAGCCGCACGTGCCTGTGCCCGCCTTGGCCTCAAAACCGCCATGGTCACGATGAACATCGACCTTATCGCTCAAATGTCCTGCAACCCCGCCATCGGTGGCATCGCCAAAGGTCACCTGGTCCGCGAAATCGACGCCCTCGGCGGCGTCATGGGTCAGGCCACCGACGCTGTTGGCATCCAGTTCCGACTCCTCAACACCAGCCGCGGTCCCGCCGTCTGGTCGCCCCGTGCACAGTGCGACAAAAAGCAGTACCGCATCCACATGAAGGCTCTTCTTGAAAGCGAACCCAATTTGCGCATTCTTCAAGCCGAAGTAGCCTCGCTGGAAATTGAACCCAACCCCAATGGACGAGCCCGCGTCCGTGGCGTCAACCTTCGCGATGGCCGCACCGCTCATGCCGGAGCCGTCGTCATCACCACCGGCACTTTCCTCAACGGGCTTGCCCATGTCGGCGAACAAACCTACAGTTGCGGCCGTAACGGTGAGGCTCCTTCAAACTTACTCGGCGATCAGCTCCGCACCTTGAACCTTCAATGGATGCGTCTCAAAACCGGCACTCCTCCCCGCCTTGATGGCCGCAGCATTCAGTGGAATCGCTTTGAACCTCAGTTTGGCGACGCCGTCCCCACCCCTTTCAGCTTCCTTACTGAAAAGATCGACCGCGAACAAATCCAATGCCACATTGCGCTCACTACCAAGGAAACTCACCGTATCTTGAGTGAGTCTATTGCTCGTAGTCCTCTATATAGTGGCCAGATAGAAGGCGTGGGCCCACGGTACTGTCCTTCTATAGAGGATAAAATCGTCAAATTCCCCGACAAACTCAAGCACCAGATCTTCTTGGAGCCAGAAGGGCTCGATACAAACGAGGTCTACGTGAACGGCATGTCCACCAGCATGCCCATCGATGTGCAGACGGCAATGGTAGCATCCATCCCCGGTCTCGAAGATGCCGAAATGATCCGTCCCGGATACGCCATCGAATACGACGCCATTGATCCCCGAGAGCTGGATCACACGCTGGAAGTAAAGAAGCTGGAAGGCCTCTTTCTAGCTGGGCAGATCAACGGTACTTCCGGATACGAAGAAGCTGGTTGCCAAGGCCTTATCGCCGGCCTCAATGCCGCCTGCAAAGTGAAGGGCATTCCATCCGTAATTCTGGGGCGCAGCGACGCCTACACTGGAATTCTTGTCGACGATCTAATTTCCAAGGGCGCAGAAGAACCCTATCGCATGTTCACCTCCCGCGCCGAGTTCCGCCTCCACCTGCGCATCGACAACGCCGATGAACGGTTAACCCCAATTGGACGTCGTGTTGGCTTGGTAAATGACGAACGCTGGCTCCGTTTTGAACGGAAACAACGCCAGAAAGTGAAACTACTCGAACTCTTGAACACCGTGCGCATCACCCCCGATTTGACGTTGGCCGCAGACGACCGGCCTTTACTGGGTGCTTGGCTGAAACGTACCGAATCATCCATCGCTAAGATTGCGCCTTTCCTGGAACAATCCCTGGGCGAGAAGCCTGAAATCGGCCTATTCGCTACCGTTGAGACGGAAACAAAGTACGCAGGCTACATTGACCAGCAACAGCGGCAAGTAGTTCGCCTCAAGAATTCGGAACGCCGGACAATTCCTTCCAATTTTGCATATACGAAAATCCCGGGGTTATCTCACGAGATCATGGAAAAGCTGGAGCGTGTTCAGCCCGTCACCTTGGGACAAGCCGCCAGAGTCCCTGGTGTCACCCCAGCAGCGGTGGCTGTCATTGATTGCTATCTCAACCTGTTCCACGTGGAACATACCGATCAAAACTGATTTTTCCACGATTTTGAGCGTAACTGAGCAGTTACTTTTGAAAACGGGCATGTCTTTTAGAAACATGTGTCGTTACTTTGGAAAGAAAGGTTCCACGTGGAACAGACCTGTGCCAAACTAGACTTCGACAGTTCAAGGAGAAATATCCACATTGGGTAAGGTAATCGCCGTCGCCAATCAAAAAGGTGGCGTTGGAAAAACAACCACTGCCATCAATCTCGCCGCCTCGCTCGCAGCCAATGAGCTAAAGGTGCTCTTAATCGACATTGATCCGCAGGGAAATACAACAACTGGCCTCGGAATAGCTAAAGATCCCGAAAATGCCACCATCTATCATGTTTTGGTAGGGGAAAAAACCGCTTTGGAAGCTATCGTCCCAACCGCTTGCGATGGGCTTCACATACTCCCAGCAGATCGCAACCTCGTCGGTGCCAATATCGAAATGGTTGGTTGGGATGATCGCGAATACAGACTCAAGCGCGCCGTCGAAGCCATCAAGGAGCAATACGACTACATCCTGATCGATTGCCCTCCTGCCCTCGACCTCCTAACCCTCAACGCCCTCGTTGCAGCCAATTCCCTCCTGATCCCAATTCAGTGCGAGTTCTTTGCCCTGGAAGGAATCTCGCAGCTGCTGGATACGGTAGAGCGAATCAAAGAATCCTTCTCGCACGACCTTGCCATCGAAGGCATCGTTCTAACCATGTATGACGATCGCACCAGCCTTACCCGCCAAGTCGCCCAGGATCTCAAAGAGTTCTTCCAAGGCGAAGTGTTTGAAACCGTAATCCCCCGCAACATCCGGTTGGCTGAAGCACCAAGCCACGGTAAACCGATTCTGCTTTACGATATGCGCTCCAAGGGCGCGGAGAGCTATATGAAACTGGCAAAGGAGATGATCACCAATGAGCAGCGGAAACGAGAATCAGCGCAAAGCGCTGGGTAGAGGCATATCAGCGCTACTGCCAGGCCGGCCAGTAGCACCTCCACTTGGAAGTGCAGTACCACCCAAACCCGTAGTTGCGCCAACACCACCACCGCAAGTAGTGCAGGCGCCACCACCGGAACCGGGTCATGATTCCGTGCTCAATTTGCCCATTGGTCAAATCGAACCCAATCCCATTAATCCCCGTTCCGTGTTCCAACACGATAAGTTGGTGGAGCTGGCCGAATCCATCAAGCACAACGGAATTATCCAGCCACTGGTAGTTCGCAAAAGCCTCAACGGAAAGTATCAGCTGATCGCTGGTGAACGCCGTTGGCGGGCAGCCCAACTCGCTCACCTTGAAACAGTGCCGGTGGTGGTGAAGGATTTCGCCGAAAGCCGCTTGCTTGAAGTGGCGCTGATTGAAAACATCCAGCGAGAAGATTTGAACCCCATGGAAATTGCCAAAGCATTTGAACAACTGACGCAGGAACATGGATTGAGCCATGAAGAAATTGGCCAACGCACCGGTAAGGATCGCAGCACCGTAACCAACATGCTGCGGCTGCTAAGGCTGCCGTCGGGAATTCAGTTGTTAGTAGCCGAACACAAACTAACAATGGGTCACGCCAAAGCTTTGCTTGGATTACCCACCGACGAAATGATTTCCGAACTAGGCGAAAAAGCCGCCGCCCAAACTCTGTCCGTACGCCAGGTGGAACAGACTGTTCAAAAGTTAAGCAAGGCACCCGAGTCAAAACCTGCAGAGCCGCCGCATGTCGATCCCAATGTGAAGGCCGCCCTTCAAGAGCTAATGAATACTTTGGGCACCAAAGTGCGCATTGTTGAGAAGGGTGAAAACCGTGGGCGCATCGAAATTGATTATTTTTCTGCCGACGATTTAGACCGCATTTACACTTTGATTGTCGGAGAGGCCCCGCTTTGATCTCAGCTTTGCTATGCTTCAGGACGTGGCAAAGATCAAGGACCTATCAAGCATCACCCGCAAGGAAGCGAAAGAGAAAGCAGAAGCGGAGCTCCCAGCACCATTACCGGTTCTGAGGGAAATGTTCGGCTGGCTGGAAAAGAAGCTGGACTCCACCCCTTGTGACCACACGTACCGCTGGACCATTGAGTACGCGCGCATCAACGAACTGGATGAAGAGACGTTGGTGGAATGGGTGAACAACTACGGCGGGGCATGCGATTGCGAAGTGCTAGCGCAGGTGGAGAACTCAAACCCTTTGTTGAAGGGTTAGCGTGGCAGTTGGATACTGAAAAATTGTCTGACCAGACAATCGGGGGATCACCGCCAGGAACGCATAGCAAATGGCATGTGCGCGATGTTAAGTTTTCGAAGTGGTGCTGGCGGGGGGACTCGAACCTCCGACCTACGGATTATGAGACCGTCGCTCTAACCGACTGAGCTACGCCAGCATACTTACACAACTAGAGTATCCGCCCAGACAAGGTAATGTCAAATCAGCTGTTAACAAATATATATTAACTCCTTTCTTTTGTAAACGTTACTAGCCAACCATGATGGCGGGGGGGATTTTCCCGTAAGAATCAAGCGTCTCGTCTGCGGAAAGCTTATTAAAATTATTTTTATATATTATTGTGCCTTCACGACCCATCCGTTCCTCAAAACCCCACGCCGCCAACTATCGCTAGATGACTAACCCATTTGGTTAATTACGTTTACGTAGTACATCATTACTCTCATTACTATAAAAGTACCGCCAGTTCTAATTCGTTTGGGTTAGTTAATATGGGCGATTGTAGTACTTTTCGAAAAAATGTTAAATGGATACGGTACACCTAGCCAAGTACTTACCGAATGTCGTACTGGGACGGCAGAGGTAACTTGATTCTCGGGCTAACAAGGGGTTGCGTATGTCCAAATTTGACAGAAGCCTTCGGGCATTTTTGATGGCGGGATTGATGGCGCTTGGACGTGGGACTGTTCAAGCTGCACAACCTCCAGAATTCACTACAGTTTGTTTTGGAAGCCCGGTTGCGGGATCTTGCGTCCCCCAAACAGTTCCGTTGCCAGACCCACCCAATATTCCTAAAATAAATCTACAAATCTCCGTTTTCAACCCCGATAGCGCCGCACTCACACAAGTGACCTATGTCGTCCACCTTGGACCCGGACTAAAAATTGCTGCTCCTTCGGGCCTAACTCCACCTGGCTTCTGCGGTGGAACCGTAGTTATCACTGGAACAGCGCCAAACGAAACGTTGACACTCTCCGGAGCAAATATTGCTGCAGGTGGGCTTTGTAAGATAACCGTCGATGTAGTCGGCATTTCCGCTGGGACCAAGACCGTCACAATCGACGGTCTCGGTTCATTTGAAAGCGGTCCCGCGCCGCCACAAGGGCCGCCCTATACTGCAACGGCCGCAGTCGATGTCCTGGCACCACCCGTAATCAAAAAGCTTTTTTCAAAGACTAAGATTCGCGCCACCACGCTTGCCAATCCATGCGGCCTTGCGCCAGGACTTGACTGTAAAAGTACCGTAACTATAACCATGACAAACCCAACAGGCAACATGGCCGATATTAAAGGGGTCATATTGATAGATAGTTTTGGTACCAACTTAGCCTTGGCTAATCCCCCCAACGCATCCTTCGCAGGATGTGCCTCAGGCGCTGCGTTTAGTCCGTTGCCAGCAGCCGGAACCGGCTCCGTCACATTCAATAATCCAACGTTGCCATCCAATCCGAATACAACCTGTACTATTCAATTCGATGTGGTAGGAATTGCTGTCGGCAGATACAAGAACAATGCTGTCGCCGGCAGTTCAAACACACTAGAGGGAAGGGACGACGAAGATATCATTGTGGTTGGACCGCCAACCTTGAGCAAGCGCTTTAATCCCAGAGGGATTAAGCAGGGCGGGACAACCACACTCTCGTTTACGTTGGACAGCAACAATAGTGACAGCGAAGCAGTATTGACAGGAATAACTTTTACAGACGACCTTCCGGCAGGATTTGTAGTCACCAGTCCCTCCATAAGCGGGGCAAATGCAGTTTGCGGCGGACAACTGAATACAACCCTCATTGGAGGTACAAGGATCCAACTCACAGGAGCGACACTGTCTCCAGGGACACCTTGTCCGTTTAGCTTGAATGTGACTGGTAATGCGCCCATTGGACTCTATACCAACACAACCAGCACCATAACCTCAAACGAAGGAGGAACTGGAGATCCAGCAACCGCACCAATCGCGATCCTACAACCTCTGCTTTTTGAAAAATCCTTCAGAAAGGTGTCTGACAATACTCAGGTTGAAGCCAGAATTCCTTTGGACGGAACAACCAAAGCAACAGCTCAATTCTTCATAAAAAACCCAAACGTAAATGTGACGACCGCCCAATACTTGAGTCTCAATTTTGTTGACACACTTCCCCCTGGACTTAAAATCGCCAGTCCAATCGTCGCCAGTATAGTATGCATAGGTGTGGCTGCACCGCCTTTCGCACCGCCACTTGTAGCTGGAGGGGATTTAATACAATTCAACATACCCATCTTCGGTGCCCTGGCGGAATGCACTGCCAAGGTGGAGGTTATAGGGACGGATGCTAACCCGAATGCGAAATTAAATACTGCGAACGTGACATCCAGTAACGGACCACCCGCCACCTCGCAGGCCACAATTTTAGTCGTTGCACCACCGACCCTGACTAAGAAATTTGATACTGCCAACAACCCGATGTCACCCGGTGGCACAAATAAGATTACATTCACTCTTGGCAACCCGAACAATGGAACGGTACCTTTAACCGGTGTTGGATTCCTTGATACTTTCCCACCTGATATGAAGGTGGCCAATCCATCCAACGCATCCAATACTTGCGGTATCCCTTTCAATCCAGCAGTTGGTGCATTGTCAATAAACCCAACCAACATCACTCTAGCGCCAGGAGCCTCTTGTATCATCTCCGTAGATGTAACTGCCACCACAGGCGGTGACCTCATCAACAGAACTGACCCGATAATTTCGACGGAAGGTGGTCCGGGTGGCAGGGGTCAGGACACATTGACCGTCATCTCTCCTCCGCGAATTGAAAAGTCATTCTTACAGCCCAACCCGGTAACTGTAACCGGAGACACAACGATGAAGTTCGTCATAACCAACAACAACACATCGCTTGCGTTAATGGGTATTGGATTTCTCGATGTAATGCCCCCAGGCTTATTGATCGCAACGACAGGCAGCGCAACAAATACGTGTGGTGGTATGTTAACCGCACTCCCCGGAACCCAAATAGTAACACTCACCGGAGGAACCACCTTGGCCGCTGGCGGAATGTGCATGGTTACTATCCCCGTAACTGCAACCACCATCGGCGATAAAATTAACAATGTTACAGTCACTTCTACCAACGCTGGAACTGGCAATACTTCAACGGCAACATTGTTTGTAAATCCAATCCTGCCTCCCGTCCTCGGCAAGATATTTGTCCCAAATTTAATAGCCGTATTTGGAACCTCTACAATGACCATCACCGTGTCCAATGTTGGCAACACCATACCACTGACGGGAGTAAACTTCACCGATACATTCCCTGACGGATTGTTCGTAGCATCTCCCAACGGCCTCAGTACAAATTGTCCTCTTCCTGGAATCGTTACCGCAGTTCCTAACTCCAACACCGTAACCCTAAGTGGTGCAACTTTGTTGCCGCCACCGGGTGTAGGTTCTTCGTGCACTATCACACTGACCGTTAAAGCAACAACGCCTGGAGACAAAGTAAACACTGTTGCGGCAAGTTCCACAAATGGTGGCACCGGAACTCCTGGTTCAGCTACTCTTCGGGTAATCAGCTCAACGGAACCTCCAATCCTTACGAAGTCCTTCGCAACAAAATTCGTATTGCCTGGTGCTGTGGTGGCTCTAACATTCAATCTACGCAATCCCAGCTCATTCCCGATGACTGATATTGCATTCACCGATACTCTGCCGTCAGGGTTTCTGGTTAATACACCAAATGGTCTGACGAATACATGTGGAGGAACAGTTACCGCTCTTCAGGGAACTCCGATCATCAGCTTATCTGGTGTCTCGCTGCTGGCAGGGGCTTCCTGCACGCTAAAAGTAGATGTGTTGGCACCTGTCCTCGCCACTCCTACCTACATCTGCAACACCACTTCCACAGTGACTTGGTCAGGAGCACCACCTGAAGGAAACCCCGCGACCACTTGCATCACAGTAGGTCCCAACCAAATTGCACCCCCAGGTGCTTTCCAAATTCGCTACGCTTCTAATCTGGATCGGGGTGATTCTTTAATCAACCTTTCCAACAACGGCGCAAACGGGTCGCCTCTCAACGGACCGGGCTACGGCTTCCCGGTGGGCAACATATGCATCAACGCATATGCCTTCTCTCCGGACGAACAGTTGATCTCCTGTTGTTCCTGTCTCGTTACACCAAACGGCTTGAACTCACTATCGGTGAGAGAAGACCTGACCAGCAACACGCTAACCGGCGTGAGGCCGAACTCAGTAGTCATCAAGTTACTGGCTAGCCAACCTGTCGGATCAACTTGCAACGCGGCAACACCAAACTTCATGAACTTCGCGCCGGGGATGCATGCATGGGGAACCACCATTCACCCAGGACCAACCGGAAAGTTAGAAGTGACGGAAACTCCGTTCAGTAACGCAACTCTGCATGAACAAGAGTTACTTCGTCTAACTGGACTATGCGCCAACAATCTTGGAAACGGTAGTGGATTCGGCATCTGCCGGACTTGCCGGAACAGCGGATTTGCTCCGGAATTAATTGGAGGGTCACCAACAATTCGCTAAGGCTTGTGGGCACTGTTGAGGTGAAGTCCACGAAGGGGAGCGCAAATGTAGGTATGCGCTCCCCTCATCTTTTCCCCATTAAGCTTTTCTAGCTTAAGCCTTTTTCAAAGAATCGCATTCTATACTGACATGGAGGCGTGAAGGTGTTACCCTCACCCGCCTCAACCCCCTGAGGAAGAACTAAGGCCGTTGCGAAGCACGATTAGGCAAATTCGTGTCCCAACTAAAGTTTTAGGCCGATTCATTCCGAAGTACTAACATGGCAGTTTTAAGGTAAGGAATTTTGATACTATGTGGCACAAATTATTAAGAAAAACATCGGCATGGAGAATGGTTCTTTCCTTGGCCATGTTGATACAACCTTTAGCGCAATCCCAGACGCCCACCTTAGACACTGAGCAGTGGGCGTTACTAGCATTGATAAACAATTTTAGATCGCAAAATGGGGTAGCACCTCTTCAGGTTTCTGTAACTCTACAAAACGCCGCTCAGTGGATGGCAACGGATATGGCTGTTAATAACTACTTTTCGAATCGCGATTCGCTTCGTCGCCCTCCGGGAACAAGGCTGTCAGCATATGGATACAACTACGGATGGGGTGAACAAATTGCGGAAGGATCCCCTGATGCTCAAACAATCTTTGATCAGTGGATACTGAATTGCACTATCGACTACACTGGAAATTGTGCCTACGGTTACCAAAAGTTTATGTTAAATCCAAGTTGGGTTGTTGCTGGTCTTGGAAGAGCCTACAATGCCAATTCAACCACTAAATGGCATTGGGTTGTGGACATGGGTACATACAAGGATCAAACTATCAGTCCTGGAATCACTCCTCCACCCGTCGTTTCCAGTTTCCTGGCAGTACCTTCTTCTATTTCCGCAGGCAGTTCCACGACACTCACTTGGAACCACGTCGGAGCCACAACGCTCATGCTGGATAATGGAATCGGCAATGTTTCCAATACAGGTTTCAAAGCAGTCACCCCAACCGTAACCACAACCTATAAACTAACGGCAACCAACAGCGGCGGCTCCACAACGGCCACCACAACCGTCACCGTAAACACCTTCGATACACAAGCCCCAACGGCCCCAACCCTGATGTCGGCCACCCCAAAGAGTTCAACAACAATTGATCTCGCCTGGACCGCAAGCATCGACAATGTTGGCGTCACCGGCTATCAAGTCATCCGTAATAATTTCGTGTTGGCAAACGTCCCTGGCTCCACGCTAACTTACTCCGACACCACCGGCACTCCCAGCACCACTTATACCTACTTACTAAAAGCAGTCGATGCCGCTGGAAACTATTCTCCATCCAGTAACAGCATGCCGGCCACCACGCAAGCACCCCCAATAATCTCCGGATGCCCCGCAGCTCTCACCAATGCATTCGCCGGATGCTACTTCGGCAACACTACACTCACAGGCTCGCCCACGAAGACCACGAATGACCCGCAGTTGCAGTTCGATTGGTCCAACGCCTTCTCCGGCCGCCCCGCGCCTATGACCAACTTCTCCGTCCGCTGGCAAGGAAACTTCACCTTCGCTGCCGGCACCTACATGTTCACCAACGTGACCTCAGACGGAATGCGCGTCTTCATCGACGGGGCACCTCTGCTGGACAAATGGTTCGATCAGCCACCAAGCATGTACAACGCAACGAAGACCCTGACTGCTGGAAATCATCTGGTGGTTGTGGAGTTCTACAACAAGACTGGATGGCCCATCAGCTACCTCTGGTGGACCAAGCAGTAAAGCAAAGAAGAAGTAACAATCGGAAGAGGAATGGGGGCCTTCGGGCCTCCATTTCTGTCTATAAACCTGGAAACGGCAGTTGCAAGTCGTAACCGGCACCCTGTCTCGACGCTTAAACCAAGAAGCGCCTTGAGGCTCAATGTAGCCCCCCTTTCAGGATCATCTTGTATTGGACCATTCTCAGAGCATCCCATCTTCTCTGGTTGCTATAATTGCATTGTAATAGTACTATCCAGCAGAGACTATCATGCAGCAAACCACCCTGAACAAGGATTCCCCTCACACTGCCCCGACTGCCGCAGAGATGTATCGTATGCAGGTGCGCGAGCTGCGCGGGTATGCGATGTTCATGATCAACCCGCAGGGCCTGATAATGTCATGGAACGCGGGTGTTGAGCACCTTATTGGTTACGCTGAACATGAGTGGATCGGCCAGCCCGCAAGCATCATATTCACGCCGGAGGAGAAAGCCGCAGAGGTCTGCGACTCAGAGATGCGACTCGCACAGGAAACAGGAAGCGCGACCGACATCCGCTGGCATCGACACAAAAACGGCACCGACTTTTTCGCAAACGGGTTTATGAATGCCATACGTGACGAGCAGGGCATGCTTATCGGTTACGCAAAAATCCTCAGTGACGAAACCGCGCGCAAGCAATTGCAGGACGCCTTGACTGAGTCCAACACGGCACTAGAACAATTCGCGTACGTCGCCAGCCATGACCTGCAAGAACCACTGCGGACCATGAGAGCGTTCGCGCAGCTCCTCACCAAAGAGTACGCGGACAAGCTTGACGCTGCGGGGAACAAATACGTCGCATTTATTGCCGGAGCATCAGCGCGCATGAGCACCCTCCTCAGCGATTTACTCGCCTATGCCCGACTCAGAACCGAAGAAGCCCGCCCCTCATCCATTGCCCTTGATGAAGACCTGGAGGCGGCCCTCACTCACCTCGAACAAGCGATTACAGAGACCGGTGCGGTCGTTACGCATGACCCGATGCCGACGCTCGCCGTAGACCGCGGACAGATGGTCCGGCTTTTTCAAAACCTGATCGGGAACGCGATCAAGTACCATAAACCCGACCAGCAACCAATAGTACGCGTCAGTGCGGAACAACAAACAACAGAATGGGTAATCTCGGTGCGGGACAATGGCATCGGCTTTGATCCCAAGCACGCCACGAGCATCTTCGAACCTTTCAAGCGATTGCATACATCTGCGGAGTATCCCGGGACCGGCGTGGGTCTTGCCATTTGCCAGCGGATCGTACAGGCACAAGGGGGCCGGATCTGGGCGGTATCAAGCCCTGGCGAAGGAACAACATTTTCATTCAGCCTCCCAGTCGTCTCCCTCGATCCCTTAGAACACACACCACCCATCGGATTGCCCCAACAACCATCGCAATAACAATCCATGCGCTGGTTGCAAAATGAAAGTCATGCCCACCGCCTGTAACTGGAGCTTGTTCTTACGAAGCAGCTCCGTTGTTGGGATGTAGTGTGTGATGATGTATACAACTGAGCACATGCTATGACAGAAGCACTTTCAGTCCGGATCGACGCTGACACCAAGAACCGCCTTGAGGCTCTATCCAAACAGTCTCGGCGGTCTAAATCGTTTCTTGCCGCAGAAGCCATAACGGCGTTTGTCGATTCTGAAGAATGGCAGCTTGGAGAAATTCGAGACGGAATCGCAGAGCTGGACTCGGGGCAAACGGTCAGTCACGAGAAGGTTTCAAAATGGCTTGAGAATTGGGGCAAACCCGGTGAGACCAAAGCCCCACGATGAAGGTCGTCGGGTCTAAGCGAGCCATACACCACCTTGTACCCCTCAGAAAGTTCATTGCCAAAGACTCGGAGAAAAACGCCGCTCTAGTCGCCAAGCGCATTCTCGAATCGATTGATCTTCTTCAATCTCAGCCCGAGATGGGAAGGGCCGGAAGGATACTTGGGACTCGAGAACTTGTAATACCCGCTACCCCCTACATCGTTCCCTACCGAGTTCGAAGGGATCGGCTGGAACTTATCGCTGTCTTTCACGGCCGCCAAAAAATGGCCGTCTAAGCTCTAGTCCCCTGCCTCTATATAGGCACACGCCTATCCAACCCCCATGTTCTCGGTAGCGATGAACGCATTGATGGCGGCGGCTAAGAGTACGATCTCGAGAAGTGGCATCATCAGAACCATTGGCGGCGAGCTAACAATCCATTCCTCAAAAACTCAGTGCTATCAAGAGACACGGTAAACCGCATGTCTTCTATACGCCGAATGGGGGATGCTGGTGTTTCCAGCTCATCGCAAAGGTATATGCACGCAGTGATAAAGTTCTGAACGGCCCTACTGAACTCCTGTTGTCGAGATACATCTTGAGTAACCCTTCCCACAAGGACGACAACGTTTCTTACACTACAGGCGCATCCAAAACCAATTCTTACAAATAGCGCTTTTCACCTGGGGTCCAGTGTTTGCCGGAGACTTCGCAAATACAGGTAATGAGGCAAGAGTCAGGAATAGAATTGATGAAATTACATACAACTTGGTTGGTTCATTTCATGGAAGTTTCTCCTGATGAAAAGTTGTTTGGATGTCGCCGAACAGGGGTCAGCTCAAAAATTGATTCGTTTCAACTGTAGCAAAAACTTGTTACGTTATTGTTACAAACGACCTTTCTGGTGCCAAGCCCATTTCGGATTTGGTCTTCGCCGTAGCCTAAAGCCAACACCTGTTCACTTCGCAACAAAGGGGACTGCGCATTGGTCATTGATCTGCTTACCCATCAATGGGAATTCGATCAAAAGGGAATGCAAATGGACCCAAAACTGGAAGCTGTGCTGACGATGGCCAATCAAGATTGGACAGGATTGAAGTCCGTGAAGGAACTTGCCTGTCTGATTCAGATATCAACCACTCAATTGGCGACGCTTTTTCGGACGGAATTTGGTGTTACACCGGGGCATTATATCCGAAAGTTACGGATAGGGAGAGCATTGACTTTACTAAAAACGGATATCCGAGTAAAACAAGTGGCTAACGAACTAGTGCTTAACTGCGTAAGTTAACTATTGTATTTCGAAGCTGGCTACCCTTGACCTCCCGCTTCCTCCACTTGAAGGGTTTGGCATGTTCATTGTGAT
>JAYTTF010000254.1:0-13808 GCA_043745195.1 Bryobacterales bacterium | reverse complement strand
CCACCGTAATCTTGTAGTTTTCTTCGCTTGTTGTATATTTAAGATGAATATAAATCTTATGCGAAGAAAATACACGCTTTTATTTCTTTTTTTAGTTCCCATTTGCGTCTTCGCAGTTGACTGGAAGCCAATCAGCCAGGAGGAACTGGCGCTTAAAACTCCTAGGCTGGACAAAAACGCCGACGCAGAAGCGATTTTTTGGGAAGTTCGCGTATACGACAATCTCCGCAGCACTTCCATTGAACACCACGTGGACAACTACGTTCGCATCAAGATTTTTACTGATCGCGGGGTGAAGTCGCAATCTACTGTCGACATCCCCTATTCCTCGTCGCTCAAAACCACCATCACCGATTTGCGTGGCCGCACAATTAAGGCCGACGGCTCAATTGTCGAGGTGAAAAGTGACGCCATTTTCGATAAGACGAACATCAAAATCGGAAAGAAGCTTTCCATAAAAACCAGGTCTTTCGCCTTACCCGCCGTTGAACCTGGTGTGATCGTTGAATACCAGTGGAGGGAAATTTACAGCGAAGTCTATTTCAAGTGGGTTGAACTGAAAATGTATCGTGATATTCCCATCTGGCAGGTTACTTATTTAGTGCGCCCGCTGGTGAGTGAATATTTTCCATTTCGCATGCACTCGTATATTTTTAACTGCCAACCATCGCCATGGGAACTGGTAAGAATACCCGAGACATTTTCCAAAATCAGTCTCAGTAACGTGCCTGCTTGGCCTGATGAACCGGACTCTCCTCCCGACCATGAAATCCGCCCATGGGTTCTGGTTTATTACAGCGATCAGGAGCAAAGCAATGCAGCAAAGTTTTGGAGCAAGGCTTCCAAAGATATGACTGAGTCCTTCAAAAAAGAAATTAAGGTTACTGGTGAAATCAAGAAAGCCGTGGCGGAGTTGGTGCAAGGCGTGAAGTCGGAAGAGGATCAGTTGCTTAAAATTGCCGATTATTGCCGCACAAAAATTCGCAACCTTTCCTATGATGTTAACGGAATGACCGCCGAAGAACGATCAAAGTATAAGCCAAAGGAAATTAACAACACCGGGGACACGTTCAAGAACAAGCTTGGGCGATCTGCGGACATTAACAAGTTATTTGTTGCAATGGCTGAAGCCGCAGGGTTTGAAGCCTATGGCGTGCGCGCCACTAGCTCCGACATGGCATTTTTCCGCAACGATTTGATGGACACATATCTCTTGCAGAACACCTTAGCCGCCGCGAAAGCAAATGGGAAATGGCGATTTTTCGATGTTACAAATCCCCACATCCCCTCTGGCATGGTGGATTGGGATGAGCAGGGAATGGCTGCCGTTATTCTTCAAGGCAAAGAATTTGCGTTGGTACAAATTCCACCTTCCACTCCCGAACAAACACAACTTCGCCGCAATGCTAAACTCACCCTTTCCGATGATGGGACACTGGAAGGCTCCATAAATATCGAATTGTCCGGGCATCGTGCCGTTTCCACCAAGCGGGCACTGGAAAGCCAGTCCGATTCCAAACGCGAAGAGGACATGAAGAAACGCATTCAATCCGAACATGGCGAAGTAGAGGTGACGAACATCAAGATCGAAAACGTCAGCGACCCCTTGAAGCCGTTCCGTTACAGTTACGACGTCAAGGTTCCCAATTATGCGCAACGTACAGGCAAACGGCTTTTCTTCCAACCCAGCTTTTTCGAACATGGGCATAGATCTCGTTTTGAAAACACGGAGAGAAAGACACCGATTATGTTCTCTTACGCATTCTCGGAAATAGACGAAGTGAGCATTGAAATCCCTGATGGCTTTGCCTTGGAAGGTGCTGAACATCCAGGCGACTTAAAGTTGTCTGTAGTCGGCGAACACAATGTTAATATTGCAGTCTACAAACAGAAGACTGTAATTACGAAACGGGAACTTATCTGGGGAAAAGACGGCAAGACATTTTTTGCATTAGATTCTTATGTTCAGATGAAAGCGATTTGGGACGAGATCCACAAGCGGGATGAGCACGTCCTTACCTTGAGGGAAAAATGAGAATGCGTCTGGCGCTCGCTCTGTTTTCCACTCTATCTTGCCTGGCGGTGGAAGCGCCTGGTTGGCTTAAGGAATTGGGGCAGTCTTCATTACCAGCCTACGCCGCAAAAGTATCTGCCGTGGTACTGATAAATGAAGAATCCACCACCGTGGAAGCATCAGGACGGAGACTTCGAACCACGCGATACGCCGTCAAGATTCTCAACAAAGAAGGCGCGCGGCACGCATCGCAAGGCGACATTTACTACACCGATACGGGCAAGGTTCGCGACATCAAAGGTTGGCTCATCATGCCGTCGGGCAAGGTGAAAGAATATGGCAAAACCGAGATTGTAGAAAGGGGCGCAGGCAGCGGTCTTTATGAACAAGCCAAAGTGCGCCTGATCGATGCCTCACGGGATTCCGACCCTGGCGCCGTCTTTGGCTTTGAATCTACCATTGAAGAAAAATCCGTTTTCAACCAATATATTTTCGATTTCCAGAACGACCTTCCCTCGTTGCGTTCCTCCATGGTTCTTAACCTCCCGCCCGATTGGAAGGCCGAAGGAAAAGTGTTCCGTGGTTTGGAAGCGCAATCCATCACCGCAGAAGTGAATGGAGCTTCCTATCGCTGGCAGTTAGTGAATCTTCCACCATTTGAACTGGAACCAGGCGCACCTCGCCGGTCAACACAGAATGCCCGGCTTGTAGTTACTGCATATCCACCAGGCGGCGCGGGCACCACCCGTTTTGAAACTTGGCGCGATGTATCTGTGTGGGGCAGCAAAGTGAGTGATCCTTCCACCACAATTACTCCTGCTTTGCAGGCCGAAGCAGAAAAGTTGACTACCGGTGCCGCCACACAATGGGACAAGCTGAAGGCACTTTCCGAACATGCACAGCGCATCCGTTATGAATCCATTCAATTAAATTTATCACGTGGCGGAGGTTATACCCCACGCCCCGCCGCAACGATCATGGCCAAAGGTTATGGCGATTGCAAAGACAAAGCCAACTACTTGCGGACGCTGTTGAAAGCGATTGGCGTGGAATCCTATCCCGTGATGATCTATTCCGGTGATCCTCGCCGCGCACGCAAAGAATGGCCGTCACCCATGCAATTCAATCATGCTGTTTTAGCAATTCGTATTCCGGACGATACTAAGACCCCAGCGGCTTTCAATTTCCCCGGCATCGGCAAGCTGCTACTCTTTGATCCCACCGATGAGTCTGTACCTTTTGGCTATCTGCCTGACCATGAGCAAGACAGCTTCGCGTTGCTGGCCGCCGGCGACAAAGGGGATCTTTTCAAAACCCCAGCGACTTCCTCGGCAGTGAATCACTTGGCGCGAAAGTCGCAATTGAAAGTAAGTGAGGAAGGCAATCTAACGGCATCCATAACTCAAATTGCCACTGGCCAGGAAGCCTTTGACTCACACTACTTACTGAAAAATCAGTCGCTGCCGGAGTACGTGAAAATGGTGGAACGCCGCTATTCGCGTGCTGCTGCGGGCGCTAAACTCTCCAAAGTGGAACCCAAAGACGACACCGCTGCGAACCAATTTTCACTTTCGGTTGACTTCACCGCCACTGGCTACGCAAAGAATATGGCAGGCCGATTACTTATGGTTCGACCCATTGTGATGAACTATCTCGGCCTGCCAAATGTCACCGATGCCAAACGGACCCAACCCCTAATCATCAGTCCAGCATCGTTCCAGGAAAGTATTGAGTTGGAACTTCCCAAAGGATTTGCCGTTGATGAAATGCCTGAATCCGGAGCCATTGAAACGGAATTTGGACGTTATAAAGTGTCGTACCGCAATGAAGGCAACAAAGTGTTTGTCGAACGCGAACTGGAATTGCAATCAGCGTGGATGCCCGTTGAGGGTTTTAAGGCTGCCCGTGATTTTTTTAGCAAAATAGGCGGGACAGAACAATCTCCAATCGTGTTAGTCCGTAAATAACCTGTATCGAATTTCAACGGTGCTCAATTCCAAAAGTGTTCGAATAAGCTACTATTCAATTTCAAACGCCACATACTGCATTCTGCCCTCGCGTTCCACTTGCAGGGCCACCGCTGTGCCCGGTTTCAGCTCTTTCACCACGCCACGAAGAAACTCCAGACTCAGCACAACCGTGCCATTGATTGCATGGATCACGTCTCCCGCTTGTAGATCGATCAGCCGACCCAGCCCTTCGGCTGCCCGCGCTGCAATCACCACTCCAGAAGGTTCGCGAAGCTGCGATGCCAGTGGAGCCATCTGTGCGTCAATCTCAATCCCCAACACTCCCAACCTTGGGATCAGGTGTTTTTCCGGCGAGGTCAGCACTCCCAATGGATCAAAATGCGCACGTCTGGCACGCAGTACAACCACTGTGTGTTGCACATCCTTACCGCGCTGAAATTCAATCTGAAGTTTTTCGCCGCCTTGCTTTGAATACGCATAGGACCGAAAGCGGCTGACGTTTTCCACCCGTTGCCCATTTACGGAAAGAAGAATATCCCCAATCTTCAAACCAGCTTTATCCGCCGGGCTCTCCGGTTCCACATCGGAAATAATCAGGCCAAGTTTCCTTGGTAAAGAAAGTGCGGAACTCAACACCGGTGTAATATCTTCCAGAATCACGCCAGCCTCTCCGCGATCCACATGCCCTTGCTTGCGCAACTGCGTCAAAACATCTTGAACAGTGTGGGAAGGAATCGCAAACCCCAAACCCTCACTACCTCCAGACCGCGACAGGATGAAGGTATTAATTCCAACCAGCCGCCCCTCAGAATCCACCAACGCCCCACCGCTGTTGCCTGGGTTGATAGATGCATCCGTCTGGATGTAAGCAAGCGGACTTGAATCACTTACAACCCTTGCAGTGGAACTTACAATTCCCATGGAAACGGAATTGCGCAGACCCATTGGATTCCCCATGGCCAGCACCACATCCCCTTGTCGCAAACTTCCCATTGGTGCAAATGGAAGCACAGGCAAACCAGTTGCCTCCACTTTCAAAAGTGCCAAATCAGACTCACGATCCACGCCAAGAATACGTGCATCCAATTGCATTGGCGGAAGTTCTTCACCGCCAGCCAGGGTCGGCACCTGCAGCAAAACTCTTGCCAGAATCGCACCCGCAACCACATGGGCATTGGTAACGATGTATCCAGCAGAATCAATGATTACTCCCGAGCCCAATCCTTGCTGCCGCGACACTGCGCCGCCATCCACACCTGACCCGTAGCTGGTTACTTGAATTTCCACCACTGCCCTTGAAGCTTGCCGAGTAAGTGCGCGAATTTCCGCACTCATTGCAGTGAGTGGATTCTTGCTGATGGCTGTTGTTTGAGATAAAACTAAGCGGGAAAAGCTGACGATCAAAAGCAAAATGCGGAGTTTCATGTAAGGGCTCTCTTTCATTGAGGCACACAAGCCCTGCAAATTGCTCAAAAACTTTCTAAATCAAAACCCGGAAAGTGAACATTTTACTGGAGCCAGTAGCATCGCCGGGAATCGCAGCTAGAATTCCATATTCGCCTGGCCCCAGTGCAGTGGGCAGAACCATACGAAATGTATTCTCTCCGATTTTCTCCGCCCCAAACGCAATCGCCCCTTTCGTCAAGCCACTCTTCTTATTCACAGGTCCAACCTTGAAGGAACGGGCACCGTCCTCCGATTTCAGCGGCAGCAAAATGTATGAATTTACTGAAAGCCCCTTCGGCGGGGAGAAAACGATTTCAAGGGGATTCGAAAGACAATTGCGGCTGCTCGGTCCCGCAATCTCTCCGTTCAAATCTTTCTTGATGATTCCGGCACTGAATATGTTGTTCATCGCTCCGCTGGTCTTCCATTCCACATCATCGGTGATCAGCTCGAAATACTCGCCGTTCTTTTTATAGAAAAGCCCAGGGCCTGGTATGGTGGCCTTGGGTGCGGCAGCGATCTTTGCAGCCGATGGTGCAGGACTTGTCTCCACCTTCCCTTTATCCAGCATCGCTGTAATCAAGCGCTCGGAGACACCCGCTTCCTTCAACGAAACAAGTTCGTTGGCTCCAAGCAAATAGATTCCCGGCTGCCGGCGAATCACGTTGACTATTAATTCTTCGCTCATCCCTGATTTGACAAGCTTGATGATGCCGTCATTGTTCATAGCCTCTGCACTCCAGTTTGTAGATAAAGTAAAGTATGCACCGGCAAACCTTCGAGCTTATGGTGGAACGGGCGCTGAAAAAGCTCCCCACAACCTTTCGTCAACGGTTGCGAAATGTTGCGGTGGTCGTGGAACTCCAATCGCCCGATCCTGATTTGCTTGGACTCTATGAAGGCAGGCCGTTGACCGAACGGACTTCGCAGGATTCGTTTGGCATGCCAGACCGGATTACAATTTTCCAGCGTCCGCACGAACAAATGACCCGCAATCCAAGGCAATTACAGAAGCTTGTGGATGAGACAGTATGGCACGAAGTGGCGCACTATTTTGGGCTCAACGAACAGGAGGTTCTGAGAGCGGAGCGGCGACGAGCTAGGCTGGCAAATAGTTACGGGAAAGGGAGAAGCTAAAGCCTCTCCCACTGAGTGCATCTAGGGCTATTCAGACTTTTTATCGGCCTTCTTCATGCCATCTTTAATTAGCCCAGCCAATAGAATATTCACGAGCGATCCACCTCCATCAGGGCCGCCACCGCCCGCCATAATCTGCGGAACCAGCGCCGTCTTTGCTTCGGCTAATGCCCGGCCCACTTCAATCACCGCGTAGTTGCTTTGGCCCACTGCTTCGGTTTTTAGCTTTATTACCGACGCTTCCGCAGTTCCCACAGCCGTGGTCCGTTCCGCAGTTGCGTTACCCACAACTGTCAGCACCTCAGCATCCGCCTTGGCGTTGATCGTCTTCGATTCCGCTTCGCCCGCTGCCTTCTTAACAACAGCCTTGGCGTTGAACTCAGCAATTTCCACTGACCGTTCCGCCGCCACCACTCCGGCCTGTGTATCAGCTTGTGCAGTGGCTTGCTCCAGGCTCTTGCGAGTCTCCTGTGCGGTGCGTTGCGTCTCAAATGTTGTCTTTTCCTGTTCGGCGATCTTACGATCCGTAAGGGTCTTCATCAACGCTTCGGGCGGCGTAATATCGCCAATCAGCGTATCAACGGCAACCACGTTGTATTCCGACAGGGCTGCTGAAATGCGATTCTTTGCATCTTCCTGCCGTTCCTTGCGGCCTCTTAGAAAGTCAATCACGTCCGACCCCTGCGCTGTGTTCCGGAAGTAGTTACCAATGGTTGGTTCTAATACTTGAGTTACTAAGTTGGCCACACTTCCGAAGCGGGCAATTACTTTGGGTGCATCGTTACGCGGAATGTGGATAATTTGACTAACGTCCAGGTTGAAAGTAAAACCGTCGGAAGAGCGTACGGTGATGGTGGAAAGGTTCTTATCCAGGTTGTGCGCTTCACTTTTTCCAGTGGCCCAGTTCAAAACTACGTTCGCCGTCGGCACGCATTCCACTTTGTGCGTGTAGGGGTTGATGGGATACTTGCCAGGATCCAGCGGATCCACCCAAACACCTTTTTGTCCTTTGCCCACTAAGTTGCCGTGCCGGAACGTATCGCCAGTTGTGTCCACTCCTGGTTGCCCTACATAGGCGATTACCACGCCCGCACTGGCAATTGGTACCGAAGTCATTTCACGGGATTCCACCGTCGCTAAACGCGGATTGATGAAGTAACGGCCAGCCAGAATCACCTGTTCCTGAAGACCTTTGAATCCACCGGCGTCAATGAAAGATTGTCCGTCCTGGAACATATTATGCCCTGGGATTTCTTTACCGGCAATGTCGCCAGTGGGTAGCGAGCGGCCTTCTTTCGTAGTTACAATCCCAACCATGTTGTCTTCAATTTCAGTGACTTTTTCCAGCACCACGCTGAACAATGCCGTGTTGATGCGATAGGTGCCTGGAGGAATCACTTTGATCTGCGGGCCACGCTCGCCGCTGTTTTCAAGAAATGCCCGGGCATTTTGGAACGCATCGCATTCCACCTGCTTCGCCAACACTCGGCCATTGGTAAGCGGAATGCCATCACGCGCTTCCACCACGCCAATGTACCCTTCGGAAATGGTTGTGAACTGTTGGCGAATAATGTTGTACTGCCAGGGCCAATAGCCGAAATAAAGTCCTGGTGCCAGTGAATCACCTTGAAATCCCGCTTCGCCTTTCAGCGCGATGATCTTGCCGTCAGGAAGTGATTTATTGGTTCCCCACAGCACATACTTTTTGTTGACGATCCCAATGGAATCCTCAGGGATAACGGCAATTCCCAACAGGCGAAACGTCCAACGATAGAAGATAAAGAAGACAGCGATGGGAACCAGCCACCAGAGGTGATAAAGAAAACCAGATATTCCATTCATTGTGTTATTCCCTTGTTTCAAACTAGGAGGACAAACTACAGCCTTCACATTGTATGCGCAACCGAGGGATGAAAGGGGTCAAAGATTCTATGTCACAGCTCCACTACATACACCTGAGGAAATCCAGAACGATTACTGGCAAACACCACCATCGATTCGTCACTGGAAAAGCTGGGGTGCGGGTGCGTCCACTGTGGGCCGTAAACGGTATCGGTAGCAACTTCCATCCAACTCAAAGTTCCTTCACTTTTAGCGGCGCTGCGGGCTGCTGCAAAGTCTTCGGCTAGTGCATAGCGCGACTGCTTCCATTGGCTGCCTTCATTGCTCGATTCCGATAGACACACCAATTCCCGATTCCCGGTAGCTACGTCTACCAGGAAGATTCCCTGGTCCGGGTGGTTCGTATCGCACAGTATCTTCGTCCCGTCTTTATTCGGAGTAATGTGCCAGGCATTGAATTCAGCAATGGTGCGATGCTCTCGCGTTTGCCAGTTCATTGCTCTTAGAGATTTCGGCCATACCGTGTAAGCCAGATCACCCGTTTTGCCAAGAAACGTTTCATGCACCAGGAACTCGTTGTTGTCATGTTGGTAAAGGCATTCCAGGTTGCTGCCATCGCGGCGCACCCGATGCATGCGAGGTGCGGGGTCGCCGGAAAATTCGATCCATTCCGGATCCGTAGGATGGAACTGTGGATGGATTACGGTGCGCGGAAATGGAATGATGTGCCATTGGCTGCCATCCGCTTTGCCCACTGCCAATCCGCTGACCGGTCCTTGTTTAATGGCCATCACCAACCATTCACCGCCGGCGGCCAGCGACGGTTCCCCAATCTGCGCGCTGGCGAATTCCACGATCAGCCGTTCTTCCAATGTGTCCCGGTACAATTCCCAAAGCCCAGGTCCACGGACGAAAAAGATGGAGGTGCCAGTAGGACTGATGGCTGGAGAGAACGCATGAATCGCCGCACCGAACGTGAGTTGCCGGATCTCTCCAGTAGGAAAAGGATTAATTTCATAAAGCTGAAATGCTCCGCTTCGATTGGAGATGAAAATCATCGCTTTGTCGCCTGGTGTAAATGAACTTTGCAGGAAGTAAGTGGCGTGGTTGATGGCTTCAGCCGAAGTCATTTGGTGAATCAGCCGGCCCGTTGCGCGGTCCTTATAGGTTGAGTGCTCTGAGGGAAACATGGCTTTAGTTCAGCTTTTTCTTCAGAAAAAACATGTGCTGCCAGGGAAGATGCTCCTTCACTTCGGCGATCACGAAACCTTCTGCTTCCAGTTCCTGCTTCACTTCGGCAACCGACATTTTGTGCTCCAAACGGATGGGAACATTTTTGTCTTCCTTGCGGAATTCAAGCAGCACTAACCTTCCGGAATCTTTCAAAGACTTGCGAATTTTCCGCAGCATTTCCTGAGGCCTATCCAGTTCGTGATAGACGTCCACCAGGATCATCAAATCAATTTCGGCTTCGGGCAATTTGGGATCCGAAGGAGTGCTGAGTATCGGTTGAATATTCTTGATCTTGTCGCTTTTAATCCGCTTTTCCAGCAACTGGATCATGCCGGGCTGCACATCGACGGCATAGACTTTCCCTTGCGGTCCAACTTTCTTGGCCATGCGAATACTGTAGTAGCCACTCCCCGCGCCAAGGTCGCAAACCACCATGCCGGGCTCCAGGCCCAAAGCATCAATGGCCGCCTGGGGATTTTCCTCCGCGTCCCGTTCTGGACGTTCCAACCAATTGGCACCGGCCACTCCCATCACTTGGGCGTACTGCCTGCCGCTCACCGGATGAACACCAGGGGAGGCAGACTGGTATGCGTAAAGTGCCGCAAAGCTGAACATTGCACATGCTGGAAATTGCTTTTTATGGATGAAGGGCATAAATGTGATTTAATAAGGTTTCGCTCATATTCTTGCAGATTGAGGTAAGGCACGTGCATCACAAAACAAAACAGATCCTAATTCGAATCTCCTTTTCTATGCTTTTGATCGGCTCTTTTCTTGCAACTTCCGGTTGCAACGAGGTTAAGAAGGAGAGTCAAGGCAGGCCTTGGGCTATGGGCGAAAAGGTTGCGTTAGGACCGTTCACCTACACTGTATTGGATTCGGAATGGGCTCAGGAGCTAAACGGAGCGAAGGGCAAGCTTATTCCGAAAGAACGGTTCTTGGTTCTTCGTCTAAGTGTTACCAATGGCGGAGGTGAGCAGAAGTCCGTTTCCTACTTGCATGTTCGAGATGACAAGGGCAAGGAATTTCCAGAGGTTCAGGAGATGGAAGGGGTTAAGGACTGGATGGGAATTTTGCGTATGCTTCCAGTTGCCGGAACTGAAAATGGGCTACTTGTGTTTGACGTGCCAATGGGCCACTACCGATTGGTGGTAAACGATGGCGGTTCGGCTGGCGAAGAAAGAACCTCTCTCATTGATTTGCCTTTGAACATGCGTCCATCCGACGAAATGACGCCAATTATGGGAAAATAAGGTCGTGATTGGAAGGCTGCCGGAACTCGTGTTTGTTACGATGGCAATGGCAACTTTCTGTCAGGCGGAAGGTTTAACCATTCGCAATACCGCACTTTCCACCAGTGATGGAGGCGAGGGTGTTGATGCAAAGCATACCTACCTAACTGGCGAAACTGTTTACTTCAGTTTTCAAGCTTTTGGTTTCACCAAGAAAACGGATGAGGACGAACGCAACCACATTCAATTGGAATACCTGGTTACTGCAAAAGACAAGGCAGGAGTGCTTTTGGATAAACCGAAAGCAGGAAAAATCAACGAGGAGTTAACTCCGCAAGACAAAGAGTGGCTGCCCAAAGTGAACGGTAGTTTTGTGTTGCCGGACACTTTGTTCAGTGGTGAATATCAGGTTGAAATTGAATTGCGGGATTTCAACTCAAGCGCTGTTGCGAAACTCAAGACTCCCTTCTTAGTGCGTGGCGGACGGAAACAACCTGCTGCTGAATTAATGTCTGCATTGACGATAGATGAAGTCCGTTTTTTTCGCGACGAGGAAGGCACTCAGTCCGCTAACCCCGCAACGTATCGTTCTGGCGATGCCATACACGTGAGGTTTCAAATTGCCGGATTCACGGTGAAAGCTGATAACAGTTACCAGGTTAGTTACGGAGTTAAGGTTCTGCGAGCCGATCGGACACTGGTTTTTGCGCAGCCGGAAGCTGCCAGCGAGAAGGACCAGACGTTTTACCCGCGAGGCTATTTGACCGGGTCTTTGAACTTCTTCCTGGACAAAAAGAATGCCATGGGGCAGTATACTCTTGCCATTGAATTACGAGACGATTTGTCCGGAAAAAAACAACTAACCGAATTTCCCTTCACCTTGCAATGAGAACTTAGTTCCGTAGCTTCCACTAACTAGAGTGGGACTTTTTCGAACCCGTAGTGCGGCTGTATGCGGAATTGACGCGCATCTTGTGGATGTTGAAGTGGATCTATTCAGCTCTGGCAGCTCTCGCGACTTTGTCACGGTGGGCATGCCCGATGCGGCTGTTCGTGAGAGCCGCGAGCGCATTAAATCAGCTTTGGCGAATTCCGGTTTTGGCTATCCATCCAAAGCCATAACCATAAACCTGGCTCCTGCAAATCTACGCAAAGAAGGGCCGGGATTTGATCTTCCTATGGCGCTGGGAATCTTGGGTGCCATGGGTACTTTGAAACTCAGCGAGCCCAGTTTAGTTGTGGGTGAATTGAGTTTAGATGGTGCGGTGAGGCCAGTGCGGGGAGTGCTTTCCATTGCTGTCTGTGCGCGGCGGAGCGGGATTAAACGACTGATGGTGCCTCGTGAAAATGCAATGGAAGCAGCTGTGGTTGAAGGATTGGACGTCTTTGGTGTAGATCATATTGGTCAGGCCGTAGATGTGCTGAATCAACCAGAAAAGCATTCGCCGTTACGGCACGTCGTGAATCTGCAATCGCGCAATGGTATTGGCTTTCCTGATTTCGGAGAAGTGCGTGGCCAGACCACTGCCAAGCGGGCTTTGGAAGTTGCCGCTGCCGGGAATCATAACGTTTTGATGGTAGGGCCGCCCGGTTCAGGCAAAACTATGTTGGCCAAGCGGCTGGCGGGCATTTTGCCTCCACTCACTTTTGCAGAAGCAGTGGAGGCCACGCAAGTTCATAGCGTCTGCGGCATTATGCCGGTGGGCAAAGCACTGCTTGAAGAACGGCCATTTCGCTCGCCACATCATACTGTTTCCGATGCTGGGTTAATTGGCGGAGGCAGTGGAACTCCACGCCCCGGCGAGGTGAGTTTGGCGCATAATGGCATTCTGTTTCTGGACGAATTGCCGGAGTTTTCGCGCTACGTTCTGGAGCAACTTCGGCAGCCGCTGGAGGAAGGTTCGGTGACGCTGGCACGGTCGAACGCGAGTATGTGTTTTCCCGCCCGGGTGATGCTGGTGGCGGCGATGAATCCTTGTCCGTGCGGATATCTACTGTCTGAGGCCCATGAATGCAGGTGCACGCCACCCATTGTTCAGCGCTATCTGGGTAAGATTTCCGGCCCAATCCTCGACCGGATCGATCTCCACATCGACGTACCCGCAGTCCCCTACAAGGAACTGCGCGGCAACGGAGAAGGTGTAACGTCAGAACAGATGCGCGAGCGTGTAGTGAGGGCCCGAGAGCGTCAGCAGACCCGCGGCTATTACAACTCGCAATTACCCCCACAACTATTACGCAACCTTGTAGCGCTTGATGATGCTGGCGAGCGGACACTGGAAATGGCGGTAAGGCGCATGGGGCTCTCCGCCCGCGGGCATGACCGCATTTTGAAGGTTGCGCGCACGATTGCCGATTTGGTTTCGAGTGACAGCGTTTCGGCCAAACACATCGCCGAAGCGGTGCAGTATCGGAGTTTGGAAAGGAATTATTGGACTTGACCTTGGGTGGTTCAGATCAGACAGAAACTCTGATGTCAATCGGCTTTGAACACACTTCATCTGTTAGAAAGCGCTGGACCCGAGTTAAGTGATTGCCAGAAGGTTTCCGATCCCCGCGCTCCCACCTAGCCAGTGTGCTTGAGTCAACTTCCAGCCGCGCGGCCAGCGCTCTTTGGGACATGCCGAGGCTCGTTCGCCCCCAGACCAACTGTTCCCCGGGTGCCGAAGGACGCGGCAGTGGATTGTATCCAAGGAAGTGAATGATTGCAGGCATGTACCGGAATTCGGGAATCGATGTATTCGCCTCCCAGTTAAACAGCGCGGTTTCACAGACTCCGATTTCCTGGGCGGCTTGCTTTTGAACGATCTTCAATCCCAGCCGCTTCTTTCGGATGTGGTCCCCAATCGTGTTAAGTTGAATGGGAATCCTGATTATTTGGCCTGTATTGTAGTTCTGCGATAAGGTGAGTGGCAGCGGTTCGGTTGGTTCACT
>JAYTTF010000253.1:0-3678 GCA_043745195.1 Bryobacterales bacterium | reverse complement strand
GCCGATACCAGGCTCATGGAGGGTGCGCTGACTGGCAACACGTCGGTGACTGTAACCGTGCCCGAGGTTGGCCCCACGCCTACATTGCTGACCACGATGGTATGGGTGCCGTTTGTGCCTTGCACGAAGTTGCCCACGTGACTCTTGGACATCGTCAGGTCAGGTTGAGCCTGCGCCGGAACTGAGGCCGCCGCGAGTATCATAATGCCATAGGCTGTGGACATCCATCGGCGCAGGCAACTGTGAGAAATGCAAAACATGATAAACCCCTTTGAATTTTTGGACGATACTTTCATGCGTGGCCGTCACAGCAAATGCAGTACGCGACACTTTGTCTCGTGTTAAGTGTGCGACACGTAACTCTTCCTGACAAGGTCTAAACCTGTAAGTAAGTAGGGTAGAAGTACTATTACTAAACGTGCGAGTACTGTGCCGGGTGGACCGACTTTGGGCACCTATAAGTAGACCGATGCCACCTTCGCACAGCGGCGCAAGGATGCGGCACGGCCCCACCATCCCCCCATGCGTCCCGTCGAGCCCGACACTTTTGACAGGCGCAGCTTCTGGAATAACTCGGTGCCTTCATGTTCCAGCAAAGATGCAATCGCGCGAGCTAGCTCGGCGTTGCCCTCTGTGGCGCACTCGCCACGCACAAACGCCACACGAGCCTCCGGCGCAAACGCCATCGTCGCATGGCACACCCGCTCCAGCTCGCTCCAGCGCTCTCCTGAATCATGCTGAAACCTTCAATGTGGAGTTTATCGCGACAAATCAAAAAATAATCTTTCAAGCCGTTACAGCTTCCGCCAAACTTTCCCGCCTAAGGGAACAGCCAGGAGGAAGCAATGGAAAAGATAACTGCTTTTATGATGATGGTTGCCGCCGGTTTCTCGACGATGACCGTGCAGGCTAAGAATCCCCAAGTCCCCGCCAACCGGGTAGTAACTGTCCGAGTCAACAATAATATTAGGACGCCGCCACACATCCTGATCCCAGCCCAGGGCGTCGCCTCCCAGGTCTTGGCACAAGCCGGGATCCGCCTAGTCTGGCGCAACACTTCCAATACCGTGCCGACAATGCCAATTGGCTCATGCGGCGAGCGCCGTCTGCAAACTATCGACATCACTTTTGTAGATAAAGCCCCAAAAGATCAACCGTACTTTGCCATGGCCATCGCCCATCCCTTCTCCGGCGGCGGCGTCCGCATCGTGGTCTTCTGGGATCGAGTGCAAAGTGTTCATCAAGACGTTGACCCTTCGACAATTCGGATAGTGCTCGGTCACATCCTGGCTCATGAAATTGGCCACATCCTGATCGGGAAGAACGAGCACTCCCCAAGCGGTTTGATGAAAGCCCGGTTTTCAGGAGGCGACAAAGGGCGGATGCGCAGAGCACCTCTACCCATCAACCCAACTGACATTGGAGTCATGCAGAACAATTTGGACAACCCACGATCTTGCACCTTTGTCGCTGCAGAGCAGTAGCGCCTTCAAATCGTGGCCTTATTTTAGAAGCCCGGTCCAATTCGTAATCACCTCCAGCCACTGTGCGTTGGTGTCCAGCACCGACCTCACCAGGAACCTCGATCCATCGGGCGCAACGGCGAATGGTGCGCCCCGCATGCCGTCTTGTGGGATATCGAATAGAACCTCTGGAGTCGATGCCTCCGCCGAATTCGCGCCTAGTTTGATCTTCACCCCCAATAACTTGGTTTCTTCACCCATATAGAAAAGCTCTCGTCCCTCGGGGCCCCATTTAGGTTGGACCCCACCGTTGATTGAGATGCGGACTTTGCCTTTTGGATCCGGGAATGCCTGAATATAGATTTCATTCTTTCCGGTTTCGTTGGAACTATAGGCTACCCAGCTAGTGGTCTTAAGCGGAGCGAAACTTCCGTTCAGTTCCACTGACGGAGTGTGAAGATAGAGCCCGGGCTTCGATCCCATTTCCGGTTTTCCTTCTGACGTAACGGGTAAAGCCCAAATATCGTAGTTTGAATCGATGCGCTCGTTGTATAGAAGCCAACGTCCATCCCGTGACCAATCGGTGGGATTTTGTGGATTTTTAGAGGTCGTCAGCATTTCCGGCATACCAGCGCCGCTGGCGGCCATGCGGTACAGATTGCCTGGGTTCAATCGAAACACTAAAGTGGCGGAGTCGGGTGACCAAATAGGATCGGTTGCCTTGTTTGAATCGAAGGTCAGCCTGCGCCAATTGTCTTTTTCTACATCAGTGATCCACAGGTCGCCCGCTCTAAGCGCCACCACTTGTTTGCCATCCGGTGAAATGGAAAAGGGACCGTAGGCCGCTGGCTGTCCCAAGAGGCCTAGTATTTTTCCTTCACGATTCATCCAAGTAAGTTGATGGGTGCAGCAGGCACCAGCGGCAAGCATGACGCCTCCGGCTGCGGTGACAGCAGTATGGTAATTTCCTCCAGCACGCGCCCGGGCGAGTACTTGCTGGGGCTCACCGGATAACTGAAATAGCTTCGGATCGAAGCTTTGCGCCACCAGATTCGTCTCTGATCCACGCCTCACCCACAATAACCTTCCTTCATCAAAGATGCCATTCGCATCAGAACCTACTACCAAGGAATGTTTCTTCGCGCTATCCAATCGCGTGGCAGCTATTCCAGTATGTTCCGGCTTTTCTGCTACGACGAAGAACAAGACTCCTCCGCCCGGCAGGGTCCGTGGAAAAGTATGCAAGGTCTCCGCTCGGGAAGAGTCGAGCACGGTTAGAGGCGTAAGCGAACCGCCTGAGGCGGAAACCTCTCTTAATGGGCCGGAACTGAGGCCCACAATAATCCTTCCGTTGCTACTCCACGTTGCCATGGCCCTTCCCGGCGCATCGCAAATGGCAAATGGTGTGCTTTCCGGTAGATCAATTCGCCACAGTTTGCTATTGGAAAAATAGCCAAGGGACTTTCCATCTGGTGAGAAAAATGGATAAGTTACATCGTCAAGGCCAGGTAATACCTTGGCGGCGGGGGAATCCAAAGAGCGGACCCAAAGTTCACGCCGCCCTTGATTGGCGGCAACATAGGCCAGTCTTCGTCCGTCGGGTGACACGGCTGTGTGGGCTTGGTCGAAGCGGACGCCTGGAGGTGTGGCGATTTGGAATCGCACGGGCAGTCTGTCAGGCACGCCGTGCCGTTGGAACACCGCCCATGAGCCTAAAGCGATCAATGCCAGCAGCGCGGCAGCAGCGGCCCACATCCACTTCTTCGATGGCGAGTGGTTTGTTGGTTGCTGCTCCATCGCCCAAGCAAGGCTGCGCTTCAGGTCAACGGCGTTTTGAAAGCGCTGATCGGGGTCCTTGGCAAGGCACGTCTTGACGACGCGAGCGAGCGGACCCGGCACATTCAGCGGTTCGGGTTCGTGCTCCAGAATAGATGAAATTACTGTAGCGACATTATCGCCACGGAACGCTCGCTTCCCGCTGAGTAACTCATACAGCACGCAGCCGAATGCGAATAGATCACTGCGAGCGTCGGCCGGCTTGCCCTGCAACTGTTCGGGGGCCATGTACTGCGGCGTGCCCATGATCTGGCCTTGAACGGTGAGGCCAGCCACCATGGTTGCATCGGAATCGGTCAGAGTTGCCGATTGCTTCGCCAATCCGAAATCGAGTAACTTCACGCCCTGCTTTGTAAGTAGGATGTTAGCGGGTTTCAGA
>JAYTTF010000252.1:0-3679 GCA_043745195.1 Bryobacterales bacterium | reverse complement strand
TCTATGATGCCAACACGGGGCGTCTGCTCTACATTCAGGGGGACGGGGTGCTGACGGCCCGCAAGCTGGAGTTGAATCCGCCCCGGCTCACTGGTGATCCGGTGGTGATAGCCCAGGGTGTAGGCGTGACTGCAAATGGCTATGCTCAATTCACCATCTCCAGCAACGGAACACTCTTTTATGGCCAGGGAGAAACGACCCGAATGAGCCGACTGGCGTGGTTGGACCGTGCTGGAAAGCGAATCGAATCGGTGGGTCAAGCTGTGGAAGTACCTTTTGTCTTTTATAGCCTCTCCCCGGACGGCAGTCGGGTTGCGCTCATAGCAGGCCGAGGAATTGGCGACATCTGGGTCATGCCCTTTGCAATCGGCATTGCCACTAGGCTTACCTTTACTGGCGGCCGATATCCGCAATGGTCTCCCGATGGCAAGCAGATCTACTACAACAATGCGGGAAATATCTACAGGCGAGCGGCCGATGGTTCGGGCGGGGAAGAGTTGCTTGGGCGGGGGGATTTTTTAAGCAGCGTTTCTTCCGATGGGAAACATCTGCTATTTGGGGCGACTGACATTTTCATACTTCCGCTGGAGGGAGGGAAGAAGCCGGTGCCCTATCTGCAGACGAAGTTCAATGAAGGCTCCGCCGCCTTTTCCCCCGATGGCCGGTGGGTAGCGTATCGCTCAAATGAGTCCGGAAGGAATGAAGTCTACATACAGGGGTTCCCGGAGCGACGCGGCAAGTGGCAAGTTTCGTCTGAAGGTGGGAACATTCCGAGATGGCGCGCCGATGGAAAAGAGCTGTACTGGACCGCGAACGACGGAGGCAGTCTGATGGCCGCGCCTATAGAACTGGATGCTGCCGGAGTCAAAGCAGGGCGGCCGGAACTGCTGTTTCGCGTCCCACATTTCGGCATACCCTCCAGGGATGGCAAGCGATTTCTGGTGCAGGTCCAGGAAGGGGGCGATCAGCCCAGCCTGCCCATGGTGGTGGTGGAGCACTGGGCCGCGGGGTTGGGGAAGTAGCATGAAAGTCCGCGATGGGCTGAAATTGTTGTGCGATGACGGAAGGATCATACGGAACCAAGAAGGCAGCCATCGGCAATTCGTTCATCCAACCAAGCCCGGCAAGGTGACGGTCGCCGGACACGAATCCGACGAGATGCCACCGAAGGCGCGCAAGTCTATAATGAAGCAGGCAGGTTTTTCATGAACAAATTTCCCGTCCTATTTGAGAAGTCGAGCACTGGTTATGGAGCTTATGCTCCCGACCTGCCGGGCTGTGTGGCTACAGGGCGCACGCTGGAGAAGACTCGGCTTCGGATGGCAAAGGCGATGGAAATGCACCTCTCCGCCATGCGCGAAGACGGCGACCCTATTCCTGAACCTTCGCATTTAGAGTTGCTGGAAACGGCGTGAGCGAAGCCCGTTGATTCCTCTACCATGCCTCTAACCCCCGGAGACAAACTCGGCCCTTATGAAATCGTCTCGCCGCTTGGCGCGGGTGGCATGGGGGAAGTGTATAAGGCTCGCGACACGCGGCTGGACCGTACAGTTGCGGTTAAGGTGCTGCCGGAGCATATTGCTGCGCGGGAGGATTTGCGCATGCGGTTTGAGCGTGAGGCGCGGGCGGTGGGATCGCTGAATCATCCTAATATTTGCACGCTGTTTGACGTCGGCCCCAACTACATGGTGATGGAACTGATGGAGGGCGAGACGCTGGCGGCTCGCATCGAGAAAGGGCCGATCCCATTGGAGCAGGCGCTGTTGTACGCCGCGCAAATTGCCGACGCGCTGGATCGGGCGCATCGCGCCGGGGTTACTCATCGCGATGTGAAACCGGCCAACATTATGCTGACGCGCGATGGGGTGAAGGTGCTGGACTTCGGGCTGGCTAAATCGAATGTGTCGATTGGCCCGAACGATGCGACGCTGGTGCAAGGCTTGACCACCGAGGGCGTGGTGATGGGCACGCCGCAGTACATGGCTCCCGAACAGTTCGAGGGGAAAGAGGCCGATGCGCGAGCGGATATCTGGGCCTTTGGCGCGGTGCTGTACGAGATGGTGACGGGGCAGAAGGCGTTTCAAGGTAAGAGCTACTCGACGCTGGTAGCCGCGATCCTGGCTGCTGATCCTCCACCGATGGCGGTGAAGCCGTTCACGCCTGGCTGGCTGGAACGCTTGGTGCGGCGGTGCGTGGCGAAGGAGCCGGAGGAGCGCTACCATTGCATGCGTGACTTGGTGTTTGACTTCCGCACGCCGGGGTGCACGACATGAAAGTAACGAATGTTACGTTGAAACAATTCCGGTCGCTCTACGGCATCCCGCGATCGACTTTACAGTCTCCTTATTTTATCGCTATAAGCCGAGCGTGTATATACGCGCTGATTTTCGGCACGACCGGTGGTGGCGGTGATGGAGCCTTTGCGGAGCGGCTCATAATGAGATGGAGTAGGGACGCAGGGAAATTGGGGTCAACGAATAGGTTTGGGGCTGATCCTGATCTATCCTGCTGTCGAGGCCAACCGAATTGGCAGCATTTTTTCAAACAGAGCATCTCCGTCTGGCCCAAACATAACAGGACATGGAAAGATCCGGGACGGCGCAGTAGAGTAGAAGCATGAGACGAAATTTTCTCTTCGCAGGTCTGCTGGCCATGATAGCAGTGGCTGGTTTTGCGGCAACTCCTGAATTGAAACAAGTGCGGAAAGTGTATTTCCTGCAGATGGGCAGCGGCATGGATCAATATCTGGCCCAGCATCTGACGAAAGGTAACACTTTTGAAGTTGTAACGGACCCTGCCTTGGCGGATGCCATTTTTTCCGACCGCATTGGGGAAACTTTTGAAAAGAAGTACGCTGAACTTTATCCTTTAGCGAAGCCGGTGGAAGAAGAGAAGAGTGAAGATGCGGATAAGGAACCGAAGAAAGACGACAAGGCACTGCAATCTTCTGGCGCAGTAAGGGGTGCCTCCACCTGGGGACGAGGCCGTGGGAATGTTTACCTGATTGATCGCAAGTCGCGTGCGGTGCTGTGGTCATCTTTCAGGAAACCGAAGAACTCAACAGCTAAGGAAATGGATCGCACTGCGGCACAGGTGGTTGGCAGTTTGAAAAATGACTTAGGGTTGAAGGCTGCCGGCCGTTAGTGGTTTGAGAACAGTAATGGAACCACTCTCATGCCGCTTCAGAAAAACTGCGGTAATCCTGATTGCCGTTGCAGTGCAACTTCAGGCGCAGCAGGGCCAAACCGTGCGGAACGCGGGAAATCGAACAGATGCCAAGCGGGCGCATAAGGCTTTGGCCGATGGGCAGAAAGCAGCGGAAGCTGGAAAATCAGCGGACGCCATTGAAGCATTATCTACGGCCATTTTGTACGACACGGAAAATTCAGCGACTTATCTGGAGCGGGGGCGCCACTTTACTACACGAACAGCGATCAGGGTTATGAGGGTATCTTCAGTTTGCCCCTTTCGGAGGGCCAAGAGAAGCAGGTGATCGCGGAGGAAATTGTGCGGCGGAGCTTCACTGTTGTTCCCGAAGGAATCTACTACATTGCTCCGCGCGACGAAAAAGTGTGCGAGATGCGGATTCCGGCGAAGAAAATCACTCATTCCGAACTGAAGAAAATAAGTTGGTCGCCAAGCGACGCTGGTAAAAACATTGTGGAGCAGGTGATCGTCA
>JAYTTF010000251.1:0-13913 GCA_043745195.1 Bryobacterales bacterium | reverse complement strand
CGGTTTCGCAATACCGGCTGCCAAGCAGGAAAACCAAATTTTCCGCCGGCAGATTTTCTACGTCATCCTGGTTGGCGGCGAACATGCTTTGATCTGGCAGGCCGCTGTCGTTAATGATTGCATCGGCCGTCAGGCAAAGACGGCCCGCTGGTGCAAGGATACGATGGCATTGGTTCCCGAAGCCGTCCCGATAATTGGTGATGGGAACTGGTGGCTGAGTGACGAGGGAATCTGGGACCACAATATCGGAGGCGCGGGAATCGTGAATATTTACGACGAGGATGATTGGGGTGGGCTGTGGAAAGCTGTATACCAATTCATAGCCGGTTCTGAGTTGCATTTATCCTAATGATAGCAGGGCAAACACAGACTGCTTCAGTGTGTGAGCCTCTGCTCAAGCGGCCATGCTCGAGGGAAAGTTGGAAAGAAATGCGACTACATCGAACCTACAATCCCAACGTTCACCGGCTATGCACTGGTTGTGCTTGAATAAGTGAGATAGGCAGATTTTGTGAAAACGAATAACCAGGATTTGGATCAACTCAATGAAGAACTTCTTACAGAGGAAAATGGAGACGGCGAGCAGCTACGAGTCTTTTTGAATGCTTTTACGGCGAACATTCCGATACGTTGTAAAGCCACATCGATTGGTATGCCCGTTTCCATCCTGAAGTTTGAATTTGACGGCAACGAACGCCGCGGACTTACAGCGAAAATTCGCGGTGAAGATGGGACAACCTACGTGGTTGCCGCTGCGGATCTTGCAATCCGGGGAAGCAAAAGGGCAGTTGACCACAACATGTTGTTTTAGCTGAAAGTGAAACGAAGGCGCTTGATTTGGTTGTTCTCACGGTGAAGCAAAGAACCGCACGATGCCGATTGGTGGGTAGCGATCAGGTGTTGGATTTTCGAACAAGCCGCCTTCGCGAGTTGGTACCTGGCGAGATTGCTGTGGTGGGTTCCGGACAAATTAGCAGGAACGTTATTTCTGGAACACTGGAAACCATCAGAATTGATCCTGCATTGCTTGGGGTTTCGCGACTGAAGGTTGAGAAACGTGGTGTGTGGAACCCGGTTCATCACTATTGGGGAGAAAAAGGCGAACCAATCGAAAATTGGGCCAAGCCGATTATCAAACGCGGTAGGCGACCTGAGTTTGAGATGGAACAAATCCTGCCCGGGTTTGATTCATCGGACTACGATTCAGATCCTATCGGCCAATCTGTGGATTTGTCGGACGCTGGAGACTATGTTGGTGCCGGCAAGATTCTGATGGGTGTTTGTGAAGAGGATTTAAGATGTTTGGACGCGCATGCCCATCTTGGCAATCTGCTTTTCGATAAGCTACCGGCCTAATCCATACGCCACTATGAGGTTGGGTACCGGATCGGAGAATGGTCGCTTGAGGATTCCATCAATGGTGTCCTACCTTGGGGTTGGATTGACAACCGTCCATTTTTGCGGTGCATGTATGGCTACGGTTTGTGCCTTTGGCGACTGGACCGATTCGCCGAAGCGGAAAAGATCTTTCAGAAAATTCTTTGGTTAAATCCGTCGGACAACCAAGGTGCGCGGTTTGTGATCGATGAGGTTCGAGAGAAGAAGAGTTGGAAACCCGATTAGCGCAAAGGCCGCTTCGGCGCGGCGCAATGCAATTGAAGAAACAAGCAGTGGCTTCGCCGAAGCGAGTCCGTTTTGCGCTTGTTTCTCAGAAGAATTCAGCTTGCCCGATCACTGCCGGCTGTTGCGAAAGCATTGAAGTACTGCACGCTTTAAGAGCCCTACAAGAGATTGGTGCTGACTGCATTGAGACAAAAGAAGCTGGACGAAAATACAATGTATTTTGACAGAATGTGGGGACATCGTGGGCGCAAAAAGCTGCTTTCTATGAAGAGAGGGTGGCGTGCCGATGATCATCAGCGGGCCAGCGTTTTGCTATCACTGCTTTCCGAATCCGCCAAAAGACATGCGCGGTTTCAGCCTGCGTCCAACTTTGACAGGAAGCCAGTTGCAACGGAAATGTGCAGTTCCGAATTGCGGGATGCATCTGAAACCAGGGAAGGACGGATGCTGCGTTCCGTTGGTCATAAGTTCGTTAAGTAGTTGTCCAATTTGAAGGCCGACGCTGGAGAGACTCGAAATTTGGTGACGGAAAAGGCATCACAGAAGATTCTCAAACAGCACTTAGTTGGATTCAGGAGACGCACGATGCCTTTGTTGTCCCCAGTGTTGGAACGCTATAATTTCATTTAGGAGAGTACCAATAATGGCAACAAAAGCTGATTTTGCAGAAGTGGAATGGAAGTTTGTGGCGAGTGCTCCGCACTTGGCGAGTATGGCTGTAATGATGGCTGGCGCTAGTGGATTGTTCGGGTCACTCAAGGAAGCTGTGGTTGCTGCTAAAGGTGTTTTCGATGCTACTGGTCATGCCAATGAATTGATACGGTCCATTGCGAACAAGGACGAAATGCAAGCGGCCCAATCGCGGATCCGCGATGAGATTGGCGAAATTGGGGATCAGGATCCGAAGGCTTGGGTTCGGGAACATGCCTTGAATGAACTGCGAGAGGCGGTTGCTATGTTGGAGCGGAAGGCGCCTGCTGACTTGGCTGCCTATCGCACTTGGGTGAATTCGTTGGCTGTTGGCGTGGCGAATGCTGCGAAGGAAGGCGCATTTCTTGGATTCGGCGGCGAACGGGTAAGCGCAGCTGAAAAGCAGATGATGGCCGAAATCGCCACTGCGCTTGGCTAGCAAGTAAAGTGACTGTGGGTTGGCGCGAGTTGGTGTAAGAGATTAGATTAGGAAAAACATAAGCGCTGATTCAAATCAAACAAATTCACGATTGACAAGACGCGGTCTTCTGCAAGGGTTGACCGAATTTGGCGGACTCCATATTGGTGGACAGTCCGGTTCAGGGGATAAAGTAATCGCGACCACCTGAGCTTTACCGAATGAGTGATGGATGGGTGGAACGTGAAATGTTGCAGAGCAACAGAAGCTGGAAGCCTTGTGGAAGTGGTAAAAGGACAAAATTTAAATGAGCATATCCAGACGTTATTTTTTCTACGGTCCACTGCTTGCCGGCGCAGTGCCGGCAGCAGGGTTCGGAAGTGTGCCTTCCCTGAGAGCTTTAGGCTACAAGCCTTTCTACAATAAGCTGAACATGGCCGCGATCGGGTGCGGTGGACGAGGCGCTGTGATTTTGGGTGAAGCTGCGGCCACGGAAAATATTGTCGCGTTGTGTGACGTGGACGCCAAGAGAGGCGACGAGGGTATCAAGAAATTTCAAAAGGCTCCTCTCTATCGTGACTATCGCACCTTTCTTGATAAGGAAGGCAAGAATATTGACGCTGTAACCATTGCCATTCCAGACTTTATGCACGCCACTGTGGCTTTGGCCTGCATGCAACGCGGTATTCACGTCTACTTGGAAAAGCCGCTGACGCGTACAGCTTGGGAAGCTCGTCTGCTTGCCGATGCAGCAGTGAAGTACAAGGTAGCGACACAGATGGGGAATCAGGGTTATTCGCACGAATCACATCGAGTTGCGGCGGAGATGTTATGGTCAGGAGCAATCGGCGATGTTACGGAGGTTCATGTTGCCACAACGCCGGGAACGCATCCAACAGCTTTGCAATCGCTGCCGCCTGAAGAATCCGCACCTGAAACTCTTAACTGGCAGGCATGGTTGGGCAATGCGCCCATGCGTCCGTATAGTTCCTATTACGTGCCTTATAACTGGCGCGGCTTTTACGATTTTGGTACTGGCCAGATTGGCAATTGGGCGACGCACGCTGCGGGTCCGGTTCATCATGCATTGCAACTTGGTGCGCCGACCAGTGTGGAGTGCATATCGCAAGACGGCGCCAGCAAACTCACATTTCCAAACCGTGCAACCATTCGCTTGGATTTCCCAGCGCGCGGTGGAATGCCTGCAGTGAAGGTGTTTTATCACGATTCGGCGCGCTCTACTGATTCAGATGTGTATCACGTGCCGGGGATGGAAAACGAAATTATTCTTCCGCCGCCGAACAATCTAACGAAGAAGGGTCGTCCAATGGGCAGGGAAGAGCGGTTGCCCGATGCGCCTAAGCCTGCGGCGGCTCCCCGCAGTCAGCGCCGAGGTGCAGGTGGTGCGGGCGTGAGGGTATTTGGGGAAGAGCGCACGGCACCACAGACTGGGCTTCTTACTGGTAACGGCGCGGTGTTTATTGGCACAAAAGGCATTATGGCAACCGTTGAGCGTGGAGAAGGCGTGTGGCTTCTTCCCGCCGCACGTTGGGCTGAGTACGTGTTGCCACCGCAATTGTTGACACGGTCGCCGGGTCACATGGCGGACTTTATTCGGTCCGCTAAAGGCGGCGATGCGGCATGTTCAAACTTCACAATTTCAGGACCCTATGCTGAATGGCTTGCACTGGCAGCGCTGGCGTTCCGTGTTCCAGGCAAGCTGGATTGGGACAGCAGGAACATGCGGTTTCCTAATAGTGCTGAGGCAAGCAGGCTGGTGAAACCAGTGGTCCGGCCAGGTTGGGAATTGAAGCTGTAGTAGGATTTTAGAGGCGCCAGCATTGCACCGAAACTCGGGACGCCATGTGCGGCCATTCACCGCGCCAGTTCCTGATACACTTTCTGGCCCGGTTTTGGTGAGCCTGGCATCATCAACCCGAACTTCGCACCTTTCTCTCCAGCAAGACCAAGTTTCTTTATGATCCACGTTCTTGCCCGCCAAAATAAGAAACGTCGTTTGTGAGCGAATCAATGGCATAGTAATCGCGAAGTCACTTCGGCCAGTTTGCCATTCTTCATTTCGCGATGTTCGACGAAAATGTTTTGTGAAGTGATTTGACCAGCGATAAGTTCTGGCGCATTGCAACAGTATCACCGTGCAACTCAACCACGCGCTCCAAACCACTAGTGCCACGATTGGACGTGGAACATATCATTTTAAGAACGGCAGTTAAGTTGGTGACAGACAACGAAATGGCTTAACACAATTGGACTTGCCGTCATAGGATCAGCGCAATAGCATCACCCAAATGGTGAGACTGAAGTGCGTAAAAATGGTCGCCAAAGGGGACACGGTACCCAGTCCGCTACGCCTAGAGCTCTAAAGGATTTCATTCCGAGTTCTGTCGCTTCAGGCCAGGGAACCATGTCCCCGTTTGGCTCGATATACCCTGATCTTCGAGATGTCAACTGCCGCTTCCAGGATCATGTCGCTTCTGTAAGGGCCGCCGTGCTCCAATAACAACACGTCGCTATATGGAAAACGCACTTCGTAGGCTGCGCGGTTGATCAGCACTTTGTCACCCAGCATGCATCATTAGCAATGCAAAAAAAATGGACTCCTCCGCAAATGGTGGCTCTTACTCGCGATCCTGAAAATTCGCTGACCCTGCGATAATTGCAATGCATGGCGGCGAAGAAAGCGGATAGTTTTGGCACTACACCTGTACCCAATACTAATGGGCATTTTTTCATCACTGCATTGAACAGACCCAAAGCAGCCTATGCATGCGGGCCACCACAGCAATCCTTCCACTGGCCCAAAGCGTAGATACGGTCGCGAATAGCCCCAAGTTGCCCAACAATTCCATTGTTTTCAATTGATAAATAATAATGATTGTTCAACGATGATCCCAGTGAGTTCTCAGCAAACCGCCATTCGAAAGAGAGTGCTGTGAGGAGTGGAAAATTCTCTTGTTCCAGTTCATTGACTAGTTGACTGATCTGGTATCGTCTGGCAGGCAAAGTTTACCTTGCCAACCGCAATAGTTCCGAAGCTACACGCTGAAATGCCGGTGCCAGCGCATTGGCATTCGGAGCGAAGATGTATAAACCCTGCGCGGTGGTTGGGTCCACGCTTGGAGAGCGCGGATCGTTACTCACCGTCATCAAGAGGTTTGCATCCGGGGGAGCACCAGAGTTTCCCAGACCGATGCTGTAGATGACAACACGAGGCACAGAAGGGCCGGAACCTGTAGCGCCACTGGTGGGATTCCAGTTCAAAACCTGCACACCCAAACGGATGCGTTGTCCGGCAGAAATTGTTGCGTTTATGGAGGCAGCCCGCATGTTGTCGGTGGTGTTCACAAGGTTTGTTCCACTCAATATAACCGGAGCGTAACTAATATCCACAGCATTGCCGACTGCATCACGGTTCCAAACTTCGACAACATCGGAGGAGTCCGAAGCGCCAGACCACGAGCATCCTGTTGAGGCAAGTGCCGATGCACTTTGACTTGCAGTCTGATTCGGATCTCCTACTCCACCAGTGCCCATCACTCCTTTGCTCCAACCAACTGCCGAGCATCCGGTGTTGGTTACTCGGTTCCAAGCTGTGAATGCCGTTGGCATTCCATCCGTAAAGAACAAAACTGCGTTTAATGCATTGGGTTCGTTATAGGCGGCCAACTGCTCATAGGCTTTCCATAGACCCGCAGAACTGTTCGTGTAATTGGCGCATGAAATGCCGCTGATCACATTCGCGACGTTTGTGCCACCAGACAGAAAAGTTTGTGTAAGTGGCACGTCCACCGCCGATCCAGTCGCGAAGGTAACCAGTCCAACGTTATCCCGCCCCTGGGCGAATTGCTGAAGGAATGCGGTGGCAGCATCTTTCATGGGTTCGCAGGAGTTGCTGTCAGCCAAAGACCCGGAATGATCCAGCACCATCATCACATTGACATCTTTTCGGGTTGCGGTGGCTGTAGCGTTCAAGGTGTTATTACTTGAACCCAGCCAACGTAAGAATGTAAGCGGGAATTGTATGGACGAGGTAACAGTGACAGTTCGCAAATTAGCGGCGTTGACAATTTGAACGGTTGGGGTAGAGATTGAAGTAGTTGCCAGATAGCCTACAGGATAATTCTTCACAAAATAACTGGTTGCGGTATCCGTGGCAGCTTGCTGTTGAGCTACATCGGAAGATCCGCGGCTAAGTGCTCTGGCTCCAGATAAAGCTGCCGCATCCACCGCCGCTGAAAGCTTGGTTTGGGCGAGGTACATTAAAGTGACGTCCACTGCCAGTCCAATCACCGGAACCAAGACCGCCAGGCAAAAACCAAAAAGAAAAATAGAAGCGCCGCTTTGGCGTTTCCTCCGCCTCTGCGAAGATGTGGGTCTTAAGTGAGCGCGGTTGTTCATCGTTACCTCTTAGAAATAGGTCACCGAATATATGCCGTTCACTGGAATTCCGAAGGTATTCAAGAAAGCCAGCATAGGAAAATTGAAGTAGGTTTCGCAAACCCAAACTTGGCTTCCGGGGGAGACCGTGGGCAACAAGCCTCCTGCTCCCGCGCCAACGTTACTTGCAGCAGCGCCCGGATTCGTCAAGTAGTTCACAGCGCTTATATTCCCCGATGCATCCACCAACGTGGGGTCTGGTGTTCCAAAGTTACTGGGACGAAAGCTAGGGTTACCCAGAACCAAACGGTGAGTAAACACGTTTTGTCCAACCATGCATCCTGCAGTGACGCCGTTTGAATCACAATCAATCTGAGCTACTAACTTGATTTGGCTGAGAAGGACCACTCCATAACCGCTAGGGCTGACGTCCAAACCTTGCGCAAGTCGTGCCACTGTGTTTTGCGACGATACTTGTGAAAAGTCCATTCCCAAACCATACATATGCCCCAAATCGCGGGTGAACTGTACAGCCTGAATCCCCCGGCCTGCAGTAACTCCAGCCATTAACATGCCGAAGAACAACGGCAACAGCATGGTCATTACAATGGCAAACTCAATAGCTGCTGATCCTTTTTCGTTGTAGTTTTTCATAACATCACCTTGGCGGTGGACCTCCAATAGGAGATGCTTCCATTGCATCGGATGAACTCGCCACGATACGAAACATACTTGATCCACGGACCAGCGGAACCATCCACAAATGAGACAGCCCTGTAATTTCAACCTGCACTATATTGCCCGCACGGTTACTGCCCGATCCAGTGACAGGTTGCAGCGTTATCTGATCATAAAAGGCAATGTCAATGTGTTGATCCATGTTGTCTCCTAGAGGCAGCAGATGGTTCAGCAACCCCATTGATTGCGATTTCACCACAGCCCTGATGGAGGCATCCTGTCCCAACGGCGAGCCGCTGCTTATGCCGGTTTGACTGGTAATGGCATAACGTACGCCTGCTCTTACAGCGGATTGCGCAGTGTTCTGCATAAGAATCGCGACACCGAAATCGATGGTGGCGAAGACGAAGATCAGGATCGGCATGATGGTCACGGCAAGTTCCACCATGGTTGCGCCACGCTGAGTAACTGGTCGAACGATGGATCTGCGTTGGCAGGGAAGTGTCACCTGTCTCATCTAAAAACTCTCCTGGCCTATTGGCGGTATATCGGCCAAAGAATGGGGAACCTTTATTCCACGCGTTCTCCTTAGAAGAGAGCTAAGTGGACTTGCTTATGATGTCGGCTGGCCTTTGGCGGCTAGAGCACAGCCCACCTCGACCGGCGCGGTCGAGGGCCTTTTCGGCGAGCACTATCGAGTCGTTTCACGTAATCTATTTGTTGCACTTATTGCATTTATAGCGTTAAGATAAGGGTAGGAAAATGAGAAGGAGACGACCTCACATGACCATGCTTGCCCATAGACAACTTCCCCCCTCCGCACAGGACGCGGCGATGGCGCGTGTGTCCGGTCAGGTTCTATCGCCCTTCGTGCAGCGAAAGGGTTCTCTGACGCTGAAAGTCCGGGAAGCGGGCAAGGATCGGCCATTGGAGCTTCCGTCCGGGGCTGTCGCCCTGCTCATGGAAATTCTGGAAGCCATGGCGGCGGGCCGAGGCCTTATTCTTATCCCTGAAAACGCGGAGCTGACCTCCGTGCAGGCCGCAGAAATACTGAACGTCTCGCGCCCGTTTCTGATCAAGCTCCTTGAGGACAACGTCCTGCCGCACCGCAAGGTCGGCAAGCATCGCCGGGTCCGCATGGAAGACGTGATGGCCTATAAAGCGAAGATCGACCGCGACCGCGAGATTGTCCTTGACCAACTGGCCCGTGAAGGGCAGGAACAGGGCATGGGCTACTGACAATATGAGCCGCTACACGGCTCCGTTTGCAAAGCGCAGTCTTCTTGCTAGAAAACTTACACACCATGTGCTGAACTTCCCGCAGGCATCGCACCAGCATCATTTCCAATTCTTCCTTCGTGAACATCGTGCTGATGAACAGCTCTCAGTTGACCCAACAATCCAGCGTTGATCACATTACGAATTTCGAGCCGGTCTAGCTCAGCTAAGTTCTTGATTGACGCAAAGAAGCGATCACTGTCTGCGGTCGTCTTAGCATTAGGTGCGATCAGTCCTCTTTCTCCTCATCATCTTCATTGAATGGGATCACATCAATGTAGTTAAGGTCTTTGCGGTTCAGAAGATCGCGTAGTGCCTCAACCTTGTCATCTGGCATGTCGATGACGATAGCCCAGACCATCCACTCAACCGAATAGTCGCAACACTGCCCGATCAGGCGGTCGCGTTCGGTTTTCTTCGGCTCTACCTTCAACTCCAGAACAAGACGGTCATCGATCAAGATGTCCGGCAGACCTCTGCTAGTTTTGCGGCGCAGTTCGATTTCGACATCTTCACCAAGTTCTTCATCAAGAAACCCGAATAAGTCTTCGGTGTAGTCGTCCTCGTAATCAAAGCCATCCGGCTCCCAGCGATCCAGGATTTCGCTCACCACGACAGCAAGCTCACGGCATCCATTCGGATCTTCCTTTTCGGCCCGGCTCTTGCGCCTTTCTTCGTGGTGATTTTGAATGAGAAATGCGCCGACTGCGGCACCACCCAACCACGGCGCAAGTTTCTCCAGCCAGTCGTCGTCAATTGGCATGCTTCATCTTAGCTCAAGAAAACAAGGCTCGACACGAGAACGCCAGTTCAAGTCGGGACAATCAAGTTTAATCACGCGACCGGCAAAAGTGGAAAAGCGAACGACCGATAAAGCCTCTCAGCTGCCGCAATCGTGGGCCGTTGCGATGTCATCGTGACGCAGAACCTGAAGGATTTTCCTGAAGCGGCGCTGGCGCGCTTCGAGATTGAAGCGCAGCACCCTGAGGAATTTCTCTGCAATCACCTAAGCCTTGCGCCCGGTGTTTTCTGCGGCGCGGTGCGCAAAGTGCGGGCGCGACTGCTGAAGCCTTCTTATAGCGTCGAGGAATATCTCGCAACGCTGACGCGGCAGGGCCTCGTTGCGACGGTCCGCGAGTTGCAGTCACTCGCGGATTTGCTGTGAAGTGCAACAACTAGCTCCGTTTGCAAAGCGCAGTCTTCTCGCTAGAACTTACTCACCCTATTCTTAACTTCCCGCCTGCATTGCGCCAGCATCAACAAAAGCCTTTTCCAATTCTTCCTTCGCAAACGTCGTGCTGATGAAAAGTTCCTGGCGAGCCCCCGCCGCAAGGGCAATAGCTTTCCACCCATTAGTAACCGGGACGGTGACGCGCACTTTCACTACCGGGCCTTTGGCGTCGCGCACCATGCTGATGCGACCGGGCACGATGGAACGGATGTCCGCATTTTGCTCCAGCAGCTTTTCCAGCACGCGACGCAGACCGTCGATAATGCTGTGCTCAATTTTCAACCGGTCATGAGAAGCTCGGAGTCGCACGAGTAACTAATAGTGTAGCGGCTAGCAGCGTTGTGTGATAAATATATGCAATGCGCCAATTACTGACAGTGCTTTTAATGACGGCCTCCGCTTGGGCTATTTCCCGCGAAGAAATGGTCTTCCGCACAACGCCACAAGGGGAGTTGAAGATGACCATCTTCTATCCTGATGGCTGGAAAGCGACGGACAAGCGCCCTGGCATTGTCTTCTTCTTTGGCGGAGGATTCACAATCGGTGAGACCAAGCAGTTCTTCTCAAAATCAGGTTATTTGGCAAGCCGCGGAATGGTAGCCGCCAGTGCGGAATACCGCATTAAGAACAAACACAAAACCACTCCCGATGAAGCGCTTGTGGATTGCCAGGCAGCATTCGGCTGGCTGAAGGAACACGCGACCGAACAAGGCATTGATCCAGAGAAGCTGTCAGCCGGTGGTGGATCTTCCGGCGGTGCTTGTGCACTATCCATATGGAAAGCAGGTGTCAAACCGGCTTCCTTCGTTCTGTTCAATCCTGCATGGTTAGACAAAGTTACGCCAGACGAAACGTTTCCCCCAACCGTCCTGTTCTTTGGGTCTGCCGACAAAATGTACTCTGAAGCCCAAGGATTTCTTGCAAAGGCACCACGGGGCAAGGTGGAACTTTTTGTTGCCAAGGATCAGCCCCACGGATTTTTTAATGATCGTGAAGATGGCACTTGGCACGCTTCAACCACGTATATAGCCGATTCGTTTTTGGCGGCGCGCGGATTCCTTACAGGTAAACCCACCATCGCAATTCCGCATGGCAGCAAAGCATTGCTCTTCCGCGAGGAAGCGATGAAACCGTCTGCACCCGGCAAACAACGCAGCATTCCTGATGGTGTTAAGGCTTACACAAATGTTGAATATTCACCCGGCTTGTTGCTGGACGTGTTTGTGCCTCCTGGACCTCCCAAGCCGCTGGTGGTTTGGATTCATGGCGGCGCATGGCAAAACGGAAATAAAGAAAACGCACCCTCCATGCAATTGCTCCCAGCCGGCTTTGCAGCGGCAAGCATTCGCTATCGCCTAAGCCAGCAGGCACCCATGCCAGCTCAGATTGATGATTGCCGTGCGGCGATTCGATTCCTGCGTGCCAATGCAAGTAAGTATGGATATGACGCAACGAAAATCGGAATATGGGGATCGTCGGCAGGCGGTCATTTGGTGGCACTGCTGGGAACAATTGGGGAAGGTGAAGATAAAGTGCAGGCAGTAGTGGATTGGTTCGGACCAACCGCCTTACGACGCATGGCTATGTATCCATCTCGTATGGACCACAATTCGCCGGAAGCACCCGAAGCTCGTTTAATTGGTGGGCCGGTGCAACAGAACCCGGATTTGGCGGAGAAGGCTAACCCGATTTCCTATGTTTCCAAAGACGACCCACCATTCCTGATTCAACATGGTGACGCCGATCCGTTGGTGCCCATGGAACAAAGTGAGCTGTTGCGCGACGCTCTTGCGAAAGTCGGAGTGCCGGTGGAGTTGACCATCTTTCATCGCGCGGGCCATGGTGGCCCCGCGTTCCAGACTCCTGAGAATTTGAAGAAGGTCAGCGAGTTCTTTCAGAAGCACTTGCGCTAAGCAATGCCTAAGACAAGGAAGACAAGAGGATGAAGACATTTTTATTGAATGGCTCGCTGTTCTGTATTTTAGCGATATGCCCTGTATTTGCGCAGTCAACTCCAAGTACAATCACAGGTCTTGTAAAGGATGCATCGGGTGCCGTTGTTCCAGGTGCAAGGGTTCAGGTTGTGGGCGAAGATTCCGGTGTTGCAATTACCGCAACTACAAATTCTGCCGGATTGTATCGCACACCTAACCTTGTTCCTGGTTCCTATCGAATCGAAGCTGAGGCCGACGGATTCCAGAAGTTGGTACGCGGAAAGCTGAGTGTCCAAATTGGGCAGACCCTACAAGTTGACCTTGCTTTGCAACTTGGCAGCGTTAAGGAAACAGTAACCGTAACCAGTGCAAGTCCTGTTCTTGAAACCCAGTCCTCCAGTGTGACGCAATTGGTTGAAAAGGAAATGGTGCAAGGTATGCCCATGGCGAATCGCACTTCAACCGCGTTGTTAGCCCTCATCCCAGGTGCAGCCATCCAGAATGTCACAGGAGACATTCCAATATTTAGCGTTAGTGGCGGAAGAACTCGCAATCAACAGTTCACTCTGGATGGAGGCAATCACACCAATACAGTTGGATTGGCTGTAAACCAGAGCCAGGTCCCTCTCCCCATGGACGCAATGCAGGAGTTTCGAGTAGTGGCCAATAGTTATTCAGCGGAATACGGCCAATCTCAAAGTGGCGTGATCATCTTGGCAACCCGATCCGGCAGCAACAAGTTTCATGGAGGATTGTTTGAGTACAATCGCAACGAGGCGTTTGACGCACGCAACTTTTTTGCCGCTACTCGCCCCAAGTTCCGTCAACATCAATTTGGAGGCTTGCTTGGTGGGCCTATTCAAAAGGATCGAACTCACTTCTTCTTCACCTACGAACGAACACAGCAAGTCACTGGTAACACAGTTGTCCAAACGGTTCCAACGGAATTGCAGCGTCAAGGAAACTTTTCTCAAACTTTAGATGCTCGTGGTCTGGTTATTCCCATTTATGATCCAGCAACTACGCAGGGCAATATTCGTCAACCCTTCGCGGGGAACGTAATTCCTCAAGCTCGTTTGGATGCTGTGTCACAGAAGATCTCTTCCGTCTGGCCTACATCGAATCAATCTGGCACCATTACCGGCGCGAACAACTTCTCGTTGAACTCCCGCCCTTTCACCAATCGAGATATTTACGTAAGTCGATTCGATCATCAATTCCGCCCCAAAGATCAACTGATGGTGCGCTACTTCCTGGCCAAGACCAACTCCGGTAATCCGGGGATTTGGCCGGACATTCGCGCCGACGGATCCGCTTCCAAAACGGATCAAAATCTGAATAATATTCTTGGAACCTGGAACCACACGTTGCGCACAAACATCCTCAACGAGTTTCGCTTGGGCCTGGTGCAGCGCGATTTCTTCAGCCAACGCTTTGGGAAAGATAATGACTACGCCGGCCAGCTTGGCCTTCGTGGCGTGTCAAAAGCAGGGTTCCCAATCATAGGCATTACCGGAGTTACAGGTCTTAGCGGAGCACCCTTCCGCTTCTCCAGCCCACTGCTTGATTACCAAATTCAAAATGCCGTTTCCTGGTTCCGCGGGAAGCACGCATTCAAGGCCGGGGCTGAAGTGAGGCTGGGGATTTTCAATGACGACACCGA
>JAYTTF010000250.1:0-13933 GCA_043745195.1 Bryobacterales bacterium | reverse complement strand
TGATGTCGCCCCATTCCAACTTCCATTTCTTGGAGGTCAACCGGTCTTGCAATTCTTTACGGAGCAACAGCGCCAGGAAGGAACAGAACACATGGCCGATTTATCACCGTTGCGATGAAGCCATTCGCGGCCAAAATCTACTCCAACCCACCTGCTGACTCAAATGAGCAAATGTCAATCCGAGAAACACAAGAAGGCGACGGATGCCCGCAGGATTCCTAGACTTTTTAATCATCCCGGTATAAAGCTTGCAGTTCTTTTTCACATTGGGCTCATTGCTAATTGGAACCTTTGGACTTTTAGCACAAACTCAGGCTAAGCCGGACTCACAAATGAAGGCTGTGCTTGACGAGCTTTCCAGCCTTGGTGGTAAACCGATCGAAAGCCGTACACCTGGCAGCAGCAAGGAAGCAGCCATCCCCAGCCGACGCCGTTAAGTCGCTCCTTAAAAAACAAGGGAAATCTACCGTTCCTGAACCGGTGAGCAAAGTCGAAAATCGCATGATTTCTGGCCCCTCGGGACAGATTCCCATTCGCATCTATACCCCAAAAGGCAACGGCCCATTCCCGGGTGTTCTTTATATTCATGGCGGCGGGTGGATTATTGCCGATCTTGACACGTACGATTCGTCAGCCAGAGCCTTAGCCAATGCGGTCGGAGCAGTGATCATTTCCACGCATTACCGGCAGGTGCCCGAGCACAAATTTCCCGCTGCGCACGAAGACGTATTCGCAGCTTATCAATGGTTGCTGAATAACGCATCCTCCGTTAAAGCCGACGCCAGCAAAGTAGCGGTGGTAGGTGAGAGCGCCGGTGGAAACATGGCCATCGGTGTTAGCATGATGGCCCGCGATAAAGGCCTTCCTATGCCTTTGCATCAGGTTCTGGTTTACCCAGTCGCGCAAACGAAGTTTGATACCCCTTCCTATAAAGAAAACGCGAGTGCGAAACCACTGAGCATGTCTATGATGGAATGGTTTTTCAAACACACGGTCTCTAAGGCGGACGACACTCGAAGCCCCTTCCTTGCATTGACTACGGTTGCGAATCTGAAAAATCTGCCTCCCACAACTATTATTACGGCGCAAATCGATCCTTTGCGTTCGGAAGGGAAAACCTTGGCGGACAAATTGAAAGAGGCGGGTGTTGCCGTTACTTATCAGAATTACGATGGTGTCACCCACGAATTCTTTGGAATGGGAGCTGCCGTGGACAAGGCTAAGGATGCAGTAAATTTCGCGGCGGACAAATTAAAGAGCGCTTTTGGTTCCACCGCAAGTTCAATGAAGATGCCTCACACTCGCTAAGGAGAAATCGTGAAAAGCAGTGTTCATCACGGAGCTTGTGACGTCCAATAATGTTTGCGGGCGGACCTTTCACATGTATGAAGATTCGCAGGGATGTAGAGTAGGGTAAAATTCTTGGTCACGAAAATCTGGGCGAAGTGGGGGAAGTCGGCAAGGCGGTTGAGTCTGTTGAAAAGGGGGATAGGGTCTGCCGATTTCAACCGCTTGCAATTGCGGCCAGACGTTGGAACAAGTAAACAACTATGTCATGCTGGCGGAATTTTTTCCACCGGTTAATTGGATTGTCATTTGCGGGGCTGGGACGGTGGGACTTCTCGCAGCATATTCAGCGAATCTGCAACAACCATCTAAATTGATCGTGGTAAATTAGCACGGGCTCGAAGTATCAAACCGGACAGCCACAATTTGGTCAAATCGGTACGCCGGACGGGCGGCATTGGGCGATTGGCCTTGTTTACAAAAGATCCGAAGCAAAGGACAAGCTGGCACAAACCGGTCAACTTACCTTTCACTTTGGTTTGTTCCAGCTTACAAGCTAAAATCGCAAGCTTAGAGACCTGATCTTCGCCGGAAAAGCTAAGCCGTCGAAAATTGTTTTCCCAAGTTCCGCCGCTCATTGTATGTGCCGAAGTAAATTGCTAGGCAGGATTTGAATTGCTTATACATGGCCCACCCGGCAGCGGGTGGCCTTAGCGATGTATTGCATAACTTTACGGGTCGAATGATGATTAGATTCTAAAATGTTACCCCAAGTATAAAATCTCCTTGGTTACGATTCGTTCGAAGCAGAAGATTGATAGGATCACGAAACGATTCTGAACCCCATCTGGTGTAGCGTAATTCGGGCGTCACCCTTACGCGCCCGGCCTTGAATTCAACTCCACCACCGAAGACTGCGCCAATATCGTTACGACGATTAAACTCAGTAGCAGTATCGAAGCGCACCCCTACCGGACTCAGGCCGGCGTTCACGGTGTTTCGGAATTGGTCGATACCAGAAAGATGACGGAAAGCTCCTCCGGCGGCTATGAAGGGGCGTACCGGTCCCGGGATCAACATAAACTTGCCCAGCACTGGAACTTCCCAAGAGTTGGCTACTGTCTTCACATAAACGGATTGACCAGTTCCTACCTGGTCGTATTGGTATCCCAGGCGTTTATACAACAGGTCGCCTTCCAGTGCGAGACGAGACCCAAAATTGAATTGCACCGTTGGACCAATCAAGTAGCGCTTCGTATTCGTTGAGTATGCCGAACGATTTCCTCTCAACGTTTCAAATGCGTCGGTAATGGGGACACCGGCTTTTACACCGATGGAAACAGGTTGGCAAACTGAAGAGATAGCGGTCAATATGGTAAGTAGTGAAAGTCTGATCATCATTCAATGCAGTAATGCAATTACGCTGCCATTCAATGTTCGACCACTTATCCGTTGACTTAGTCAATTACGAGTCCAGCGTAGTGCAGCTTTTGTTACGATGCGCAGGAATTGCCAACTTGGGGAACTGAGGCAGTGCGATCCACCTCACAGTAATCGCATAGTGCCGCAGGTAATTTCTGCTCCGCGCATTTTAACAAAATGCAAACTTTGCGGAATTTTGAAGTAGAAATCCTAACTCTTTGGGCACTCAGTTGCTTATTCAATTCCGATGGCGATCAAACAAAATTTATTCAAACTTAATTTGATGGTTCAAACCCAGGCACACCACATTAGTGACGACCTAATTGATAGTTACGTACTGCAAGTGCTTATAGATGACCGGAACGATGCGCTGATCGATCAACATCTCGCATGTTGTCAAGCGTGCCAAAAACGAATGGAAGAAGCAAGGCAATTCATTCAGACTCTACGCCAAATTCTCCACAGCAGAACTGCTTTAAAAAGCATTCCTTAAATTAGGGCATGTCCAATGAATGAAAGCTCACCCCCAGGCTAAGGGAATGAGTGTGCTTTTCGGCTAACCATTGGCAGCCGGAAATTGTGAGATATATGGTTAAACCCTTCTTCCTATTATTAAGTGCAACTCTTCTGCTGCGATCCCAGGCACTACTTAATCGGGAGGGCGAAAACCCTCCTTTGTTACAGGCCTCAGATTGGGCTCTGCTTGAAGTCGACAAAGCACGAAATGATTTGGGCTGTGCGATCAAATGGGAGAAACCAATTCTGGGTTATGATTTAAGGCATCATTCGCGCTTCAGTGTTAACCTTCCATACGAAGCAACCCTAGCTGGCGACCTTACGGTGATCTTTCGAGTAATACCCGAGGGGGTTTCGCCATTTTACTTCCGTCAACGGTGGTCTCCACCCAAGGTGCCGGATGGAATTGAAGGATTTGAAAAAGTCGTCTTCGTGATTAATGGCGGTTTCGATGTTGGCCCGGGTAGGTATCGGGTTGATTGGGTGTTGAGAGACCGATTAGGAAATGCGTGCGTTCACGTGGAAAAGATCTCAATTCCAATGATTAAAGCTCTTCAGAGTATGCCCAATGAGGTGACTGAGTCATTCAATTCTCCTTCTAATAGTGAGAGAAGTGAGAGATGTGAGCCTGAAGGTATACAAGCATTTCCCATTACAGTGCATTTATTCGTCAACTATGTGCCGGCACGCGGTGAAGAGGTTGCACAAACAGATGAAGACCGTGATGCAATTGTCTCCATGATCCGGCTTTTTTCCCGTGATTGTTCGGTGGCTAGCCTCAACTTAACCGTCTTTGATTTGGAGAGGCAGATAATTCTCTTGGAGAAGACTTCCGGGCAGATCGATTTCCGAGAACTGGGAGAAGCTTTAGGAAACGCAAAGCACGGGTCAATCGAGTTCAACTCGCTGAAGAAATCTGCACCTGGACCAATCAGCTTTCTGCATGAATTAGTCGGCTCAACGACAAAGAATTCTTCCATTGTTTTTATTGGTCCGGCCACGGACGCAACAGGTAAGTTGCCCGAGAATCTCGATGTCAGTCAATGCATTCGATGTGCCTACTTACACTATGCCCCAGTAACTTCACCAATATTCTCGGATGTTGTGGGGCGATGGATCCGTCGAGTAAAAGGTGCAAAGTTCGAGATCAGGCAACCGCCGGATCTTCTGCAAGCGTTTCCGCAGGTGATTAGAGTATTACACGGCGAAACTTTGAAATAATGTTAATTATTTCACCGTCCTTAGTTCACACCTCAAGAATTTAAAGACACCTACCGCGAGAGCGCAATGAATTTCGAAGGTTGTTAAAACGGGCTTGATAGAATCACTGAACAGCAGCCTGTAAACATACTCACAAATCTCCGCCAATGAATCAAGCACTAAACTACCACCGGCTACCACCGGTTCAACGCCGGTGGGTTCGGTTGGGACTGAAAGTCGCATTTCTGATTTTCGATATAGTCTCGAAATCGTATGCTCGATCACGGAAATATCCTTGCGCCTAAAACGCTCCGCACGCACTTTGTAGCGGTAAATGGTAATCCACACGATGGGTGCTTAATGTCCGGACGCGGCTGAAGCCGCCTATTGAATCCCTGTCATCTTCATTCCATCAAAAACCGCGTTTGCACTTCTTCGGCATTCATCCATCTCTCTACTTTCGTTTGTCGTATCACATCGCGTGCCCGCTCCGCGATTCGGCCTTTCAGTCGATCCCCGACTTTCAGGCGGGTCGCTTCGAGCCACAGTGCTGCAACTCCAAAGATGTGACATTGACGCGAAGTGCACGGCGAGCAAACACCGATTTGTGCTGATAAGATGGACGGTTGGCTAACTCACTAACCCGTAATTCATTCCTGGCCGCCGGTGCGGCGCTGTTAGGCTCTCCGTTCATCAATCGTGGACGCTTTGGGTTAATGGGAGCTACTCAAGACTTTTCCAGTGAAACCATGGACATTGTGAAAGACTCCGTTGTTGTGGATCTGCTTGGGCTTCTCACGCTGGACTATCGAAAGCTAATCTATTGGCAATCGAAACCGGAAGCATTTCAGCAGCAGGAGTTTCGGCGATTGAAAGATTCCGGAATCACAATACTCCATCCTGCCGTCGGATTTGTTCAAGGGGATGTATACACGGAATCAGCCAACGATTTAGCTCGTTGGAATCGATTTCTCTCCGCGCGGAGTGAATACTTCATTCGAGTGAATAGCGTGGAGGACATAGCTGCGGCTAAATCTCAGAACAAAATCGGGATTATATTGGGCCTGCAGAATTCCCAGCATTTCCGCACTGAAAAAGATGTGGAGGCGTTCTACGCCCTGGGCCAGCGCGTCTCACAGTTGACTTACTTTAACAATCGTTTGGGAGGGGGATCCACAGATCCAAATTGTGGATTAAGCGCCTATGGTGGGTCCATTGTAGGGCGTATGAATGACATTGGAATGGCCGTTGATCTTTCACATTGCGCGGACAAAACAACTCTTGATGCGCTCGAAGCATCTAGGAAACCTGTGCTCATTACGCATTCCAATTGCAGAGCTTTAACAAATCATGGCCGCTGCAAAACCGACGAGGCCATCCGAAAATTGGCCGCGAATGGCGGTGTTTTCGGGGTAACTTTGGTCCGGCCCTTTGTAAGAGCATCCGGTGCCGTTACTGTTGAAAATGTCTTAGATCACATCGATCATATTGCCAGGGTTGGCGGAATTGAGCATGTAGGCCTTGGAACAGATGTCGATCTTGACGGCAGGGAAATGGGGCGGGCGCGGACAAGTGATCTTGACGGCATTTCCTATCCACAAAAAATTCATTCTTTAGTTCAGGGATTGTTGCGTAGAAATTATTCCCGCAGCAATATACAGTTGATTCTTGGGGGAAATTCCCGAAGAGCGCTTAAGGAAATTTGGACAGTCTAACTAACTGAGTCTAACTGGCCATTCAAAATTCGTGCGCGAGGTCGTACCGAAACCAAAAACATTCCATCCTCAATTCAGTACCAACAACAGAACTCCCATTTATAGGTTGGTATAGAGAGGACTTTTAAAGTGGTCACTTAATGCCTTATAAGCTTAGTGCAACTTCTGCTCAGCTTGTGCCAGACTTTGCCCGATAGAACTTATATTGAACTTACTTAAAGAGGCGCACAATGACAGTAACATTTGGTGTGCACGAATTACATTCCAACTTATGCAATCTTTTCATTTAATTAAGAAAGAAAATGGCCCCACAAATGCACAGGAAGTAAGAACAGGGCGCCGCATTTAGGCGGAGCTTTATGGAGGAGTGTAATTATGTTAAACAGTATCTATTTCAGGATGGTTGTTACAGCTGTAACTTCCTTCTCACTTATTCAATCTGCTTCAGCTCAGGGTCCCGTTAGGGACAGAATTATGGTTAAATTCGACCGGCCAGTTCAGGTAGGAACTCGAACATTGCAAGCGGGCGAATACACCATTCATCAAGTTACTAGCGCGAGCAATCCACGCATTCTCGAATTCACTTCTAATAACGGCACCCAACTCGAGGCCACGGTTGCAGCTATCCCAATCATGCAGAATACTGCTCCTACGGAAACAAAAGTTGTTATAGAAGATGAGGGCGGAGGCGCGCGGTTGGCTCGAATTTGGGTCCAGGGTAAGACCTATGGTTACGAATTTCCCGGTAAAACTGCTGTAGCGTCACAAACGACAGCACCGACTTTGGAAGCCAGTTATCAGGCCTCAAAACCAGCAAACACTGAGCGGGTTGAAGCGGCGCAGAATGTAGAAACACCGCAGAATCGAGACGCTGCAAATCGGGCTGGGGCCAATCCTCCCGCCGCTACAGAAGCCCTAACCACAAATCAGGATGCAAATACAAATAAGGATGCGGCTGCCACAACTAAAGAAACGTTAACCACATCTCCGGAAACGACCACCCCTACTCAGGTGTCTGAACCGCAAGCTTCCGTTACGGAAAAACCAGCTCCCCAGCAAGAACCAACGGTCATTGCGCAAGCTAAGCCGCAGGAACAACCTATGGTAACTCCAGGCGCTGCAAACCAAAATCGCGCTGCCGACAGCGATGTAGCCAAACAAGACACGCCCACCATGCCGGTTACGGATTTAGGCTGGCTTTCAATGATGTTAATCGGTCTTAGTTTAACCGTTTCTTCAGGGCTGATTATTTATTGGGTTGGCTTGACTAACGCAGACTAAATAAGGCGGCGGGCTATGAGATGGATTGCCTGGTGCATTTTTTGCGTTGGACTTTTCTTGATTCTGGCTGGGGCTTCTTTGAAACTGGTCGGCTGGAAGAGTCAAGTTGAAGCTGCGGCCGCGTGGAACAGTACGGTACGCGAAGGAAAAGTTCCAGACCAAATTACCAGGCTTTCCTTTGCTTCTGGCCATGAACAGTTCGTTGTATTAAAAGGTGCTACTGAATACAACCTGCTTCGCGGTCCCGCTTTGGTAGATGATTCAAGCGAACCGGGAAAAAACGGTAATTGCATCATCGCCGCACACCGTGACACACACTTCAGTATTTTGAAGAACGTGAAAGTCGGGCAGGAGATCGACTTGGAGAGTCGTGGACAGCTCTACCGTTACCGAGTAGTAAAGCTTAAAGTTGTTCCCGCTGAAAACAATACATACTATCAAGCGTCCGCGAAGCCCTTGCTGACCCTCGTTACATGTTATCCGTTCTCCTACGTGGGAAATGCCCCTAAGCGCTTCATTGTTCGAGCAGAATTAATGGAATAAGAAATTTATTTCATTCACACAAAATCAAACTTTAATTTTACGGAGGAAACAATATGTATTCAACATACATGCTTAGGACAACTGTGTTGATCCTAACACTACTAACATCGCTGGCTCTGAGTCAAAACTCGCCAACGCAACCCGGCTCCGATACAGGCGGAGTCTTTTCAGGTCATTTAAAAGGGGTGGGCATGGATGGGGCTACTATCACTTTAGTTAACTCCACCACCGGCGCCTCCCAAACCGTTAACACCGACAATTCCGGCGCATTCTCATTTTCTAACTTGATGCCGGGAACCTACCAGGTAACAGTTAAATCAGCGTCGGGGCTCATGCTGCGGCAAAACTCTATTGAAATAACGCAGTCTAGCTCCAATCAAATACAGCTTAATCCGGGCACTACAACTCCAGCCGGAAATATAACACTTGCTGGAACCTCTTCCACTCTCGAATTGGATTCCGCTGAGGTTTCCCGTAGTTATGACAGTCAGGTGATTCGTACATTACCGCTTTTGGATCGCCAGAATCAAGAGCTGATCACACTTATGCCTGGCATAACGCCCCCGACTTCCACTTTCGACCGTATAAATGATCCTCAAAGAATCCGGTCCTTCAATGTGAACGGTCTACCGTCCTATGCGAATCTTTTCAACATAGACGGCGCTTACAATAATGAGCCATTCAATGGTCGTGCATTACGTCCGCTTTCCAACGAATCCGTACAAGCTCTGGAAGTTCGCTCCAGCAATTACAATGCGGAATATGGAACAACTGCGGGGAGTTGGTCAAGTACAGTTACGCGCCCCGGAACAAACGCAGTGCATGGCAGCTTATTTGGGTTTAATACAAACAATTTCTTTCAATCAGGCCGTTCCGTGCAGCAGGCTCAATCCAACGACCGTTTTAACGTTAATCAGTTTGGTGCCAGCGCGGGGGGAGCACTTCTTCCCAATCGCCTCTTTTGGTTTCTTTCTTACGAAGGATTGATTCAACGTGGCCGCCAAACCGAACTCGCCACGGTCCCACTACGTTCTTTCAGTAATGGTAATTTCAGCCAGGTTCCAGGAATCGTCCTATTTAATCCGCTAACTGGAAGCACAGCTGGAACTGGAAGAAGCCCGTTTTTGGGTAACAATATTCCTCAATCACAAATTAACTCCTCATCGCAACAAATACTTGCAGGGTTACCCGCTCCTAACCTGCCTGGCTTAAGTAACAACTTAGTCGGTGGTGTAAGGCTGCTGGACGATACACATCGTATTGACGGAAAGACCGATTACCGGATTACAGAAAAATCAACTGGATTCCTCCGGTACGGCTTCACCGAATCGAGTGTAGACAAAGGGTCGCTCCTGGGACCGGTTGGAAGCCCTCTTAATGCGGGACTTAGAACCATGAACGCTGTTGGAAGCCACACTCAGATATTTACTACGAATCTAATGGGCGAATTCCGTATGGGTTACAGCCGCTATCGAAATCAGGTCACCCCATGGCAGGATAGTGAAGCAGCGGTTCCATTGAGATTAACCGGATTCCCTAATGGTCTTCCTTCCATCAATATTTCTGGATTTTCGCCCTTTGGATTTGCCGGCAATGTCCCAAGAAAGGAGATTTCAAATGTCTATGATGGAGCCAGCACGTGGCTGTATCACACCGGGATGCATTCCTTAAAATTTGGCGTGAACATTCGCGCTCTGGAAGCCAACGGCTTCAACCCCAACGATAGCCCGTTTGGTAGTTTTACTTTTGGTCCCGCTGCCACTCTTGGCAGCACAGCATCGGCGGGTGCTTTAAGTCAGGCCTCTTTGCAGGCCAATGCTCTGGCTGCATTCTTAATAGGTGCTCCAACACAGGGAACAATCTCCAGCTACACATCCACCCCAGCCTACCGGCAAATGCAGTATTCAGCGTATATAACAGACACCATCAACTTGTATCGCCACCTGTATCTGGAATTGGGTGTCCGCTACGATATTTTCAGTCCGGTTGAATCAGCGCGTGCCGGTGGTTTGGTAGCGTTTGATCCTTCTTCAAACACAATTGCCGCGCTGGGCATAAGTGGGTTCACCAGCCGTCCAACAAGGACCGACACGAATAATGTCTCCCCGAGAATTGGCCTGGCGTTTAGGCCCATAACTCGTTTAGTTTTCCGTGCCGGTTATGGCATTCATTATTTCCCCACGCCTTTTGCGTTGCTCCCTATCAATCCTGCAATTCAAGGAACTCAGGTTGGGGGAAGTGGCGGGTTAGGGGTTACGCAATTTGAAACTCCCTCCGTATCTTCCACCTTTACGGGCGCTCCCAATCTGCCTTTTTCAGTTGGTCCAAGAACTGTGCCCACTCCTTACATTCAAAGCTATAGCGCAATGATGCAGGCAGATTTGGGCAATGGTTTTTCCCTGGACGCCGGATATGTAGGAAATGCAGGACGCCAATTGCCATTCAACTTCACACAAACCGGTTTGCCCGGATCGGGACTAAATAGTCAAGGGTTTGGCCGCACGGCGTTACTTACTCGATTTGGAAGTGGTTTGAATAGCAATTACAATTCCGGCCAATTCAATTTGACGAAAAAATTTGCTGCTGGTCTTGCTTTTTCCGGCGCTTATACTTACTCCAAGGCTTTGGATTATGGTTCAACCCTACTCGACCCATTCACTCCCAGGCAGAATTACGGCCCAGCCGATTGGGACAGGAAACATATCCTTTCCCTAAGTCACAACTGGAGATTGCCGTTTGGGGCTGGTTCCAGTTATTTCAAATCAGGACCGGCCAGTCAGGTATTCGGCAGCTGGGAATTGAACGGAATATTGCGGTGGGCAACAGGCTCACCCTACACAATTACCTTCGACCCATTATCTTGCGCATGCATCGGCGCAACCGCGTTACCAGCGGCCTTTAATCAAAATGGAGGCTCGTCGCTCGACGGAGCATCCTTCTTCAACCCAAGCCAATTCTCAGCTCCAGCCGCAGGAACTTTCGGCACATTGCGCCGCAACGGTTTCCGGGGCCCGGAATTGTTTGTCTATAATTTGGCTTTGTATCGCAACTTCCCGATTCGAGAAAACATAAAACTCGAATTCAGAGGAGAAGCTTACAACTTAACAAATACATCCAATCTCGGCAACCCTGTTTCGAACTCAGGAACCCCCGGATTTGGATCAAGCACAAGTACTTTGAATAATGACGCAGGCCGGCAATTCCAGGTTGGCGTTCGGATTCTCTATTAGATCTGTTTAAGGTGACCCAGCGGGTAGGTTTGCATTTGCCCTGCCCGCCCTCATTCTAAACATGAGAGAAAGCGAATTAAATCCGTGAGCGCTGCAGAAGGGCCCACGGATTTTTTAGTTACTTAGTAAGTAGCAGTCGCATCGCTAGCAGGGAAAGACTGTTCTAGCATTTCATCCAGCTTTGTATCCTGCTTTCGAAGCTCGGCCCTCCGTTCTAAAGTTGCTCCAATTAAGCAGTGACCAGTAACACCTCGCCGAATCATTTCTGCCCCGAACAGGGCTCCAATCATTCCTTTGATTTTACTGGCTTTGACGCTGGAGATCATGGCTGCGACGCCAACCACAATTGAGGCCACTCTTTCCAGGTGACCCAAGTTTATACCTTCATTACTACTCCGTTCCATAAAATCCCTCCGCTGTGAAATTTCTTTTCCACCCTTCAATTGCGGCGGAAATCCTTATTTTAAGTGCAATCTGAATTCCAAGAATTCCAAGATCAGGCGAAGAACGAATTAAGTAAATTCTGCTACAAAGGCAGTTTCTGCACTTAATATTGCTTAAGACACCACCGGAACATTATGCAATGGGTTTGGCCACTTGCTTGCCTATAACTAACAGTGTGCAAGTTGTTTCACCAGACTTGAACAAAAGGAGATTTGAAATCATGACTGGGCTTGGACGAATTGGTTTAGCTTCCCTAACCTTGGGCATCTGCCTTTATGCAGCCGAGGACCGTCTTTCCGACAAGGGAATATCGCGCTTGAATAAGGAAGTGCGGCATGAGTTAGTTATGCTGCCGTACTACGGTGTGTTTGATAATTTGGCGTATCGAGTAGCTCCTAATGGAGTAGTTACACTCTTTGGTCAAGTTACCCGCCCCACTCTTAAATCGGATTCGGAAAATGTAATTAAGAGCATCGAAGGTGTTACCAGGGTAATTAACGAGATTGAAGTACTTCCGCTTTCGCCTAACGACGATCGGCTTCGCATTGCCATGTATCGCGCCATTTACGGAAGCGTAGGTTTAGACCGGTATGCGTTGCAAGCAGTGCCTTCCATTCACATCATTATGAAAAATGGCAACGCATGGCTTGAAGGAGTAGCCGCTTCGGAGGCGGACAAGAATCGGGCCGGCATTTTGGCAAGTGGAGTTCCGGGTGTTTTTTCACTGAAGAATAACCTTCGGTTGGAAGAAAAGTAACTACAAGCAATTTGAGATATGGCCAACACTGGGTTCCACACCACCGGTAATTTAGACACTTTGCCCAGTGATCTAAGGAACAGAAGCGTTGCGCATGACACAAACATAAAGGCTCCCGTGGGAGCGGTCTCAGCTGCAGCTTCGGGAGTTTTCTTGGTCGGCGCCTTGGGCTAGTTTTGGCAGGTATCAGAGCTTTTGCCATTCCCGGATTGGGTCCATTCATTGCTGACAGACTCGTCATGGCGGCTATGGTGACTTTTCCCCGCATCTCAATGTTTAAAGCAGGGCCTGCAATAGAATTCGATTTCCATGGAATGCATGACAGCCTAATGGGTAGATGCTGTCGAACTCATGAATTGCTTGCCGAAGGAGGACGGCGTCAGGTTGGCAAAGGGTATTTCTGTCTGCATTCATCAAGGAGTTAGACCGGTGCGGGGTTCTTGCCGTCTCCCCCGCTTTACGGATTTATGGCGGATTACTCTGCCGTGAAATAAGGAAAAATACAATAAATAGTGCAAATCAAGCGAGAAGTTTTTCCTTGCGCATAGAGGGTGGTAAATCAGTCACAAACACAGCCTGAATGCTCCGACGAATTTGTCTGCATGGGGATGACTTTCCTTGGTCCTCCCCATTTTTTAATCAACTATGAGATTTCAGTTCATAACAGCTATTCCGCAAAACGTCCAGCGGGGCAGTGGCTGTTTTGTCGGCATCGAAACGCTCACAAAGGGTTTGCGATCCCTGCATAATGTCGAAGTAGGTCTTACCGTTCCCCAAGTAAATGTTTCGCCATTCACGTTGAAACGAGTCGTCTTCAACGAAAGCCTGAGGCCCAAGCAGTTCGATGGCGATTATGTCGTCGGTTTCGACTTGGACGGTTATCGTGTGGCAGGTAGAACAAAACATCCATACATAGCAGCCATCAAGGGAGTATTGGCCGACGCTGTTCCTTATGAGTCTGGATTCACTCGGCTAAGCATGGCGTTTCAAGCAAAATTGGAAAAAAGGAATGCCCGGCGCGCAGATCGTGTAATCACCATCAGCAACTATTGCGCTCAGCGGCTTGCGGAACTGTATGGCGTGCCAAATGCAATCGTGGTTCCGGAACTAATCGATCTTGATGCTTGGAAGAAGCTATTTTCCGACAATCCGGCGCCACCAGCCGACGGCAAATTTACTGTGCTATGCGTATGCCGCTTCTATCCTCGAAAACGAGTGAATGTACTTTTGAAAGCCGCCGCTCTGGCTGCCCCCCGCATTCCGGAATTGGAAGTGCGAATCGTAGGCAACGGTCCGGAAGCTTCTCGTTTGTGGCGTCTTTCGGGTGAATTGGGATTGCAGAAAACCGTCACGTGGTTGGGTGATAGCAGCCAGGCAGAGCTCGCCTCAGAATATAATCGTGCCGACGTATTTTGCCTGCCAAGCGTGCAGGAAGGCTTTGGAATTGTTTTCCTGGAAGCGATGGCCGCCGGCAAACCCATTGTTGCCGCCCGTGCTGCGGCCACTCCAGAGGTCGTTACTGAAGGCATTCTAGTGAA
>JAYTTF010000249.1:0-13949 GCA_043745195.1 Bryobacterales bacterium | reverse complement strand
GTGGCTCGGCTTTGACACTTTCTCGCGCACCTGAACCGGGCGTTCACTGTGGCGCTCAACAATATGTAGTGCCTACCTGAGTCAAGTGCATACCCAGTAAACGGCAATATCTTCAACCACCTGTGTACTCCGCATTCACCGGCGTTTCGCGCGGCCGTTGCACCTCCGCGCCCTTGGCTTAGCGCCATTCTTGTTCGCCACCGCACGAAGACTTATTCCACCGCTACTTTCGCCCAATCCTTTGGCGTCACCCAACCAGGGTGGGGCTCCAAACTGTAGGATGCCTCACCGGTAGGGGCAACAGTTATCCAATCGTCCATCATCTTACGCAGGCGCGATGCCACTTCCGGATGCGCTTGGATCACATCTTGTTTTTCGTTGGGGTCATCTTATCTCGTAGCGCATGCTGGCGGGGGCCGATTTCGGGTTGTACGGCAAAGATCAAATTACGAGGAGCCACTGGAGCCGCGCCCTGACTAATCGCAGGCTTCCCAAATAACCTCCAACACTTTGGTGCTGTTTGTGAGCGCACTCGTGAGCGCACTGAGGGTGCTACCAGACGAAACGCAAAGCGAGTTGGACGTCGCGATTGTCGTTGATCGTCTCCGTGATAGTGCCGAATTGGGGCGTATTGAATGTTCGGTTCGGGATCTGGAACTGCGGCTTATTCATGATGTTAAAGATCTCGGCGCGGAACTGCAGCTTGCGCTTTCCTTCCTTATCGAACATGAAATTCTTGAATACAGAAACGTCGAAGTTGGACTGTGACGGCCCCGTGCCTACGTTGCGTCCGGAGTTCCCAAATGCGAATCCGGCGGGGATGGCGAAGGCAGCGGGGTTGATGAACCGCTGCGGAGAACGCTCGCTAGCTGGGAGATCAGGCGAGATACCGGTAGCGTCCGGCCGGATGTTCGACGATCCCGTATTCGAGTGATCCGTGGGCGAGGAGATGGTAAATGCGCGGCCGCTCTGATAGAACGTAATTCCGTTCACCTGCCATCCACCGACAATCTTGTCAACCACTGGGGAAGCATCGGCCAGGAAGCTGCGCCCATGCCCAAATGGCAATTCGTATAAGTAACTAAGAACGAAGCGCTGGCGAACGTCCTGGAACGAGCGCGAACGTTCGGCGCGGAGATTGCGCTGATCCTGTAGATTGCCTGTGCCGCTAGTTGTGGAGAGCTGGGTGGAATCGGAATCGTCAATCGCCTTGGCCCAGGTGTGCGAGAGCAGAAACATGTGGCCTTTGGAGAAGCGCTTTTCCACTTTAGTCTGGAGCGAATGATAGATGGAGTTGCCGCGGGGCTCCTGGAAGGTGATGTTGCCCCATCCGGGAAACAGCCGCCGCGTATTGACTGATCCGGGTCCAGGGAGAGGTTGGTTAATATTGCGGTTCGCCATCAACTTATTCGCCTTGTTGCCAACGTAGGCGGCCTCAACATGAAGCTGGCCGATCTGGCGGTCCATGGTGTAGTTCCATTGCTGGCTGTAGGCGGCCGGAAAATCAAATGGACGGCCGTTGATATTGATGAACAGATTGTTGAAGTTCCCGTTAGGGAAGCTAACGGGCGGGAATCCGCGCGTGGGTTGCAGCGAGGTGGCTGGATTGAGCTGATCGCTGGGATAAGAAAAGCTGGCGGAGAAAGGCGGGTTGAATGCGGGGTTGTGGTGGCCCGCGTCTTCCAGGGTATGGAAAATCCCGTAGCCCGTGCGAATGACTGTTTTGGGACTTAGTTGATAGGCCAACCCAAATCGCGGGGCGAAATTGTTACGGTCCGGATTGGCGAGCGCACGGTCCTGAATGCTGCCGGACTTGGCCAGCACCACCAGGTTGGTGGCGATATTGAAGTTCGCCATGCGGTCGGCAACTTCAATCACCGGCGTCGTGTATTCGTAACGCAGCCCGATGTTGAGCGTGAGCTTTGTGGTGACCTTCCAATCGTCCTGAACAAAAGAGCTGTAGTTGCGGACGCGGATACCGGCGCGCACGTTGGTTCCGATGGTTGCTCCATCCGGATAGCCCAAGAGAAAGTCGGCGAACGGGCTTCCGGTGCCGGGGCGGCCGGCCGGATTTTGAGTGAACACACCGTTGTAATTGAATGCTCCGCGCGGCGAACTGCCTTGGCCGAGGTTGAATTGAGTTCGTCGGTGATCAAACCCCATCTTGAGCGTATGGCGACCCGAGATGACGGTGAGGTTGTCCAGCACCTGAAAGACGTTCTGGCCGCGCCGCGTGTCGAAGCTGTCGCCAAGGGAACTGAACCCGGTGATGCCGACGACGGTGAGGCCGTTCGACTGCAGGTCATCGGGCACGCCGCGCACGCCGAAATCGGTGGCGAGGTTTTTACCCTGGCTTCGCGGCGTGACAGTAGCATACAAGCGGTTGAATCCGACGCGAGCCTCATTAATTACTCGTGGGGAGAAAGTGTGCGTCTCGCTAAGTACGGCGCCACGATTGTTGATGACCTGAGGTAGAAATTCGTTCGCAGCGAAATAACCGTTGAGAGGAACGTCAGGAACATTGAGCGGGACGATGAACTCCCGGTCACCGCGGCTGTAGCGGAACATGACTGAATCGCGGGTGGAGAAGTTATGGTCGGCCTTGATGTCACCCTGGTCATTGTTGTCCGTGTATTTCGGGTTCAGGATATAGTTGTTGGCTAAGCCCGGCCGGATCGGAAGCGGATACAGCGGAAGGTATTTCTGCATTACCGGATCGGCGCGGTTGGCGGGCACTCGATTACCGGCGAATGGCTGGCGTGTGTTTCCAACTGTCGTACCAGGGTCATAAACGACGGGGAGCCCTGTGAAATCGCCTACACGCATGCCCGGCGTGGGTACGGTGAATAGGCGCGTCAAGCCCTTGCGAACCCGCGTGCCCTGATAGTTGGCGAACCAGAAAGTCCGGTTGCGGCCGTTGTACGCTTTCGGCAGGTAGACTGGCCCACCAAGCGCCCCGCCGAACTGATTCTGCTGAAAGGCCGGTTTGACTCGCCCGGAGTTGAAGAAGTTATTGGCATCCAGATGATCGTTACGAAGGAAGTGGAACAGTGTTCCGTGGAAGTCATTCGTTCCTGAACGTAAGCTGATGTTGATGGTGCCGCCGAGGCTGCGCCCGAACTCAGCCGGTAGCAGATTACTCTGCACCTTGAACTCGGCGATGGCATCCGGGCTTGGAAGAATTGGCGCCTGGTTATTATCGGTCGTATTATTGTTGATTCCGTCTAGCAGGAAGTTGTTATTCTGAATCCGATTCCCGTTAATTCCGATCAGGAAGTCCTGGTAAAGGGAGTTATTGCGTTGCGGGATGTAGGCGCCAGGGGTTAGCGCGATCAACTGGATGAAGTTGCGCCCATTGAGAGGAAGCTCGGAGATGGGCTTTGTAGTGATCACCTGCCCGAGTGAGGAGGTTTCCGATTGGAGTAGCGGGGCTTCCGAGGTGACCTCGACGGAGTCAGTCGTCTCACCGACCTGAAGCTGAAAATCGAAGCGGAGGCGGTCCTGCAAGCGGAGAGTAGCGTTCTCGCGTACAGCCTTCTTGAAGCCGCGCGCTTCCACGGTGATGGAGTAGATGCCGATGCGCATGGGCGCGGCGACAAAAAGGCCGTCACTGCTGGTGATGACCGTGGTGCGAACGTTGGTGGCCGTGTTGATGAGCAGTACGCTAGCGGCTGGGATGGCGGATCCGGTTGCGTCCAGTACTTGACCGGTGATCATGCCCGTATCTTGTTGGGCTATGAGGGTGATGGCGAAGGAAATGGCGATTGCGAGCCGACAGAGATTTCTAAACATGGCAACGAGTATACACTTTTTAATAGTGTCGGGGATGACGGAAGGCGGAGTAATGCGCGGCAATGCGCAGTTCTCTTCTCGTTTTTTTGATTGATGGTTTAGAAGTTGATCTTCGCGGCTACCTGCCCAACTCTAGGCAACAAGATTGTCGACGTTACCCGCCCAAATGCGCCACTGCCCATTGAGGTATTCGGCAGACCAAACGCCGGGGTGTTGGTGACATTGAAGTACTCAAAGCGAAGCTGCAGTTGGACGTTCTCCCGCAGCCTGGTGTTCTTAATCAAAGAAAGATCCAAGTTGGCAGTGGAGGGGCCGCGCACATCGGGCAGCGTGCGTCCGACGTTTCCTAAAGAAAAGGAGGCCGGCTGCAGAAAGGCGGCGGTGTCGAACCACTTATCCAACTTCTGACCGAGAGTTCTTGAATCGTCGAGAGCCGCGTTTTTACCGGTACTATTCGGGCGATTCCCTCCACCCGGGATGGAGGCGCTTAAGCTTAAAGGCAGACCGGCGCGATACGAAGTGATGCCGTTAATTTGCCAGCCTCCGACGAATTTGGCCGTCAAACCGTTCGACCCGGAGAGGAGCGCTTTCCCCGGACCGAATGGCAATTCAGCAACGAAGCTTACCACCAGATTCCGCGGCACATCCATTTCAGAAAGGCTACGTTCCGAGCGCAGGTTGTACCAATTCTGCGTGTTGGTAGGATTGTTCACCGCCCCGCCATTGTTGGAGACAGTGTTGTTTGAATCGCTGATGAGTTTGCCGATGGTGTAAGCAACCAACACACCGATGCCTTTCGAAAATCGTTTGTCCACCTTGAATTGAAGCGAGTGGTAGATGCTGTTGGCAAGGGTCTGGTTGATGATGTTCACGTTGGTGAACTGGGGGTAGGGAAGAAGCAGTTGGCGGCGTGTGACGGTTCGTTGGGCTAGAGTTCCAACGTTGATGGAGCCGAAGAATGGATTGGGTACCTGCTGATTGAGCGCGGCTCCCAGGCTGAGGTACTGTGGATCGAGCTCGTTCGATTGCCGGTTCTTGAACGCAAGGTGAACGCCGCGGCTACCGACATAGGCTGCGTCCACCAGAATCTTACCAGGCAGTTCCCGTTGCAGATTGAAATTCCATTGATAGGTAACAGGCATCAACTGCTTGTCGTCCCAGACCGCCAAGGCTTGCCCAAGAAAGGTGGAGGCCCCAAGCGAGTTGCGTACCGGTTGGATCAGGCCAGTTGGGAAAGGGTTGCTGAGGCTGCCGGAGGACGTGAGCCCACCATCGAAGGTGGCTAGATATGGAGTGGTGGAGGCGTAGCCGGAGTTGGATGCGAACGCAGTAGCGACGTTAGACGTTTCGGCGGGAGCGAAGAACAGGCCTGCGCCGAAACGCACAACCGTTTTCGGCGCCACCGACCATGCAAAACCGATGCGAGGAGCAATGTTCATCCGGTCCCATTGCCAAACATGACGCTGATCCGGTGTCGCAAAGACGAGCCCGCCGCGTAAATCGGGAAACTGACTATTCTTCACTGGCGACGAAATGCCGCGGTCGAAATAGTTGATGGAGTTATACCGTTCGGTGAATGGCGATTCGGTCTCGTACCGCAAGCCGGCATTCATCGTAAGCCGTGAGGTTAAGCGGGTGTCAGTTTGTACGTAGCCTGCGGAGTAAAAGTTTTGCGCTGAAACTCCGGAGGCGATGGGAGCCGAGCCTGAGGCCGGAGAGCCAAGCAGCAGGCTGGCAACGCCGTTGCCGGCGTTATCGTAGAACTGCAGAGGATTGGGTCCGCGGGTGAATCCGCGGTCGAAGGAGAATGTACCGCCGCCGCCTGGCAGTAGGAAGAAATTGATGCGGCGCAGACGCCCTTCGCCGCCCACCTTGATGGTTTGCTTACCCATGGCCTTGGTCCACCCGCCGGAAAGCGTATGGGTGTCGTTGCCGCTGGTAAAAAAACTTTGTCCGCCAAGGCCGTCGTTCTGATCCAGGTTGATCGTTGGAAATACCGGGATCTGATATTGGCTCACCAGGGAATCACTAAAGCCCAAAGTGCGCTGATCAAAGCCAAAGCTTCTGGTTTTTCGCTCCTGATACCAGCGCGCAATTCCATACTTGATATTGAGGATGGACGTCGGTCCGAGGTTGACGGAATTGTCGAGCGCGAAGGTTGTTTGCCGAAAGGGACTGACGCCTACCGAGCCGTTTCCGGTTGTGGCTATGTTCCCGTAGGAGTCTGGTTGGGCCAGCACTGTCCGGTTAGTCGCAAGCCGCGCAAACATGCGGTAGGAACTGCTGAAGTTTTGGTCCACGCGGCCGCTGAACTGGTTCTGATCGATACTGCGGCTGGCGTTTTTGGAATAGTTATTGAAAGCGGTGAAGGGGTCACCGGATGCATTGGGGAGCGGATAGTAGGCGATGAGTTTCCTGGCGATCGGGTCGATGCGGTTCGCGGGCAGAATATTCCCGGCAAATGGGGTGCGAATGGATTGACCGGCGAGAGCTGGATTGGATCGTGTGCTGTTGTGATCATAGATAGTCACAAGCGCCCCCGATTGATTTAGCGTTTTTGAAAAGTCTCCGTTGCGTTGCTCAAGAGTGGGTAGACTGAATCTGGTTGTATCGCCGCGACGATGACGAGTGCCCTGATAATCGGCGAAAAAGAATGTGCGGTTCTTTCCGTCGTATAGCTTGCCTAACTTGACAGGTCCGCCAACTGCCCCGCCGAACTGATTCAAGCGGAAGGGCGGGATAGAGAGTCCCGCGGGCTTGTTGAAAAATTCGTTTGCATCGAAAACATTGTTGCGGAGGTATTCGTAAAGCGCTCCATGAAACTGATTGCTGCCGGAGCGGGTGGACACGTTCACTACTCCACCTCCGAAACGGCCCCACTCTGCGGAGAGATTATTACTCTGAACCTTGAATTCGCGTGTGGCTTCGATGGTGGGGATGGTTGTAATTGAGTTGAATTGACCGGTGGTGCTGGGCACGCCGTCAATCAGGATCTCGTTGCTCATCTGCCTGCCGCCGTTGATTGAAAAGGTGGAATCCTGATTCGTGTTTACGGGGATGTCTCCGAATTGACCATTGGCGGCTGGAGAAGCTATCAATCCCGGCGTTAATTGAACAAGGCGGAAAGAACTGCGCCCGTTTAGAGGAATGCTTTGGATCTTGGCGCTATCAATCACCTGCCCAATGGCGGATGTTTCGGTATCAAGAAGAGGCTCGCCGGCAGTCACGACCACTTCCTGATTCAAGGACCCCAACTCCAGTTCCTGATCAATACGGACAACTTGGTCAACCTGCAGGCTGACATCAGCGCGGCTGACTGGTCTGAATCCATCTTTAGTAATGGCTATCCGGTAGTTCCCCGGAGGAAGAAGTGCGAGCACATAGGAGCCTGAAGCATTGCTCTGTGCTTCGCGCACGCTGCCGGTATCTGTACTTGTGACTTTGATTTTTGCTCCAGGCACGGCGCTGCCCGATGGATCAAAAATGCGACCGACAAGTTGAGCGGTTGTTCCCTGAGTATAGGCCGCGCTTGCGCTCAACAGGAGCGCGACAAGGCGACCGCAAAGATGCTTCATAAAAACCTCCCATGTATCTTATCAGGGACTTTATCCGGAAAATATAAGCTGAATTGGCGGGGCCGGGGGAGCAGCGGGCGCTGGTGACCGTTTCCCAAACTTTTATTCGCCACGGACAATGTGCAGTAGGGTGGTCCCTAAATATCAGTATCTGCGAGTTAGAAGCACTTACAACTGCCCCCAAGTGTAACGCGGTGTGGAATTGAAAGCTGTTTCTGCGATTCTCCGTGGAGCGCACACGCAGATCCGCACCAAATTCAAGCAGCATCTTCGATGCCTCCACGTTCCCTTCAGCCGCAGTCCACATTAAAGCGCTTTGCCCTTTACACGTTCCAAATAAGCGGCCCAATGTAGCGCGGTGGCTCCATCCGCTTCAGCGCCGTTGACATCGCCACCCGTTTCAGCAGCTTCTCAGCTAACACAGCATCTTTGCTCTTCATCGCTTCAGCTAGGCGCGAATCGGGGGCAGTAGCCGACAGCGCGGACGAAGGACGCCCACCTTATCAACTTTGCGTGATCCGCGTAGGTTGCAGGCACGCGGCAGGACGGTCCAGATCGGGCAGCGCGGCATGCTTAATCAAGCTCTTTGTAAGCGGCTGTTGTAAGAAACTCCTGAAAATCGTCCCGGGTCATCATATCCGCGAAAATCGCGGCGGCGCGGCGTTTGTTGGGAGTTCCTGGTTTCGAGGTTAATTCCTGTTCAATGGCCGCTCGAACCAACTCGGGAGTGACCGTTGCGCCATCGGTCATTATTACCTTGTGCTTTACCCATTGCCACACCTGTGAACGGGAAATCTCCGCCGTGGCGGCGTCTTCCATCAGGTTATAGATAGGTACACAACCGTTGCCGTTTAACCAAGCTTCCAGATACTGAATGCCTACGTCAACGTTGGTTTGAAGGCCTTGTGAAGTAACTTGGCCTGCCACGGGTTCCAGCAGATCCGCCTCGGTTATCGCCACATCGTCGCGCTTCACATGGATCTGATTTGGCGAAGGCATAAACTCATCGAAAACCGCCTTTGCGATGGGAATCAAACCCGGATGGGCCACCCAGGTTCCGTCGTGCCCGGCCTTAACTTCGCGGAGTTTGTCCTGCCGCACGCGCTCCATGGCCTGATCGTTCGCCGCAGCATCGTTTTTGATCGGAATCTGAGCCGCCATACCACCCATGGCGTGGATATTGCGTTTATGGCACGTCTGAATAAGCAGGTCGACGTAGGATTTCAGGAATGCCTTGGTCATGGTCACCTGCGCGCGATCCGGCAGAATCTTATCGGCGCGGTGGCCCAGCTTTTTGATGTAGCTGAAAATGTAATCCCAGCGACCGCAATTCAAGCCGGCGGAATGATCCCGCAACTCGTACAATATTTCATCCATTTCGAAAGAGGCGAGGATGGTTTCCACCAGCACCGTTGCGCGGATTGAACCTTGCGGTATTCCGCAATAGTCCTGGGCAAACACGAAAACGTCATTCCAAAGCCGAGCCTCCAGGTGGCTCTCCATTTTTGGAAGGTAAAAATATGGCCCCCTGCCGTGCTGCAACAGCAGTGCCGCATTGTGGAAGAAGTAGAGACCAAAATCGAACAGCGAACCGGAAATCGGCTGGCCGCCCAGCAGTGCATGTTTTTCCACCAGATGCCACCCGCGCGGGCGCACCATTAATACGGCAGTTGTGGCATTCAGTTTATATTGCTTTCCTTCCGGACTGGAATAGGAAATTGTTCCATTCACGGCGTCGCGCATATTGATTTGACCTTGCAGGACGTTATCCCATGTGGGGGAGTTTGAATCCTCAAAGTCGGCCATGAATACGGACGCACCGGAATTAAGAGCGTTGATGGTCATTTTCCGCTCCACCGGCCCGGTGATTTCAACGCGCCGATCCCGCAAGGCTGGCGGAATTGCCGCCACTTGCCACGATGCCGCTCGAATACCAGCAGTTTCCGGAAGAAAGGAAGGTAGCGCACCCTGGCGCAACTGATCCCATCGCTGGGCTCTTCTCTTGAGCAGTTGCTCGCGCCGTTCGTCGAAGCGAGCGGAGAGTTCCGTGAGAAATCGAATTGCTGTGGGAGTCAGAATCTGGAGATAGGCATCCTCGATAGGACGCGTGAAAACGATGTTTGGTTTGGGTGAAGGGGTCATCGCGCTCTTCTACAATTACGCTGTATCGTCTCTCCTGTCAACTGCAAGTAGAGAGAACTGACCGGGAGAAATGTTCCTAAAGGTTCGCCTGACCCACTGCCCGGTCAACACGGCAATCAGTTGCGCGGTAGCGCAGCACAACACAGGCGGAAAACCGGTGTCTCACCACACCGCAGTTTATCTCCGCTATAAGTCTCCAGCCGACGCAAGCGAACATCGCAGTGTTGCGAATGGAGGCCAGAGGGCGGGGGGAATCGTTCCATTTGCACCCCGGCGAATCGCTGGACCAGCCTGGTGCACAACGCGAATCCAAGCGAGTTGAAGGCGGAATAGCGGCGTGCCAGGAAATCCGGGGAGGGTCCCGTGTTGTTCGAGTAGAGCCGTTTAAGATAATTTGGCTCCCAGTCTGGATCCGAGCCAGCTTAATATTGGGAAACCTGCGGGCCGGTAAGCCGCTACATGTAAAAAATATTCTCGGAGCCATAAACCTTCCACCAACCCATAGTTCGGAATCCACCTTGCATCCGGTACTTAACCAGGAAGAACAACTCGCTGCCCAGCAAGCTTTCTACGGTAAGTCCGCGCGGTATCCAAACAATAAATCGAGGCCCGGTCGTTAACATCCTCTGAACACTTCAAGCCAACCGGTTGGGCACTGCAACTACCGTGGGGGAAGGGAAGTGAGGAAACTTGAAATCGGACGATCTCGCTGTAAGGCCGACGTGTCATTATTAGCGATAAAGTAAAGACTACCGGGAGAAAAATAAGAACAGGAAAAAACAGAAAGTCATGAACCCTTGCCGCCGGGGAGTTTCTGCGCCGATTTCTGCTTCACTCTCTTCCCAGCGGATTTCAACGCATCCGGCACTACGGCTTGTTCGCCAACCCGGTGCGGAAACAATCGCTCGCGTTGTGCCGTAAACTGCTGGCCGTCGCCGAACCTGTTCAACCCGATCCAAAACCCCTTGATTTCCGCGCGCGTTATGAAGCATTGACCGGAAATTTTCTTAATCAATACGTTGTGGAACTGTTCCATCCCCTCTACCGCTCCCGTTTCGAGGATTCCTCATGAACGCCGCTGTGCGGAAACGGCGCTCTGCCAGTGGCCCAGGCCGCTGCCGCTACCTCCATGTCCCGACCCCGAATCGGGGTAATTTTCTCAACGTTGATTGCCTGTTTGCCCCGTCCAAAAACGCGTCCGATACCAATCTCCCCTTATCCGGCCAAAAACAACCCCTCCTTCCCGGCTTCCCAGTTCGTTATCTCAACTCCGAATGCGAACAAAACCCATAGCCCTGAGCTTCACGGTGCGCTTTAGTTCACCGCATTTTTAGACCAATTCCGCGCTGAGTTTTTCCCCACCCCAGAAGTGTTTTTAACGCGAAACCGGGCAAAAAATCTATGCAGTCACAAGGCATTCCACTAGGATTCTAAAGCACTTAACCAATGCGTCCTTGAACCCGTCTGCTATCCTGTAAACGCAATGACAACAGTCGATAAACGCAAAGAAACCTCGCGCCTCAACGCTCTAAAATCCACCGGCACTAAAACCCCCGAAGGCAAATGCCGCTCTGCCTTCAACGCCGTCACCCACGCTGCTTACGTCAAGGAACTCATACTCCCGGGCGAAGAACTTCCACAGTTCCAGGTCCTCCTGGACGCCCACCTCGATAACTGGAAACCTACCAACCCCATCGAGGATATTTTTGTCTTTGAAATGGCCTCCACCCTTTGGCGTCTTCGCCGTCAAGCCCCAGCCGAATCAGCCTTGATCAGTATCCAAACGCATCGAATGACCCACGAAATCAATAAAGAGTTCGCAACCATCAGTCCCAGCGCCACCTACGCCCTTGCTGTCCTTGCCCTCCAAGAGCGTGGCGACGCCCTAAACCAAATCTCGCGCCAAGGTCGCCGTTTGCTATCTCAGTACGAAAAGCTCACGCAGCAACTTCTCAATATGCGCCAACTGTTCCCACCCGTTGCGCCTGAAGCACCAGACTTCGAACCGCAGAATGAAGGTGTTGAAACGAACCTAACTGAGGACCACCAACCCACCAACGAATCCACAGAAAGTGAAACGGCTGAAACAGAGCCAGTTGAAACAGAGCCTGTTGAAGCAAAGTCAGTCGAAACCAACCCTGTTGAAACGAAGCTAATCGACTCGGTATCGCTCAACTTTCCATTCCCCCGCGAAACTCAATTTCACAACCCACACAGCATCTTATATGTTGCGCTAAACCCCATTTCGCAAATTGCCCAACCTACTCCAACTGCGGAGACCGAACCACCCACTAAAGCGCATAGCGCAAGTTGCGTGTAACAAGGCTTTCACCAGAACTGGTTAGACGATCCTGCCGGATTCCCTAGTTCGCCAAACTCTAAATGCTAATTGTACGAACCTCCCCTGCTGCGAGTGCACATGGGAACTAGACGAAGAGTCAGGTGTATCGGAAGTGTGGATGGATGGGCCCGGCGTAGAGTACGGCCAAGGCTGTGGAGCTAAAGTTGTTGCGATAGATAGAAGAAAACTACTGCGTGATTTCCGGGAGTTTAACTCAAGGGACCGCATTTTTATAAGTTACGATTTAATCAGCAGCCTCTGGTGAGGTTATATTGCGCCTTATATCTTAGACATTTGGAACCTCCTGTTATTGGTTGTCGGTAGGAATAGTGAAAAACAGGTTGTTTCCGTATCAACGTTTTGATATTTTCGTTAGCCTCCGTGCTTACGAGTTTCGAGATTCTATGATTTCATCAAAAAGAGTTACTCCAATTGATTTGTCGCAACGCATCGCGAAATTCAGGCCGTATCCGTTTTTTGCCCAAGCCCTTGCGGCACTGGATGTCGGCGATCTTAAACTTCTCCGTAGTCTCATCAACGCAGAACCGAATCTAATCCATGCCCGTGCAAATTTGGAGCCGCCCTATCATTACTTTACTGGTGCCACGCTGCTTCATCACGTTGCAGGAAATCCAGGTAGAAACTCGCTACCAAGCAACATAGTGAAATTAGCAGGCTTGCTTCTGGATTCTGGCGCAGACGTGCATGCATCCACCCTGGGTCCAAATGGTGGCACTACCATGGGCCTGCTGATCACCAGCAAACTGGCCAGCGATGCGGGTGTTTCCGCACCCCTAATAGACTTGCTATTGAAACATGGCGCGAAGCTTAACTTAACCAAAGCCGGCATCCTTGATGCACCACTTGCGAACCATGCCCCTTGCGCAGCTGAAAAGATGATCAAGCTCGGCGCTAAGGTAGACCTGTGTGCCGCAGCAGCGTTGGGACGCATGAAGCTTATCCAAAAATTCTTCGACTCAAAGGGCTTCTTGCGGCTCCGGCCTCGCCGCAATGGTCGCGCCCTATCTCAGCGCGATGCAATTGGTCTGGCTCTGCTCTTCGCATACGTGAACCAACATCGCGCCGCTGTGGATTTTCTCTTAGAAAAAGATGGGAATTGGGAAATGCTTGGGGTCAACAACGGGACGGTGCTCCATCGCGCTGCTGTTTCAGGCGACCTGGAAATGGTGCAACGCCTAATGGCAAAAAGGGCCAGCCTCAGCAACCGCAATAATCCGTTCAATGCCACCCCTTACTCTTGGGCCGATCACTCTCAACAAACTGCCGTTTGTAGGTGGCTACAGGAAAATTGCGCCATTGATCTGCATGATGCCGTTTGTTTCGACTTACGCCGACAGGTGCGAGATCGTCTTCGGGAGGATCCAACATCTATCCACAAGCGCGTGAATCAATGGCGCGTTATGCCAAACAGTACGCCGCTGCAGTGTGCAATTTTCATGAAGCGCAAAGCTATGACGCGGCTGTTGCTGGCTATGGGTGCCGACGAAGCTTCGTAGCTATACTAAAGGGGAATGTTTGCCGAAAAAGCACTTGTCGACAATGAATATTCCCAATTGCAATCCATCGCGGGGCTCATCGTCAAACGGCAGGAACCCTTGCGGAATCACACACGATTTGCACTTGGAGGACCAGCCACGGTTTTTGCTGAAACAGCCGATCCCTCAGCATTCGTGAAAGCACTTCAACTGCTGCAAACAAGCCTTTCAAAGCACGTTGTTTTAGGCGGAGGAACGAACCTGATTGTTTCCGACAAAGGCTACCAGGGCGTGGTGCTGCGATTCATTGCGGCAGAGATTCGGCACGCCGGAACTTTGGTTCAGGTGGATGCCGGTGCTGAGCTGAACGACTTGATTGATTCCTTAAACCATGCTGGACTTCGAGGGCTGGAAACGCTGGCTGGAATTCCTGGCTGGGTAGGTGCCGCAGTGTACGGAAATGCCGGAGCTTATGGGCACTCCATATCAGAACGAGTAGAATCCGTCAGCTTCTTCGATGGTGCCAACATTCGCAAATTAAATAAATCGGAATGTGAGTTTCGTTATCGCGAGAGCATCTTCAAGCGACGTAAAGATTGGATT
>JAYTTF010000248.1:0-13968 GCA_043745195.1 Bryobacterales bacterium | reverse complement strand
CAAGATCACTGCCCCGGAAACGTAGGCGGCTTCAGCCGCGTCCGGCGACTTTCAGTCGCAACCGAACCCACCGGCTTTGAGCCGGTGGTCGTTTAGTTGTATCGGAATTGAGGAAAGCCCGGCCAGCGCTGTTTGAAGCAGGCATAGTCCGCACGTTGTCGAGCTGGACGACTTGGGGCCTAGGGATGCTGAAATCAGGCGAAGGGCTTAACTAAGGCCCGATGGTATGTTTTCAATTGGACGAATGCAGGGCGTCTTGACACACCCTGCGATTTTTGACCGAATTGTAAAATTTAACAGTTCATTAAATCACCGATAATATTTTGGCAATTGTCTTCTTTCGGTACACACAGTCGTGGGATGTAATCCCTTGCCCACATCGTTCCAACAAGTTGATCATCGCGCTCAATGACCGGCACCACATGCGACCCTTCGGGAAGGACTGGCCTGAAAACAAAGAGTCACCGATGCCGACTTGCTACGGCCAAGGACAAAGCGCAAAAGTGCTCTTGGGAATCTTCATCCTGGCACGATTCGACTGGGCGATACGGTTTCGAAGGCGCAGCGGAAACAGCCGTCCTGGTCTGGCCGGTTCTCTTCGATGATTTTCTTAGACTGAGCGTTTCGATCGCACTCGATCATCTTATCGATTGCTCTAATTGGAAACCAGCTTGGCGTCTTACCTACTACGTTTCTCTGGATATGATTTCGCTGCTGATTGCCCCCAGACGACCAACGCCAGCAACTTTGTTGCAGTACTTTCGCAACTATCACGGGGTACTCCAATAAGAGTAAGTCGCCTAGGCTTCGCCTGCTCTCAATAGTAATGGTTTCCCCAATGCGATGGTTTCCCTAATTGTCGATGAGTTTTTTCAAGCAATCTTACTTTTGATTTTCTTAATGACACAAAGGTTGCTTGGAACAAGAATAAAACCATGAAAAAGCTTGTTAGCACGTTAATCTTTCTTTTTGATCTCCTTCTTGCTAAAGAATTGAAGGTCTGTGATGGTGTTCAGGCATGTAACTTTCCGGTCTCTGCTGCGGGTGTAAACGCTGCCATAAAAGCTTCTGATTGTGGTGATGTCATCAAGATAAAGGCGGGATCGGTCATTAATATTGCCAGCCTATTCGATACCATTCTTGTCAACAAATCGTGTCCCAAGGGTATGGAGCTTGTGATTACGACGAGCCAAACGGCTGACTGGTTGCCGGATGTTAATCAACGGATCTCACCCGGCTACCTACCACACTTGCCCTTGTTTGACGTTACAGATTTCACCTCTAATTATCCGATTTTCCGGCTGGATACTCCGGGAACTTCGGGTGTGATCTTCCTCAATATTGCCGTACGGATGCGAGCGCCTCAGAACTTGGAACCATTCAGTATATTCAAGGTCGGCCCGGCCATCCCCACCTCCATCGCTTCACTAGGAACGAACGTTACATTAGATCGGGTCTACATTACTGGCGACTTTGATCCCGCTAAGCGGGTTAAAAACCCGGTTCAGGTGGACGGAAATATTTCGGTTCTAAATTCTTTTTTTGACGACATCCACAAACAGCCCAACGAAGAAGGCTACCACGTTTACATAAGTAATAGCTCGATCGGGCCTTTCCGTCTTGTCAATAATTATTTTGGAGGAGGCGTATCTATAGGCTCGCTTACCGGCGGATCCCCCGGTCTTTTTTTTACAGAGGGTAAGCCCCACCCCCGTAATTATCTGGTCGAGCATAATGCTTTCTACAATTCGCCTCGTTTCTATGAGGGATCCGCTAATTATGTGGGGGACGCCAATCGACCTTGCATCAAAAACATATTTGAACTCAAACAAGGTTCCGACGCGGTGATCCGCTGGAATAGTGGAGAAAATTCTTTCAACGGTTGTGGCTCCCAATGGTTTGGTTTTGTGTTTACGGTTCGCAATGAGGCAAACAAGCAAAAGGGTTCCGCCTCGTTGTCTGCCGACCGATTGACTGTTACAATTCGTAATTATTCCGGTGTTTTCCGTCCATTGCGGGGGCAGCTATTGGGAATCTCTAAAAGAACAGCCCCGAATTCTCCTATCCTCCCAGGTTATTTTGAGTGGAGAAGGATTGTTTCCGTCGGACCTGGAGTTGATACTTACACAGTGGATGCTCCGTACCCGACTACGTTGCCTAACTTGGCTAGTGCGGAATGGGGGGTGGTCACCATTCCCGATGGCCAAATTCAAAATATCTACGCATACGGCAATATTTTTCGAAACGTTGCTACCGGCATGTTAACTCTTGGCCGGGATGATAGCGGCGAAGGCGGCATACTCAGCGATGTGACTTTCAAGAACAATCTTATAGTAAACGATTCGCCTTTGATGTTTGCCAGCCCCGGGCGCCCAACTCTGCCCTATGGCCAGTCCTTCTCCCATTCACTTGCCAAGATTCTCAACGCTGGAGAAAACATCTCCATTGATAACAATACGATGATCATCAAGAATACTATCCACCCTTCATCCCGTATTCCTCAATTATTAATACTGCAGGATCAGGGCGATTCACTTCTCAACAACATTACCAAAGGACTGAAAATCCGCAATAATATCGCCCCCTGGGGATTGTATGGAATCATGTCCAGTGGCTTGGGAACCAATGACACTTGGAACCTTAGAAACGATGTTGGATTAGAATTTCGCAACAATCTACTTTTGGGTATGCCGGTTGGCCCAGCGTGGCAATCATTGGTTGAAGGCTGTACAGCGCCTCGCATCTGTAAAGAAAATCAATTGGAAACAGGCAGTTCAGAGGTGGAAATGCGGAACTGGTTAGTCAATCCTACTGACAATGAATATACAGTTCGCAAGGAGATGTTGAAGACAACTGGTTTCGATAATTCCACAGTTGGCGTAGACGTGGAAAATATTCCGCTGATTCGGGGGCTTTCAATTGCATCCGGCGACAAAACATTGCTGTTCCGCTGGCGCGTTTCCCAAGTCCTAAAGTCACTTCCCTGCTCCCTCGAATTAAGCACTAATAGCCAGCTGATAAACGACGATGGAACCTTCGCATTAGTGAATGCTTTGCGTCCAGATTACTTCAAACGCTCCAATTACGATGTCGCCAACAAAAGAGCCTCCATAAGTATGGATGGTATTGGTCGCAACTTTCAAGTTGGCGAAGATTCTTTGGTCATTGACGATGGGGGCGTACAACGGAATTTAGCATTGCAACCACTCACTACTTACTACTACCGATTGACTTGCGGAGGCGCTACTGAAAGAGGGTCAACAACTACGAAGGCGACCATACCTCCCACAGGCCCGCCGGTGATCGGCACGGCTCCTTTGCCTGTAGGAGCTCAAGGAATCAGCTATTCGGCCATATTGATCGCTACGGGTGGTACAGGCAACTACACATGGTCTGCAAGTGGTCTGCCCGCTGGTTTGTCAATTGCTCCAGCCACCGGAGTCATCTCCGGCACCCCTTCCACTGCTGGAATCCAATCCGTCGCTGTCACGGTCACCGATTCCGCCACGCCGGCGGTTTCCACCTCGAAGACACTCAGCCTGACAATTGCCGCAGGGGGCGCGCCGACAGCCAACGGTTCGGGCCTCTTGTTTCTAAGTGGAGCAAGGCAAACTGTTCGCCTTGTATTCTCGCATCCCCAGGGGTATCAACAACTGGGCATCGTCAATGCGTTGATCAACCAGTATCTGGACGGTCAGAGGGCCTGTTACATTGCCTATTCGCAGCCTTCACAAGTCTTGTATCTGGTGAATGACCAGGGTCCGGGAAGCGGGCTTTCCGCAGGACTTAAGTTGGGGAGATCGGACTCGGTAGGCAACAGTCAATGTACGATCTTCTCGGCGTCTTCCTCTGCCACAGGCAGTGGAAACCTTCTGACTTTGAACCTCGATATTGCCTTCAAGAGTGATTTCACAGGCAACAAAATTATCTATCTGGCAGCTCAATCTATTTCAAACGTTAGCTCCGGCTGGCAGAGAATGGGAGTCTTCGCGATCCCTCAACCGACCGTTACCTACCCTCTACCGGTTTCAATGACACCGTCAATCGGCAGAGAGGCAAACCAGATAGTTTCGTACACATTTCAAGACGTAACGAGCGCCAACAATCTACAAACGGCCTGGGCTCTGATCAACTCGGCTTTTGATGGGCGGCAGGCTTGTTATGTGGCCTACGATGCTCCGGGAAACACTTTGTATCTCTATCCCGATAATGGGGATGGCAATGCGGCAACGAAAATTGTGCTTACAGGTACAAATACGATCCAAAACAGCCAATGCCTGATCAGCGCGACGGGATCAAGCACAGTGAAAAATGGGAACCAGCTCACGCTGAATCTAAACGTTACGTTTAAGAGCGGCTTTAGCGGCCCGCGTGGCATATGGACGGCGGTTCAGACTCTTGGTGGGGCGCAAACGAGTGCGTGGAAAGCCGTCGGTGCCTGGCTGGTCCCATAGTACTAATTGATGGATCAATCAAAAACGACCACTTCGACCTAAGCTTGATTCAGAAATCAGTCCACTGACTTCAAGGAACACTAACGGAGCCACGGCCTGCCAATCCAAACTAGCTAGCGATGCTATTTCTCGCCACCAAATAAATCACGCGATTCCCTGAGAAATTAGTAAATCGTTTGATGATTGTGGCCCAGAGGGGCCATTTGGAATTAAACGATGCGGGATATCTCCGACGCACTTAAACTGAAAGCAATGGTTGCGGCGGAGACCCGTCATCGCAACGACTCTCGATGCTGCGGCACCTTTACACGCAGGCTTCGCTGAGAGCACTTCGAAAGTCAATGATCTCTTTGAAATAGTTCGCCGACAATTGCCGAAAGCCTTGCAACCATTGGGTCCTTCCGCGAGATACCCCAGAAGTTCAGTTCTTTCCCTAGGTGCTCCGCCAGTCCAAAAAGCGGTCCACCTTCCACAACGTCCGACATGCTCCTCCGCATCTGCTTTGCGTATGCTGAATAAGTGAAAGTCGCTTCCGCATGTAGTCTAGCCGCTCTTCCAACCAACTCACGGACTTCACGGCTTTGCAGTGCCTCTGCCAGCTTCATCTGCAAATTCGCGGGCGTACAACGAAAAACCGTCTCCTCCGGCAATTCTGCATAAAATCCTTCAGACAAAACCAACGATGCCTTGCCCAGAAACATCTGCTCAATAATCGATGCGCTTGCACCTTCGGTAATTGGCTTTCGTAGATTGATACATAGATCGGCGGCCGAATAGTATGCAGCCAGGTCGCAGTCGCTAATATAGCCGGTAAATGTAAGCTTGCCCTGAATTCTTAACTTCGAGTAAATCGCCTCTAACCGGGCTCGATAAGGTCCCTCAATTGGACCCGCGCAAATCACTTCTACCGGCGGCAAGTTGCTCAACGCTTCCAATAGCAGGTGCACACACTTGTTCGGATTGATATGCCCTACGATAAGCAGCCTGGGGTTAGGACTCGAAGGCTGTGCGTTCAACATGGGCATCTTGCGAATCTCAAGCTTGGGCTCGTAAGCCAAAGGCATGACTTGGATTGGGCCTGGCCAGCGCCGCTTAACAGCGGAAGCATGAAATTGCGAATGGCACACCACCCCAAGGGCGTTCTCCAATACAGGATCAAAAAACAGATATCGCGTAACTTCTTCTCCGCTCCACAGTTGGGCGGCCGCAAGAATTTGAGGCGAGTGAAAGCGTTCTTTGAGCTCTGGGTACAGTCTGATCAAAGCTTCGCTATAAGCTTCCGGCGAATGCATTCGCTCCAAGTACAAGCTAGCAAAAAAATGATGCAAAGTTAAATCGTGCAGGATAGCTAGACCTGCCTGTAGTCTTGACATTTCAAAAATTGAAGCATGATACGGCAGATAGTTCCCGAAATTATAAACACAAAGGTCGTAATCACGGTCTATTTTGGAGGCAGTCTCAGCATCGGCGATAAACGTTCGAACGGGCAATTGAACGGGGTGAATTGGGCCGGTATCACTTCGCCATAGCTCAATTTCAACACCCAACTCTGCCAACGCAGTGGTTACGCCTTCACTGAATCGGCCTATCGCACTTCGTTCATGCAGCGGTGTAAACCAAGCTACTTTCATTTATGTTTATTCCGCCGCAGCATCTAAAAGTCGCTTGATAACCGCTGGCCAAGCTATACCCAACTCGGTCACTCGCGACCCTGCTGCCACTCCCATACTCAGGGTCTTAGCGCGATCCGCATAGAGATTATCCATCGATTCGGCCAACGCTTTGGCATTTGGCTCGGCGATGTAACCCGTTTCGCCCCCGCTAACCAAAATGTGGATTCCTCCAGAATCGCTACACGTAAGCACCGCCTTTTCGCAGAGAAATGCTTCCATTGTTACGTACCCGTAGGAATCTTCATCCACTGGAATATAGGCTGCCGCAAGACAATTCTTGAAATATTCGCGCTTTCGGACCTCATCGAGGTATCCAGGAATCCACTCCACTTTCCTCGCGATTTCAGGATCCGCCATAAGCAAATTCAATTCCGATTCCTCAACGGCTGATTCGTGAGCGCCAGCCAGCAGCAATCTTACTTTGCTTTTGGTCCATCGCATGGCTTCAACCAACAAGTGCTGCCGCTTGCTTGCATTGATCCGTCCAGCGCAAAAAATGTAGTTTCCTTGAGGCCCGGGTCCGAACATTTCAGGTTCAGGCAATGGCGGGTAGAGCACTTCACTTTTAATGCCGTTGAATTTCCGAAGACGGTCTGCTGTAACATGCGAGTTGACGAACAACTTCTTTGCTTGTGGCAGAAATTCGCTATCAGCTTTGATGATTGAAGACCGGATTCTTTGACCATCCGAGTCACCGCTGAGTCCCTGCAAGGATGTTCCCCACAAATCATAAGCCTGTCGAAACTGATGCACCAGCCACACTACTTTTCGCGGGTGATTTATCGCGTAAACCGGGAATTTCAAGGGAATCACAAGATCGAGATTAGGAAATCGCAGCAAACGAGCTGCCAGCAAAGAATCAAGAATATTTTCTTGTGGATTCCACTGAAAAGGGATGCGGTAAAGGACAGCCTCATGTCCAGCCTCAATCAACCGGCGCACTAACGCTTCGGCCAGGTGTTCGGCCCCGCCACGCATGAATGGGACAGCATTATTCACCACCGCAATCTTCATGTAAGTAGTTTTTCCACGCAATACGGCCAGTTCAGTCCCAAGCGATGCAAGCTTTCTGCCCCTGCCGCACCTAAGCTTGTGGCCTTTCGCTTATCATCTGCCAACTCGTCCATCGCTGCGGCAATTGACTCTGAATTTCCTGCGCAAACAACTCCATTTTCGCCGTCTGTCACGATTTCCTGAGTTCCCCCTGCGTCAATCGTTGTTATGACGGGCTTGCCAGCCGCAAACGCTTCGATAACTGGAAAGCCGTACGAATCCTCATCATAGGGAAAATACAGCAAGGCCCTGCAACGCCCTACTAACTCCTGTTTTTCTTCCTCGGAAATCCAACGCGCCTCAATGCTGACCCTATTCTCCAAACCCCAAGCCGCAACTTGCATTCGCATCGATTGAAGATAAACTGCCTCGCCCTCACCGGCATTGCCCGCAATCACAAGCCGCGCGCCTGATCTCATTTTTGAAGCGGCTTCAATGGCAAGGTGTTGTCTTTTATGCGGAGTTAGCCTGCTGACATACAGAAAGTACCCGTCATCGCCCAAATTTCGGTAGCGTTCCGGCTGCAATAGTGGTGGATAGAGCACCTCCGCTTGCAGCTGATTAAAGGCTAAGACTCGATTGGACATGATTTGTGAATTGACAAACAAATGCCTGCATTCACCGAGCGCCAAATTGTCGGCGGCGCGAATCGCTTCCCGCAAACCAGCACCGCCCAGGGTGGCAGGTAAATCCTGATAAGGTGTAGCCCACAGATCGAACGCGCCCCGCAAGTGATGAATAAACCATACAACTTTGTTCGGATGTCTAAAAAGATGGGCAGGTGTTCGGAGCGTAATCAACCGGTCGGAGGTATCGGCTAGATCCAAAAGCCTGTATGCCAAATATTGTTCCAGCCATCGGTTCGGATCCTGATCAAATGGAAGTCGAAAAATTTCCACATCGTGGCCGCATTCCCGTAGTGCGTGTTCGAGCCAATCCACAAGCAAGGACGCTCCCCCCGCAACAAACGGCATTTCGGAACTGGCAACCACTACTCGCATTCAATTGAAGTTTAAAGATTACCTCAATACGGCGGTATCCTGTTAGGAAATTTCGCTGCAAAACGAACCTATTCCTGATTGGATTGTGCTCAAATGGAAGTTCGTCCTCTCCTCATGTACCTGAAAAAAGAATTCTTGGAGCGTCTTATTGAACGACCTCTACTGAAGAGCCCAGGCGCTCATTCCGTAACTGATGTGGATCCTTTGGATGATAGGAGCTTCATCACCATACTCTACCGTCAACATGTTAACCGTGAGCCGGATGCCACAGGAATGGCATTTTATTTGGAGCGGCTGGCCAGCGGAGTCCCCAGATCCCAGATCCGGACTGAAATTGAACAATCCGAGGAAGCTGGGATCCGTACTCGTTCCATTGTGCTGGCAAGTCCTTACCCAACGGGGATTTTAGCGCGGCTCTACAGCATGTATAGCAAAATCTGGCAACTACATCGATTGGACCGCATCGATCGCAAGCAGGATCTCGTAATGCTGCAAACGGAGCAATTACTTGAGAAAAATGCCTCGCGGCAAGCGGACCAAATCATAAGTGTTCAGGCAGCAATTGCGGCTTCCCACCGGGAATTTTCCCGCGTCATCGACGAATTAAACCAACGTCAACATGAGGCAGTTTCCAGAATCGAAGATATTGAACGGCAACTATGCAGTATGGAGGTAAGCCAGTCGACTACTCTCCAAGTGAAAGTCGTTCCTTGGGGACCTTACCTGTTTGGTTTTCCTGCTCAAGAATGGCGTCTAGCCGCCTATTTGGAGCATCGCGGACATCCGGAGCCAGCTACGCTCAAAGCGATTCAATCTTATCTAAGGGAAGGTATGGCTTTTGTCGATATCGGCGCAAGTTTTGGATTGCTGACTATCCCCGCAGCGGCTCTAGTTGGCAGCAAGGGCTTCGTTCAGGCATGGGAGCCCGATCCCATGAGCTTTGAAATTCTAAGTGGCAATGTCCAATTAAATAATCTTCTCAATTTGCGAACAGTGGAGCTTCTGCCTTACGCTGCGGGCCGATTGGCGGAACAAAGGCTACTCTACCTTAAAAATTCTTCCCGGACTTACAGCTCCCTCAATCGCCCTGAAGCAATAAACCCGCAGAGCATCTCGGTGAAAGTGCGTAGCCTTGACGAGATGGTTCCTGACCGGAAGATTGATTTGTTGAAAATTGACGCTGAAGGTTACGAGCCGGAAATTCTAGAGGGTGCAATGAAAGCGCTTGAACAGGGTCGCGTTTGCTCTATCGTGCTTGAGTTTGCTCCCGCGTTACTCCGTCTGGGAAACACGGATCCTGCCTTGTGGTTGAACTCGATTCGTGCCAAAGCTCAACAGACTCGGGTAATCGACGAATCGACCGGTGAACTCGCCCCCGCCGATACAGCACTACTGCTCAATGCTGAGAGCACGAACCTTTGGCTTTCGATGCGTTAAGGAGTTATCCCACCAACTGGAAAGCAACAGGCGCTCTTTTTTATCCCAGAGCACGACATCTCCCCAGCGCCAAGTCAACCACCAGATACAAGACTTGTAGGAGCGCCAACTTCCAGATTTCACATCAACAGAGATATTGTTTATAGCCCATCCAGTTTTCTAGCAAGCACACCAATACCCAGCGTTAGCTCCATTGCAGTTGCTGAAGAATCCTGCAGATCACTGGTGCGTCCGCATATTGCCTTCCGGGCGCGTAGTTTCAGGCTTGCGTAGGTCCACTCGTCCAGGTTCATCGCTGTCCGAATTTGCCATTCAGGCTCGCGTAAGAGGTAGAACCGGGCTAATAGCTCACGTTCAACATCGGACATGCTGGTGACGGCTTGTACTGCGTTTTGCCGCAGGATACTCAAATCACGCTGGTTCATAGCCGTCGATGTACTTCCCGTTGTTCGGGTTGACGTCATCGGTGTCGCACTTTTGTTTTGGTTCAAATGCATTCCTTCCCCTCAATGCCAGTAGAATATGCTCCACGAATGTGGCAAAGTTTCCCCGGTCTACTTGTTCTCCCGCGTCCCGATTCGCTTTTTGAAAAAAGGTGATGCTGGACGGCGAGCGACTAGCTTGTTGTTTTGGTCTTCACGATCCTCAGTCTTGACTAACTCCCCGTGAATTTCGACGTCGCGGGTTCAGAAAATGCTGGCTCTTGACGAAGCCGTTTGACCGTGAAATTTGATGCTAACATGCGTGCTTGATTTTTGTGTGTCCCCATTTACGGGCCTTCATAGGGTCTTTGGGGGCGTCAGTACTAGCAGATACTATAGGACTCGCACCCACTATTGGGGGTAACAGCCAGTTTTCGCCCAGCCCCCTAAAATATGTGCACCAATTCTTTGCAGAGTGCCGACACGATGCACCATACCGTCGTTCTTCCTCACCCGCAAAATACCCTGAGATTTAGTCAGTACCGAAAGCACTAATCCATTAGGCGGCCCATCCCTTATTAGAAGCGCGAGACTGCGATATCGAGTGTGAATCGAACGCCAAAACCAGGTAAGCACACCACCACTATGCCCAACCACAAGCAACACCACCTTTCACCTGACCGTCTCGATGAGTTCTATCTCAATAGGAACATGACTGAAGAAGAACGGACGACTATCCGTGCACACCTGTGCGATTGCCGTCGATGCCGAGAAGCACTCACTCAACTGCATGAAGGTCTAGAAGTGCTTCGCGCCCAAATTGCACGCAGACATCAAGCAGCATCTTAAGAAACCATCTCGCTCCCAGAATCCCCCCACGTTTGACTGGCGGATGCGGCGGGGAAAAAGATGGATACGAGCCACATCGTTGCATCGTTTTTGCTGATGTTAGTGATTGATGGTTGGCATGCGCCCAGATCGTCGCTTCGGCCTCGCGCCGTGCTTCAACTTCGGACCGATCCGTCAACCGAAATTTCTAACCTTCCTGAACATCGGAGTCGGCCAAGTGACAAACGCTCATGTTGCCGCGTGAAGATGATCGGTTCGCGTCACCCGCAGCCATTAAAGAGCACGCTCAAAACTTCGTGCGGGGGCGAAATGCCGCGACGGAACGCTGACTATCGGGCATCTTTAGAAATCACGACAAGACCAAGAGACTGCCCTCGGCGCAAACATATGTCCTATTTCTTGACGCGCGTTCAACAATGAGCTGAGACTTATCACCAAAAAAACGCGTCGTTCCCGGATAAGGGACGTTGATTGTGTGTTGGCACGAACAGATCCTATGTTGCCCGATGTTGAAATACGTCCCAGATATTCCCGTACACCTTCCCTACCCACGCTAAGTTTCCTCTTACAATGCAGCCCCCACAAAAGACCACTCGTGTTTTCTTGCGATAAATCTTTCCTTATCAGCACTTATTTAATATGTCCAGTTCATCAACAAAGTCATCAAGACGAGATTCAGGCACCGCGTCGGCATTGGAGTTCTGCACAGACTATCGTCGCGATGCTGCTGCAATTGAGCTCGCACAGCGAATCCTAGCCTTCCTTCCCATTTGCGAGCAACGGTATTTGCGCGACGGGAACGAACTCTACATACGATGGGGGGATCAGTTGATCCTGCTCAATGCAGATCCCGGAAACTTTCGACTCGCTCGCCTGTTCTTGGGAGCGGCAAAGGTAGGTACAACGACACCGCTGGCTCGGGCCGCGATTCAATTTCTCCAGGTACAGGCAGACGAGAAGGCGGTCCTGTGCACCGTTACGTCTTTTGCCGCAATTGATGGCGACCGGATACTGGTGCCGTTACGGGGTCATCGCGTGCTTGCGATAGCGTCAGATGAGATCGCGACAGGGACAGCAGATACTGAGTCCACCGTTTGTTTCCTGCCCGACACGGTTTATCCTCTGGACCTTGTGTTTGATCCAGACGGGACGGTTGCTGATCGGGGAGGTGTCGATCATATACTCCAGCGGTTTGAGGAGTTGCTTGTTGACTCACAAACCTGCGAGAGTTCCGCGATGCGTTGGCTTGTGGCGATCAACGCCATCTTTATGCCATTCGTCAGGCATACGTTACCGGCACGACTCATCCTCCTTTGGCGGGGAAACACGGGGTCTGGAAAGACCAGCGGATTGCAGCGGCTCCTCTATGTTGTGGGTATGGGTGCGGTGAAAGGAGACTATAGCGGCGCAGCGGTCGGGAATCTTGGCGATATTGGTCTGCTCGGGCTTGACAATGTCGAACATAGTCGGCTCACCCCCGAACTATTCGATTTCCTACTCTTCGCCTCCACGCTCGCCGAGCGTGGAAGGGCACGTACCAATGGAACCTTACGAGTACGATCGGGTGCTCCCATCGTCTGCTTGACGTCGATCGAAGGTGTCTATCGGCCCGAACTCATTCGACGATGCATTAATGCGTTTTGCTGCCTCGATAAAACTCAGGTCCGTGGTCGGGGAAGCATAGACAAACATATTATTGCCGAACGGCCGTTGCTTTGTCGCGGTATCGTTGCTGTGCTCCAGGAATATTTACGTATTCGTAACAGCCCGCCCACTTTCTTTGAGCCCCCTCGACAAGAATACGCCGAGCACTTCATCGCGCTCGTGACCATGCTGACCGCGTTTGGGAATCTGATGGGTCGTGACACAAGCTGGGTCCGCGAAATCAGTTCGGGTTGGAGAGAGAACATTTTGGCGGATGAAAAAGAGCAGGACGGGGATGACCTGGAGATGTGGATTATACGGTTAGCGCGTCAGAATCGCATCCCACTTATCCAGGCCGACTACCAGTCGGGCAGAAAGAAGGGATCACTGTATGGGACGACCGCGTCGGAATTACTAGCGCTGCTCCTCGGCCTGCGAGTGGGTGACCTCCAGTTACCGCGAACACCCAGTGGTCTATCAGCCCGGCTCAGAACTACGACTTTTCGTCAGATAGAAATGCTGCGCGACGACTGCGGGAGCGAGAAGCTTCGGCGGACAGCAAATCGTCGCGTGCTCGGGCTTTTGATCGAGCACGACGCGATCATTGAGACGGAGACGTTTAAGATGATTTACCCGCCGGTACCTGTGGCCCTTCGGACCGTTCATTTGCCAGCAGGTGAACAGAGGCCTGATGGTATCGGATATTACCTCTGGGACTACACGGGAGATACGAGCGACCTTATCACCTCATCGGCAACCCAATTGATTCGTGACATGAAACGCCAACACGGATCCACTACACACGATGCTGTTACATATGCCGCTGAGGCGTTGCGCCGCACCATACCGGCAGATCTGCGTGACGCCATTTTTGTTCCAATACCCCCGTCCAAGAAACTGGGAGATCCTGATTACGACCATCGGTTAGAACTTGTCCTGCAGGGAGTCGGTGGCCTAAACGTCCAGCCATTGTTGGCGTTACGACAGAATACTATAGCACTCGACAAGACTATGTCGGTTGAGGAACGATTTGCGAATCTCATTATTATAGGGTCCGCCGATCAAGTAACTGGAAGTCGGATTGTCGTCGTCGATGATGTGCTCACCACTGGACGACATTTCTTTGCAGCGATGATTTGTCTCCGGAAAACGTTCCCGGAAACAGAAATCGTCGGCTTGTTTCTTGCCAAGACGATCTCCCATCCAAGAGCTGCGGCGGCACATGGTTGAAGTAACTGTGGGCATGAACCATTTCGGCTGACGACCTAAGAAGCTTCTCTCCGGCCCCAAACGTCCGGCTTGACAACGTGCGGACTCGGAAGGCCAAGGTGGTCAGGATTCTCCAACAGATTTCGAACTTAACAACCATTACTTGTCTAACTCTCTAAATAACCAAGTGGTTACATTTATTCGGAGTTATAACTTTCCCGGCATT